>NZ_DATNGK010000326.1:0-6434 GCF_035605935.1 Actinocrinis sp. | reverse complement strand
TCACTGATTAGCCCTTGGTCGGGTCGCGGCGCGAGAGGCGGAAGATGATCAGGGTGACGCCGAGGCATACCACGGTCAGCAGGAACGCGATCGTGCTGCCGTAGCCGTAGTCGCCGTAGGAGAAGGCGGTGCGGAACATGTAGAGCGTCAGTGGCGTGGTGTCGCTGCCCGGCCCGCCGTTGGTCAAGGCCAGGACCGAGTCGAACACCTTCAAGGTGCCGTTGATGCTGAACACGACCGCGGAGATCAGCACCGGCCAGGACAGCGGCAGCACGATGTGCTTGACCAGCCGCCAGCCGGTCGCGCCCTCCAGCCGCGCCGATTCGAGCATCTCCTCGGGGATGTCGAGCAGACCGGCGTAGATCAGCACGCCGTAAAAGCCCATGGAACGCCAGATGTCCATGATGATCAGCACGATGAACGCGCCGGTGCTGCTGGCGAACCAGTCGCCGTGGTGGATGCCCAGCGCTTCGGTCAACTCGTTGGCCAGGCCGTTCTGCGGCGCGATGGCGAAGAGTTTCTGGAACATCAGGGAGACGGCGACCGTCGGCAGGATCACCGGGAAGAACACCAGGGTCCTGATCAGCGCCGAGGAGCGGCGCAGCACGAAGACGTAGAGCAGCGCGAGCAGGTACCCGAGCAGCACCTGCCCGACGCTGACCACGAGCGCGTATTTGAGGGTGAACCACAACGCGGAGTGCGCCTGCGGATCCTGCCACAACTTCCGGAAGTTGCCCAGGCCGTTGAAGGTGAAACCCTGGATGAGGTTTCCCTGCGTGAAGGTGTACCCGAGGGACCAGCCCATCGGGACCAGCATCACCAGGGTGTAGACCAGCAGCGCCGGGGCCAGCAGGACGGCGATGGCTCGGCGGTCGCCAAGAACGGAACGCATGTGGGCTCTTTCGCGGGGGGTTCGATCGCAACTGCGGGCTGAGACCGGGTCAGCCGGTGGCCAGATCGTCCTGGACCTTCTGCATGAACTGCTGCGCGGAGATGGAGCCGGTCACCAGCGGCGCGGCGTTGGTCTGGCTGGTCTCGGTCGCCTTGGTGTTGAACAGCGCTTCGAACCACAGCACGCTCGTGGAGGTCTGGTTGATCGTGGTCTGCACCAGCTGGGTGAGCGGCGGCAGCGAGCCGGCGTCGCCGTTGGGCTTGAAGCCGGAGATCGTGCCCTGGTCCTTGAGCGAGGCGGCGCCGTAGTTCTTGGTGATGCAGCCGAGCCAGTCGCCGACCTTGGCGTTGTACGACTTGGCGGAGACGGCGACCGGCAGGCCGACGTTCGCGGGGATCTGGTCCGCGCTGCCCTGGCCACCGGCGACGGTCGGGAACGGCATGAAGCCGATGTTCGCGGCGCCGATCTGGTCCTTGGTCGCGTCGTTGAAGTCGCCCAGTTCCCAGCTGCCCATGTAGAACATGGCGGCCTTGCCGGTGATGAACTGCTGCACGGAGGTGTCGTAGTCGATCGAGCCGACGCCTTGGCCGAAGTAGCCGGCCTTGCCCAGGTCGGCGATGGCCTGCGCGGCTTTGACGTACGCCGGGTCGGTCAGCTTCGCCTCGCCATTCGCGACTGCCTGCAGCGCGTCGGGGCCGAGCTCGCGGTAAAGGTAGCCGCTGATCAGGCGGGTGATGGGCCAGCCGGCCTGGCCGGAGGCGGAGAACGGGATGACCCCGGCGGCCTTGAACTTGGCTGCTGCGGCGACCAGTTCGTCGTAGTTGGTCGGGACGGCGACGCCGTGCTGTGCGAAGAGCTTCTTGTTGTACCAGATGCCTTCGATGTTGAACTGATAGGGCATCACGTTGAACTTGCCGTAGAGGTTCTGCACGGTCTTTATCGCGGCGGGCTGAATGTCGTCCCACACGCCAAGGCTCTTGAGCGTGGTCTCCAGGTTGAGCACCTGGCCCGCCTTGTCCAGGGTCTTGGTCAGCGCCGGGGCGTTTCCGGCGGCGAACTGCACCGGCAGCGCGCTCTGCCCGGCGAGCAGCTGCACCTTTTGGTCCACGTTGCCGATAGGCACGGTCTGGATCTGCAGCGGCAATGCCTGGTTCTGCGTCGTGCAGGCGCCGGTGCTCAGCTTGGTCAGCTCCTGCTGCACGATGTGGTTGTCGTCGTTGATGGTCAGGCTGAACTGCGAGGCGCCGCCCGCCGAAGCGCCACCGCCGGTGCCGCCGCACGCGGCCAGCAGCAGCATCGTGGTGGTCGCGGTCGACAGAAGCGCGAGGGGGCGAAAGTGGCGCAGTGGCACGGCGAGTCCTCTCGGCAGCGCTTTGAAGCGCTTCAAATGTTGCCGGGACCGTACGGCCCGCTTCAGCTTGGTGTCAAGCATGGATCGTTCGCGTATCCAAACCGAGTCTCAACGCGCTGGTCGAGCGCGAAGGGCCGGTCGCTGCGCCGGCGGGACAGCAGCAGCTCGGCGCGGCGCGCTGGCGCGCACGACCAGCTCGGGCTCCAGCACCACGGTGGCGTGCCGGTGCGCCTTTCCCGACACCACCTCGTCTAGCAGCAGCCGGATCGCCTCCTGGCCCATCGCCCGGCCCGGCATGTCAACGGCCGTGAGCAGCACCGCGGCGGGACCGGCGGCGCGGTTGTTCTCGCAGCCGACCACCGCGACTTGCTTGGGCACCTGGACGCCCGCGACCGTGTGCAGCTCGTGGATGATGCCGTTGGCCAGTTCGTCGGTGACGACGACCAGGCCGTCGGGCAGCTGGTCCACGTCGCGCGCCGCCAGGGCCCTGCCGACGGCGTGGCCGTGCTCGGTGGTCAGGCCGCCGCTGTCGATCTCCTCCAGGTCCACGCCCGCACCGGCCTCGTCCACGGCCGCGCGCACGCCCCTGCGCCGGTCGCGCACCGGCTGATAGTCCTCGTGGGCCGCGATGTACGCCAGCCGAGTGCGGCCGGTGTCGATCAGATGACGGGCCGCCAGATAACCCACATGCTCGTTGTTGACCAGCACCGCGCAGCACGTGCCCGGCTTCGGGGCGTAGTTGAGCAGCACGATTTGCCGCCCATGCGCCCGCATCCGGGCGATGCCGGCCGTCGAATCCTCCATCGGGGCCAGCAGCATGCCAGTCACCCGGGACTCGTCGAACAGGTCCAGGTAGTTGTCTTGCAGGGTCATGTCACAGGCGGCGTTCGCCAGCAGCAGGTTGAGGCCGGTCGACCGCGCCGCCTCCTGCGCGCCGTGCGCGAAATCGATGAACAGGGAGTTCTCGATGTCGGCCAGCACCATGCCGACGCTGCTGTTGGAGCCGGAGGCCAGCGACCGCGCGGCGTCATTGCGCACGAAACCCAGCTGCTCTATCGCGTCGCGCACCCGCCGCGCCGTCTCCGCGCCGACCTTCGCCGGGTGATTGAGCACGTTCGAGACCGTGCCGAGCGAGACCCCCGCGGCGTCGGCGACATCCTGCATGCTCGGACCGCCGTGCCCCTGCGCTCGCGGACGTGCTACCACGACGCTCCTCGACTTCAGGTCGGGTTCCTGCGATCCCGACGCGCGCAAACCTGCTGTTGTGACGCGCAGGATACCCGAGTTGGTTAAAGCGCTCCAATCTCTACGCACGTGTGTACTTGACGATCTGCCTACCTCATGTCAGCCTCACATCCGGCCGACCTGATTGAAGCGCATCAATCTGGCGTCACCCGTTCTTCTCTCATAGGCGAGGAAGTCACGAGATCATGCCCGCGAAACGAAACGCCAGAACGGTGCTTGCCGCGATCGGCGCGGCCGCTGCCGCCGCGTCCCTCACCATCGCCCCTACTGCGCACGCCGTCACCTACAGCGGTGGTGTGATGTGGGTGCCGCCAAGTGGAGCACCGTCCTACGGGTCGCTCTACACTCACGCGATCAGGCTGGAGCACAGCACCGACTCCAACGGCACGCTGCTGGCTTCGTTCGAGCAGTACTCGAACAACGGCATGCCGGTCTTCCGCAGCACCGACTCCGGTCACTCCTGGACGCAGGTCTCCACGATCCACGACCAGGTGAACTCCTGGAACAACATCCAGCTCGAACCGGTGCTCTACGAACTGCCGCAGGCGATCGGCGCGTACCCGGCCGGCACGATCATCGCCGCCGGAGACTCGATTCCGGCGGACAACTCGCAGACCAAGATCGACATGTACGCGAGCGTCGACCACGGCGTCACCTGGTCGTTCGTCAGCTCGATCGCCAGCGGCGGACCCGCCATCGCGTCCAACGGATACACCCCGGTCTGGGAACCATACTTCCTGGTGGCGAACAACAAGCTGATCGCCTGGATCTCGGACCAGCGCGATCCGGCGCACGGCCAGAAGCTGGGCCACTTCACCACGACCGACGGGGTGCACTGGTCCGCCGAGGTCGACGACGTCGCGTACTCCACCTACAGCGCGCGGCCGGGCATGGCGATCGTCCATCGGCTCGGAAACGGCAACTACATCCTGACCTACGAGTACTGCAACGCCCCGAGCGGCGGCTGCCCGGTCTACTACCGGATCGCGTCGAACCCGGAGAACTTCGCCTCGGCCGCCGAAGTGCGGATGGTCACCACCGACGGCATCTATCCGCAGGCCAATCCGTACAACACGTGGCTGCCGACCGGCGGCCCGGACGGCACCATCGTGGTGTCGGCGTACAGCGACCAGCAGCTGTACGAGAGCACTGATAACGGCGCGACCTGGGTGCGGATGTTCTCCAACACCGCCTCAGGCTACAGCCGCGGCCTGCTCCCGCTCGCCGACGGCAAGAGCCTGCTGGTCACCAGCGGCGGGGTGCTGGTCACCAACGGCACCAACAAGGTGACCTACGGCATCGACGACTACGGCGGCGGCATCTCCACCGGCGCCGCCTACAAGATCCAGAACATCCTCAGCTCGCAGGCGCTGGGCATCCCCAACTCCAACTCCGGCGCCCCGGTCGTCCAGGCGCCCGACAACGGCACACCGGACCACAACTGGCAGTTCCTACTCCAGACCAACGGCTACTACCGGATCCTCGACACCTTCAGCGGCAAGTACCTCGCGATCCCGTCCGGTTCGCTGTCCTGCGGCACCGGCGCGATCCAATGGACGGCCACCGGCGGCGCAGAGCAGGACTGGTCGGTGCAGCCCTCCCCGGCCGGCGGCTACACCATCACCAACCGGCGCAGCGACCTGGCGCTGACCATGGCGACCAACGCGAACGGCCAGACCTCAACCAACGAGCAGGCCACCCAGGCGCCGCTGACCTCCGCGGCGAATCAGCGCTGGAATCTGACACAGAGCGCTCCCCCGGCCTTCACCAGCGGCCAGTTCGTGCTGGCGAACCTCAACAGCGGCAAGTACGCCGAGGTGGCCGGAGGCGGCAGCGGAACCAAGGCCGACCAGTACCGCGACGTGAACCACCCGGACCAGTACTGGACGTTCACCCAGTCCGGTTCCTACTACACCATCACCAACGTGTTCACGAACGACGTCCTCGATTCGGCCGGGGCCACCGCCAGCGGCAGCGCGGTCGTGGAGGAACCGTCCTCCGCAGCGGCGAGCCAGCAGTGGTCGCTGGTCGACACCGGCGGCGGCAAGTACGAGGTCGTCAACCGCGCCAGCGGCTTGGCGCTGAACGTAATCGGCGCCTCGACGGCCAACGGCGCGTTCCTTGACCAGGAAAGCGTTTCCGGTTCGACCGCCCAGCTCTGGACGATCGCGAAGATCAACTGATGTGCGACAGTCCGTGCGCGCCGGGCAGTTGACGGCGCGCACAGACCACGCGCTCAGACCGCACGACCGTCGGCGTCACCCGTGACGGCCCTAAAGAAAACGCCGACGCCTTCGGCTGCCGTCACGATGAGAAGGAGACATTCCCACCCAGTCGAGCGGCAGATCGGCTTCGGGCCTGACTGGATGGCATGGCGACGCCGATATGGGTTCGCGACGAAGAGCAACAGTCGCCCAGGAACTTCACACGCTCGTGTATGCCGCGGAAATCGATCCGTCCAATCCCACGCTGCGCCACGTGGCGCGCCCGCCGCGGCGCACCGCCCGGTCGGCAACCGATAGCACCATCTGGCCCCCTGCCGTCAGGCACTGCTGGTTCTGGCCCATTTGCGCGACGACGCCTACGCGAGTGACCCAGCGGCGCGCGGCGGCCCTGCTCGGGGCGAAAGCACAGGTCAAGACCGCGGGGAGACGGCGAACCGGACAAAGGCTGCGCAACAGTGAGGCGCCCATGGCGACAAGAACACCGCCCTGACACGGTGACCGACGAGGACGCACGAATAGGAACACCTCGGAACATCTCGAACTCAGCAATCAGAGCACGAACAAAGGCCGATGGGGCAATTGCATGACCAGGCCCGTCGGATAGCCTGAATCAGCCCTGTAACACAGCAGATATGGCCGGTCCTGTTGGCTCCGGCCATATCTGACGGCGAGCCGGCCTGTAAGCCGGGTTCTGTTCGCGCGCTGCGGACAGCGTGCGAGG
>NZ_DATNGK010000325.1:0-30019 GCF_035605935.1 Actinocrinis sp. | reverse complement strand
CGTGTCGAAGGTGTGCCACTCCCAGTTGTCGTCCTCGACGTTGGCCAGAGCCGCGCACATGCCGCCTTGCGCTGCGCCGGTGTGTGACCGGGTCGGGTACAGCTTGGTGAGTACCGCAGTGCGCGACCGCGTACCTGCTTCGAGGGCCGCGCGCATGCCTGCCCCGCCCGCGCCGACGATGACCGTGTCGTAAGTGTGCGTATTGATCGCCATCGTGCGCGCCCTTAGGCCTTGATGTTCGGGGTGAAGGTGAAAATGACCAGGCTGCCGAGGAAGATCATCAGCAGCGCCGCGGTGTACAGCAGCGCCTTGAGGGCGAGCCGGGTGCCATCACGCTCGGCGTAGTCGTTGACGACCGTGCGCAGGCCGTTGACGCCGTGCAGGGTGGCCAGCCAGAGCGTGAGCAGATCCCAGACCTGCCAGAACGGCGAGGCCCAGCGGCCGGCCACGAAGGCGAAGTCGATCTTCTCCACGCCGCCGTCGAGCACGAGCATGATGAACAGGTGGCCGAGCACCAGGAAGGTCAGCAGCAGGCCGGAGAACCGCATGAACAGCCAGCTGTAGAGCTCGAAGTTGGTGCGGGTGGCGCGCGGCGTACGGCGGCTGCGCAGTCGCGGGCTGCCGGCGGTGTGCGGCGAGCGGGGCGCTTCGATCGCGGGGGAGGCGGCGGCGGATGTGGACGCGGGAATGGACATGGCGTGGGCCTACTTCCCGAAGATGGTGTGCCAGGAGTGGGCGGTGATCGGGTAGAGCATTCCGGCCATGAGGGCGATCCAGACACCGACCACGATCCAGAGCATCCGCCGCTGGTAGCGCGGTCCCTTCGCCCAGAAGTCGACCGCGATGATGCGCAGCCCGTTGAAGGCGTGGAAGACGATCGCCGCGGTCAGCCCGTACTCCAAGAAGTTAGTGATCGGGTTCTTGTAGCTGCCGATGACCGTGTTGTACGACGACTTCGAGACCCGGACCAGCGCGGTGTCGAGCACATGAGCGAACAGGAAGAAGAAGATCAGCACGCCGGTGATCCGGTGCGCCACCCAGCTCCACATCCCCTCGCGGCCGCGGTACAGCGTGCCGCGTCTACCTTTACGGCCAGAGGTCTCGGCGGGGCTGCCGGAGGCGGGTGCGTTACGCCCAGGCGGGGTGCCTTGGGTGTCGCTGGTGCCGACCTTAGGCGTGGTTATAGCCATGGGCGTTGCCCGGCCCTTTCCGGTTGTCGCTCAGGCGGAGTGATCCTGCCTGTCTACGCACAGGTTAAGCAGGCGGCTCCCCCTGAATTCGCCACTAAAGGGGCCACTGTGAGCGATCTCGCATCCGACAATACGGACAATTCACCTCAGGCGTGGACGGTACTGGGGTGTGATTCGCGCGACAACAGGGGTGTGCGGGTGCTGAGCGATCCGCAATACTTCGATGCAGAGGCTGCAACCCGAACGGGTGCGGACCCCACGACTTCCGACTGCGCGAGGTATCAACATGCCGTCCGAGCGAGCACAGTCCGAGCAGGCCGCGACGAGCGAGTCCGGCCTGCCGATCCGTCCGGTGTATCGCCCGGCCGACCTGGCCGAGTGGGACCCGGCCGAGCAACTCGGCGAGCCCGGCGGTTACCCCTTCACTCGCGGCGTTTATCCGACCATGTACACCGGTCGGCCCTGGACCATGCGCCAGTACGCAGGCTTCGGCACAGCCTCCGAGTCGAACAAGCGGTACCAGCAGCTGATCGCGGCCGGATCCACCGGGCTCTCGGTGGCCTTCGACCTGCCGACCCAGATGGGCTACGACTCCGACGAGCCGATCGCGCACGGCGAGGTCGGCAAGGTCGGCGTCGCGATCGACTCGATCGAGGACATGCGCACCCTGTTCGGCGGCATCCCGCTGGACAAGGTCTCCACCTCGATGACCATCAACGCCCCCGCCTCGATCCTGCTGCTGCTCTACCAACTGGTCGGCGAGGAGCAGGGCGTCGCGCCCGCCGCGCTCACCGGCACGATCCAGAACGACATCCTCAAGGAGTACATCGCGCGCGGGACGTACATCTTCCCGCCCGCGCCCTCGCTGCGGCTGGTCTCGGACGTGTTCGCGTACTGCAACCGCGAGATCCCGAAGTGGAACACCATCTCGATCTCCGGCTACCACATGGCCGAGGCCGGAGCGACGCCGGCGCAGGAGATCGCCTTCACGCTCGCGGACGGCATCGCTTACGTGCGCGCCGCAGTCGAGTCCGGGCTAGATGTGGACAAGTTCGCCCCGCGCCTGTCCTTCTTCTTCGTGGCGCGCACCACGCTGCTCGAAGAGGTGGCCAAATTCCGCGCCGCCCGCCGGATCTGGGCGCGGGTGATGCGCGACGAGTTCGGCGCGAAAGACCCCAAGTCGCAGATGCTGCGCTTCCACACGCAGACCGCCGGAGTGCAGCTGACGGCCCAGCAGCCCGAGGTGAACATGGTCCGGGTCGCGCTCCAGGGCCTCGGCGCGGTCCTCGGCGGCACCCAGTCGCTGCACACGAACTCCTTCGACGAGGCGATCGCGCTGCCCACCGAGAAGGCCGCCCGGCTCGCCCTGCGCACGCAGCAGGTGATCGCGTACGAGACGGACGTGACGAAGACCGTGGACCCGTTCGCGGGCTCGTACGTGGTCGAAAAGCTGACCGACGATCTCGAAGCCGAGATCAATACGCTGATGGACCGGGTCGAGTCGCTCGGCGGCGCCGTGGCGGCGATCGAGCACGGTTTCCAGAAGGCCGAGATCGAGCGCTCCGCCTACAGCATCGCTCAGGAGATCGACGGCGGCGAGCGGATCGTGGTCGGCGTCAACCGGTTCACTCTCGACGCCGAGGAGCCATACGAACCGCTGCGGGTGGACCCGACCATCGAGGCACAGCAGGCAGAACGGCTGGCCAAGTTGCGCGCGGATCGCTCGCAGGACGACGTCGACCGGGCACTCGACACGGTGAAGCGTGCGGCGTCGGGCAGCGACAACGTGCTGTATCCAATGCGCGAGGCGCTGCGAGCGCGGGCTACTGTCGGCGAGGTCTCACATGCGCTGCGTGATGTCTGGGGTACATACGTGCCGCGCGACGCGTTCTAGCAGGGCGTTGCGGCGGCGGTGAGCATTATGTACGGCCTTTTCGCTAGTCCGTTTGACTGCAACCTGCGATCTAGTCCGCACGTGCTGTGGGCTATAGCCCTTAAGTGTCATCTTGGTCAACTTCAAGTTCCCATATGGCGAAACTACTGGGATTCCCAGGATTAGACGGACTACCGTAGGGGAATGAACTTAAGTCTTCCGCCGGAGAGCCAGGACCGAGCCGCCGATGACGCCGCGTCGTCGCGGCTCTCCGCGTTCCTGGGCCGGCGGGAGCCCGAGCTGATCCGGTTTCGGCGCGACATGCACTCGCATCCGGAACTCGGCCGTCGCGAGTTGCGCACCACCGGGTTGATCGTCGGGGCGCTGCAGGCGGCCGGCCTCGCGCCGAAGGTCCTGCCCCTCGGCAGCGGGGTCATCTGCGATATCGATCCGGTGTTTGAAGAGTCGGCACTCGCGGCCGGCGAACAATCGCCCTCCGCACATTCATACAGGACGCACCCACGCGGCCGGTTCGCGCTGCGTGCCGATATCGACGCGCTGCCCATTCAGGAGGCGAGCGAGCTGCCCTTTCGATCCGTGATCGAGGGCGTCTCACATGCCTGCGGGCACGACGTGCACACCACGACCGTACTCGGCGCCGGGCTCTTCCTGGCCGAGGAGGCTCAGGCCGGGCGGCTGACCCGCCCGGTGCGGCTGATCTTCCAGCCGGCCGAGGAACTGCTGCCCGGCGGCGCGATCGACATGGTCGAGGCCGGGGCGCTCGACGGAGTCGGCTCGATCATCGGCGTGCACTGCGACCCGAAGGTGGACGCGGGAAAGATCGGTCTACGATCCGGCGCGCTGACCGCCGCCTGCGACACGCTCACCCTGCGCCTGTCCGGCCCTGGCGGCCACACCGCCCGCCCGCAGCTGACGGTGGATCTGGTCTATGCGCTGGCCGCGCTCGTCACCGAGCTGCCCGCGGCCCTCTCCCGCCGGATGGACCCGCGCGCCGGGGTCTCGCTGGTGTGGGGCGCGATCAACGCGGGCAACGCGGCGAACGCGATCCCGCAGTTCGGCGAGGTGCGCGGGACGCTGCGCGCGATGGACCAGCGGGCCTGGAGCCTGGCTCCGGACCTGATCCTGGAACTGGTCGATTCGATCGCCGCGATCTACGGGGCAAAAACCGAGCTGGAATACGTGCGCGGCGTGCCTCCCGTGGTCAACGACGAGCATGTGGTCGAGCTGATGCGGGAGGCCGCGCACCGGGTGATGGCGGCTCCGGGCGGTGCCGGCAGCGAGGGCATCGTGCCGGTCGAGCAGTCCATGGGCGGCGAGGACTTCTCCTGGTACCTCCAGCAGATTCCCGGCGCGATGGCCCGGCTCGGCGTGCGTACGCCCGGTGACCCGACTCCGCGCGACTTGCACCAGCCGACCTTCCACGCCGACGAGGCAGCCATCCCGGTCGGCGTGCGCTTCTTGGCGGAGGCGGCGCTCGCCGCCAATCTCGCCGCGGTCTAAGGCGCTGAGGCGCTGAGGCACTGGGACCGAGGCACTGGGACCGCGGCGCCGGCGCTGAGGCATTGCGCGACCGAGGCGCGGGCGCGGCTGCGCGAGCCGCGCGACGACAGCAGCGGGGTTCGCCCGTTTACAGTCACCGGGAGTGCTAACACCCTGCCTTTGGGCGATGCTGACGGCATGGCCGCGACCGCCGCATCACGGTTTCATCTCGGGTTCCAACCGGAGCCGTTGCGTTCCGCGCAGTGGGAAAGAACTCGTCGGGAAGCCCGGTCGCCGCGAATTATTCTCGCTTGATCGGCCGGACAGCGCCGCAGTTCTTGTCTTCGGGAGGTTTCGGTGAAGCAAAGCAAGTTGGTTGCGGCGCTAGCGGTGGTCGGATTGGCCGCCGCGGCCTGTGGATCCAAGCCGGTGAGCACGAATTCCGGTTCGAGCGCGGGCGCCAGCGCGAGCGCCGGTTCGGCCGGGAGCAGCTTCACGGCATGTATGGTCACCGACACCGGCGGCATCGATGACCACTCGTTCAACTCGGCGGCTTGGGCCGGCATGCAGAAGGCGCAGTCGGACGGCAAGGCGACCGTCTCCTACGTGCAGTCGACGACGGCGAACCAGTACGCCTCGAACATCTCGTCGCTGCTCACCAAGAACTGCAAGTTGATCGTCACCGTCGGCGGCCTGATGGCCGACGCGACCGGCGCCTCCGCCAAGACGCACACCAGCCAGGACTACGCGATCGTGGACTCCGGCTCGGTGCCCCCGAATGTCAAGGGTCTGCAGTTCAACACCGCGCAGGGCGCCTTCCTCGGCGGCTACCTGGCGGCCGGCTACAGCAAGTCCGGCAAGGTCGCCACCTTCGGCGGTCTGAACATCGCCCCCGTCACCGTCTACATGGACGGCTTCTGGGAGGGCGTGCAGTACTACAACTCCAAGCACGGCACGCACGTCCAGGTGCTCGGCTGGAACGAGACCACCCAGCAGGGCTCCTTCGCCCAGTCCTTCACCGACCAGAACGTCGGCAAGCAGCTGACCCAGGGCTTCCAGAGCCAGGGCGCGGACATCGTCTTCCCGGTCGCCGGCGGCACCGGCCTCGGCGCGCTGGCCCAGGCCCAGCAGTCCAACGGCGCGATGAACGCCATCTGGGTCGACACCGACGGCTTCACCGCCGCGCCGCAGTACGCCAGCGTGTTGATCACCTCGGTGCTCAAGGGCATCTCCGACGCGGTGACCAAGGCCGTCGAGGACTCCTCGAGCGGTAACTTCAGCGCGACCTCGTACGTCGGCACCCTGGCCAACGGCGGTACCGGCCTGGCGCCCTTCCACAACTTCGACGGCAAGATCCCGGCTTCGCTGACCGCCGAGCTCGACACGGTCAAGCAGGGCATCATCAGCGGCACGATCACCATCAAGTCCAAGGCCCAGCCCACCGGCTGAGCAGGCACCGACGGGCACGGGGCGCGTCCGGCCGGCGGCTACCGCGGCCGGGCGCGCCCTCAGGCTTGCACCTCGACGAACCGCACTGACCCGGCCCAGTACGACGCAGGCCAGGTGGGGAATTAAGGTGTCCATACTGCTACGTACGGAAGGGTCCGAGGGTGCGCCTGGAACTGCGTGGGATCACCAAGCGCTTCGGATCGCTGGTCGCCAACGACCGGATCGATCTGGTCGTCGAGCCGGGTGAGATCCACTGCCTGCTCGGCGAGAACGGCGCGGGCAAATCCACCCTGGTGAACGTGCTCTACGGGCTTTACCGCCCGGACGAGGGCGAGATCCTGGTGGACGGTGAGGCGAAGGAGTTCCACGGACCGCGCGACGCGATCGCCGCCGGGATCGGCATGGTGCACCAGCACTTCATGCTCGTGCCCGTATTCACGGTCGCGGAGAACGTGGTCCTCGGGGACGAGGACACTGGGCCGGCGGGCTGGCTGGATCGGCGCAAAGCCCGAAAGCACGTGCGGGAGGTCTCCGAGCGCTACGGCCTGCCGATCAACCCGGACGCCCGGATCGAAGACCTGCCGGTGGGCGTGCAGCAGCGGGTCGAGATCGTCAAGGCCCTGGTGCGCGAAGCCCAGGTGCTCATCCTCGACGAGCCCACCGCGGTGCTCACTCCGCAGGAGATCGAGGAGCTGTTCTCGGTCATGAACGCACTGCGCGAGGCCGGCAAGTCCATCGTGTTCATCACGCACAAGCTCAAGGAGGTCCGCGCGATCGCCGACCGGATCACCGTGATCCGCCGCGGTCGCGTAGTCGGCACCGCTACCCCGCAGATGACCGAGCAGGAGCTGGCCTCACTGATGGTCGGCCGCGCGGTGCGGCTGGTCGTGGACAAGCAGCCGGCCGAGCCTGGGGAGCCCGCCTTCGATGTCAGCGGACTGACGGTGTTGGACCAGCACGGCAACCGGGCCGTGGACGACGTCTCCTTCTCGGTGCGGGCGGGAGAGGTCCTCGGCATCGCGGGCGTGGACGGCAACGGCCAGTCCGAGCTCGCGCAGGCGATCCTCGGCCTGGTGCCGGTGCAGGCCGGTTCGATCATCCTGGACGGCAGGCAACTGGTCGGCCGCAGTCCGCGGCAGACTCTGGACGCCGGCGTCGGTTTCATCCCGGAGGACCGCTCCCACGACGGCCTGGTCGCGGGCTTCACCGTCGCTGAGAACCTGGTGCTGGACCTGTACAAGTCCGAGTCCTTCGCGGGAGCGTTCTCCCTCGACTTGACCGCGATCGAGCACAACGCCAAGACGCGGATCGAGGAGTTCGACATCCGGCCGCCCGACCACAGCGTCCTGGCCGGCAACCTGTCCGGCGGCAATCAGCAGAAGGTGGTCGTCGCGCGGGAGATGTCCCGGCCGCTGCGACTGCTGGTCGCCTCGCAGCCGACCCGCGGCGTGGACGTCGGCGCGCAGGAGTTCATCCACAAGCGGATCGTCGCCGAACGGGACCAGGGCCGACCGGTGGTCATCGTGTCCACCGAGCTGGACGAGGTGCTCGCGCTGGCCGACAAGGTCGCGGTGATGTACCGCGGCAAGATCGTCGGCGTGGTGCCGCCGGACACCTCGCGTGAGGAGATCGGCCTGCTGATGGCCGGCATCACCGATGGTGGTGCGGCGTCGACCACGGCGCACTCGCGCGACGCGGCGTCCGACGGCGCGTCTGATGACGCGGCGTCAGCAGCGACGGCGTCAGACACGGCGTCATCAGGGACCGCGGGCCAGGACCGGGAGGGGGCGGGCTCATGACCACCGAGACCACGGAGCAGGAGACACAAGCCCCGGAGCCCTTTGGCGGCCTAGGGCAGGCGGCCCGCAACGTGTTCACCGCGGAGAACTCGCTGCTGGTGACCTTCCTCGCGGTCGTCCTCGCGCTAATCGCGGGCGCGATCCTGATGGTCGTCTCCGACACGACCACCCTGAATAAGGCGAGCTACTTCTTCGCCGGGCCCGGCGATTTCTTCTCCGGCGCCTGGCACGACATCTCCTCCGGGTATGCCGCGCTGTTCAAGGGCGCGATCTTCGACCCGGCGACCGTTCACGGCACCCCGGCGCAGTTCTTCGGACCGATCACCAACACGCTGCTGATGGCCACCCCGCTGATCTTCGGCGGCCTGGCGGTCTCGCTGGCCTTCCGCGGCGGGCTTTTCAACATCGGCGGCCAGGGCCAGCTGATCATGGGCGCGATCCTGGCCGGATACGTCGGCTTCGCCTGGCACCTGCCGGTCGGGCTGCACGTGCTCGTCGCGGTGCTCGCCGGAGCGCTCGGCGGCCTGCTCTACGGCGCTCTGGTCGGCTGGCTCAAGGCCTGGCGGGGCGCGCACGAGGTCATCGTCACGATCATGCTGAACTATGTGGCGGTGTACTTCCTCGGCTATCTGCTGAACGTCAACGGCTTCCATGACCCGACCAAGCTCGGCCAAGCGGTGTCCAAGCCGGCCGACCCGAGCGCCCGGCTGCCGCATCTGTTCGGCGACTCGGTGAGCACGGACGTCGGCCTGATCATCGCGCTGGCCGCGGCCTTCGCCACCGCCTGGCTGCTGGGCCGCTCCAAGCTCGGCTTCGAGATCCGGGCGCTGGGCATCAACCCGCGTGCCGCGCGCATCGCCGGTATCAACGTGGCGCGTACGCAGATCCTCGCCATGGCGCTGTCCGGCCTGCTGTTCGGCCTGGTCGGGGTAAGCCAGACCCTTGGCACCACCAATCCGAATAACAACGCCCTGTATCCCGACATCGACGCCGGACTCGGCTTCAACGCGATCACCGTCGCCCTGCTCGGCCGCAACCGTCCGTGGGGAATCGTCGCGGCCGCGCTGCTCTTCGGCGGCTTCAACGCCGGAGCGTCGGTGATGCAGGCCAGCGCGAACCTACCGGTCGACATCGTGAACGTCGTGGAGGCGGTCATCGTGATCTTCGTCGCGGCCCCGCGACTAGTCCAGGAGATCTTCCGGCTGCGCGCCCGCCGCGCGTCGGTCGCCACGGGAGGCCAGGCGTGACCGCCGCTACCGCCGAACTCGGCGTACCCGCGACCCGCGGCCTAGACCGCGCCCGGATGATCCCGGGCGTCGCGCAGGTCGTCGTCGGCGCCTACGCGATCTGGGCCTTCGGTCTCGGCACCCGCACCGGGCACGGTGCGCAGGCCGCGGTCGGCATGGCGCTGAATCCGAACGCCCCGGGGGCGCTGGGCATGCAGCACTTCCCGGCCGGTCCGGTCGCGATCGTCTTCGCCGCGATCTGCGTCGCGTGCGGTCTGCTCCGGGTGTTCCGCCCACTCGGCGTCGTGGCGCGGCGCTGGCTGACGGTCGGTTACGTCGTCGCGTTCGTCATCGCCTTCCTGGTCTGGGCCTCGGCCGGCACCACCACCTTCGGCGGGATCAGCCTGCCCGGCGTGCTCAACAACACGCTGATCGTGTCGGTCCCGCTGATCCTCGGCGCGACCTGCGGCATCATCTGCGAGCGCTCGGGCGTGGTGAACGTCGCCATCGAGGGGCAGTTCCTGTTCGGCGCCTTCTCCTCGGCGATGGCCGCGACGATGTCCAACTCGGTCTGGATCGGCCTGATCGTGGGCTGCCTCGCCGGGGCGCTGCTCGGCTCGCTGCTCGCCGCGCTGGCCAACCGGTACCACATCGAGCAGGTCGTGCTCGGCGTGGTACTCAACGTCCTGGCACTCGGCCTGACCACCTTCCTCTACAACAAGCTGCTCTCGGCGAACTCGGCCGCGTACAACCAGCCGCCGATCTTCCACGCGATCCGCATCCCCGGGCTGGCCGCCATCCCGGTGATCGGGGACGTGCTGTTCAACCAGAACATCGTGTTCTACCTGGCCTTCATCATCGTCGCCGTGGTGCAGGTCGCGCTGTTCCGCACCCGCTGGGGCCTGCGCACCCGCGCGGTCGGCGAGCACCCGCGAGCCGCCGACACCGTCGGCATCAAGGTGCTGGGCACGCGGTACCGCAACGTGATCATGGCCGGACTGATCTCCGGGCTCGGTGGGGTATGGCTGACGATCGGTCAGGTCGGCTCGTTCACGACGAACATGTCCGCGGGCAAGGGCTTCATCGCACTGGCCGCACTCATCGTCGGACGCTGGTCGCCGGTCGGGGCACTCGGCGCGGCCCTGCTGTTCGGGTTCGCCGGCGGGCTGAACAACTCGCTGTCCTCACTGCAGACCCCGATCCCGGGACAGTTCCTTTCCATGGCTCCGTATCTGGCGACGGTGTTCGTCGTCGCGTCCCTCGGCGGCATCGTGCGCGCTCCGGCGGCCGAGAACCAACCGTACGTAAAGGGATAACGCAGTGCTGACAAGACAGCAGCTCACAAGAACGCGCTCGGTATGACCGAAGTCGACTGGCCGGCCCTGCGCGAGGAGGCCCGCGCCGCGATGGCGAAGGCATACGCGCCGTACTCGCGTTACCCGGTCGGCGCGGCGGCGCTGGTTGACGACGGCCGGATCATCACCGGCTGCAATGTCGAGAACGCCTCATACGGCCTGACCTTGTGCGCCGAATGCGGCCTGGTCTCCGCGCTGCACTTGACCGGCGGCGGTCGGCTCGTCGCCTTCGCCTGCGTAGACGGTGAGGGCAGAACCTTGATGCCCTGTGGCCGCTGCCGCCAGTTGCTTTACGAACACGGCGGACCTGACCTGCTGGTGGACACGCCCGAGGGCGTACTGCCGATGACCGAAGTCCTGCCGCAAGCCTTCGGCCCCGAACACTTGGCAGCGCACGATTCGGCACGGAGAGCGCTATGAACGTCATCGACGTGATCCGGGCCAAGCGCGACGGCGCGCGGCTGACGGACCAGCAGATCGATTGGGTAATCCGGGCTTACACGGACGGCGTCGTCGCCGACGAGCAGATGTCCGCGCTGGCCATGGCGATCCTGCTCAACGGGATGGACCGCGCCGAGATCAACCGGTGGACCGACGCGATGATCGGCACCGGCATCCGGATGGATTTCTCCGGCCTTGACCGGCCGACCGCGGACAAGCACTCCACCGGCGGCGTCGGCGACAAGATCACCCTGCCGCTCGCCCCGCTGGTGGCCGCCTGCGGCGCGGCGGTCCCGCAGCTTTCCGGGCGCGGCCTCGGCCACACCGGCGGCACGCTGGACAAGCTCGAATCGATTCCCGGCTGGCGCGCCAGGCTCTCCACCGAGGAGATGCTGGATGTGCTGCGCCGCGTCGGCGCCGTGGTCTGCGCGGCGAGCGACGAACTGGCCCCGGCGGACCGCAAGCTGTACGCGCTGCGGGACGTGACCGGGACCGTGGAGTCGATCCCGCTGATCGCCTCCTCGATCATGTCCAAGAAGATCGCGGAAGGCACCGGAGCGCTGGTCCTCGACGTGAAGGTCGGGACCGGTGCCTTCATGAAGGACCGCGCGCAGGCCCGGCAGCTCGCCGAGACGATGGTCGCGCTTGGCACCGATCACGGGGTGAAGACCGTGGCTCTGCTCACTGACATGCAGGTTCCGCTCGGCCTGACCGCCGGAAACGCCCTTGAAGTGCGCGAGTCGGTCGAGGTGCTCGCCGGGGGAGGACCGGCCGACGTGGTGGAGCTGACCCTCGCCCTGGCCCGCGAGATGCTCGCCGCCGCCGGCCTCGACGGCGTGGACCCCGCCGACAAACTCGCCGACGGCTCCGCGATGGACGCCTGGCGCCGGATGATCCGCGCGCAGGGCGGCGATCCCGAGGCCGAGCTGCCGCAGGCCAAGGAGCGGCACGTGCTGACCGCGCCAGCCTCCGGGATGCTGACCCGGCTCGACGCGCTCGCGGTCGGCGTCGCCGCCTGGCGGCTAGGCGCCGGACGCACTCGCAAAGAGGATCCGGTGCAGGCGGGCGCAGGTATCGAGCTGCACGCCAAGCCGGGTGACACGGTGGTCGCCGGTGCACCGCTGCTGACCCTGCACACCGACACGCCGGACCGCTTCGAAGCCGCGCTCGACGACTTAAGCGGTGCATTCAGCATCGGCGCCGACGACCCCGCGGGCCACGGTGCGGACTTCACTCCGCGTCCGCTCATCCTCGAGCGGGTTAGCGCGTAGGGTACTGCGGGTGACTGAAACGACATCGCTCACCGCGGACGAGATCAGGCAGGCGCCCAAGGTGGCCCTGCACGACCACCTCGACGGCGGCCTCCGGCCGCAGACCGTCATCGAACTGGCCGACGCCTGCGGCTACACCGGCCTGCCGACCCGCGACGCGGCCAAGCTCGGCACCTGGTTCCGCGACGCGGCGGACTCCGGCTCGCTGCCGCGCTACCTGGAGACCTTCGACCACACCATCGCGGTCATGCAGAGCGCGGACGCGCTGCGCCGGGTCGCCGCCGAGACCGTCGAGGACCTGGCCGCCGACGGCGTCGTCTACGCCGAGACCCGCTACGCCCCCGAGCAGCACCTGCGCAACGGCCTGACCCTCGACGAGGTGGTCGAGGCGGTCAACGCCGGCTGCCGCGAGGGCGAGGAGCGCGCCGCCGCGGCCGGTCACTTCATCAAGGCCGGCACGCTGGTCACCGCGATGCGGCAGAACACCGAGCCCGGCCACAGCCTGAAGATCGCCGAGCTGGCCGTGCGGCACCGCGACTCCGGAGTGGCAGGCTTCGACATCGCCGGACCCGAGCACGGTTTCGGCCCGAATCTGCACGCGGACGCGTTCAAGTACTTGCGCGAGCAGTTCTTCCGCTTCACCATCCACGCCGGCGAGGCAGACGGCCCCTCGTCCATCGCCGAGGCGCTGCTCAACGGCGCGGACCGGCTCGGCCACGGCGTGCGCATCATCGAGGACATCGAGTTCACCGAGGACGACGCCAAGCTCGGCCGGATCGCGGCCTATGTGCGGGACAAGCGCATCGCGCTGGAGGTGTGCCCCTCCTCCAACCTGCAGACCGGCATCGCTGAGACGATCGCGCAGCACCCGATCCAGAAGCTGTACGAGCTCGACTTCAACCTGACCGTCAACTGCGACAACCGGCTGATGAGCGGCACCTCGATGAGCCGCGAGTTCGGGCTGCTCGCGGAGAACTTCGGCTGGGATCTGGCCGACCTGGAGCTGGTCGCGCTGAATGCGATCGACGGGGCGTTCCTGGCGCATGACGTGCGGGACGCCATCGCCGACCAGATCATCAACGGGTTCACGGACCTGCGCGGCGACGAGGACGAGGACTGAGCGCGAAAGTCTGGCTGCAGGGGCCTGCGTCGCAAGACTCAGGCCCCTGATCTATCTGGCTGTCTCGCGTCTCATGCCGCGCCCTAGTCTGTCGGCGCGGCGAAGCCGGTCGTGGAGCCGTCCCCAGGCATCGGAACGTAGTAGTCGACCGTGTCGCCGCACGCGTTCCAGGTCGGCTTCTCCGCACCCTTGACCTGTATGCCCACTGAGACCGACTGGTCCCAGTACTGCATCGTGCACAAGAACTGCGCCTTCGCCTTCGTGCTCAACGGCTGGCTCACCAGATAGGCATCGGCGAAGCCGCCCGCTCTCGGCGTGGCCACCAGGTCAGCAGGCAGCGCCGAGGACATGCCCTGCGCGGCCTCAGCCTTCGTCGGTCCCTCGACCATCGCGCTGAGCACGGTTTCCTCGTTGGTCGCGGTGCCCGCGTTGCGGTAGGTGAGGGTCAGCCGGCCGTCCTCGTAGAAGAACAGCACGAACTGCGATGAGCCGGCTTGCGTCTGCGCCCGCTGCGCGGCGGCGCCGGAGACGTCCGGTGCAGGGCCGAGGTTGGTGATCCCGGTGGGCTGGATTCCGCAGGCCGCCGCCATGGGAAGCACGAGCGTGGCCAGCATCCCGCCGATCTTCAGCGCCCTGTGCCTCACACGCTCACCCCCTGCGTCCGTCCGTACGGTCCCGAGTCTGTAGTGCCCGCGTCGCCACCGGCGCCGTGGTCCGGGTCGACCGCGTCTGCCTCGGAGGCGAGCACGCCTTGGGCGTTCGAGGGGAACCTGAGCGTGAAGACGGCTCCGCCTTCCGGCCGGTTGCGTGCCGAGATCTCGCCGCCGTGCATCCGGGCGTTCTCGAACGCGATCGCCAGGCCGAGACCGCTGCCCTCGGACCGGCCGCGCGCCTTGTCCGCCTTGTAGAAGCGGTCGAAGATGTGCGGCAATGCGTCAGCCGGGATACCGGGACCTGAGTCGGCGACCTGGATCACCACGAAGGGCCCGTCGTCCGTGACGGTCAGCGCGACCGGCTCGCCACCGTGCTTGAGCGCGTTGCCCACGAGGTTCGCGATGACCACATCCATGCGCCGGGCGTCGATCTTGGTCGGCAGCGGCGAGGGCGCATTCACGATGACCTTGTTGGTCCATCCGCGCGTGGCCAGCGTCGCCTCGATCAGCTCGGGCAGGTTGATGTACTCGATCCGCATGGCGGCCGTGCCTGCGTCGAACCGGGAGATCTCCATCAGGTCCTCGACCAGGCGAGCCAGCCGCTTGGTCTCGTTGGCGATCAGGTGCGCGGCCGACACGGTCGTCGGGTCGGCGTCCTCGACGTCCTCAAGGACCTCCGTCACCGCGGTCATCGCGGTCAGCGGCGTGCGCAGCTCGTGCGACACATCCGCGACGAAACGGCGAGAGGCGGCGTCCATCGCACGTAGTTCGGCCATCGAGCGGGCCAACGCCTCGGCGGTCTCGTTGAAGGTGCGCGAGACGTCCGCGATCTCGTCGGTGCCCTTGACCTCGAGGCGCACGTCCAAGTCGCCCTGGCCGAGCATCCGCGCGGCATGTCCGATCCGCCGGATCGGCACCAGCACGTTGCGGGTCGCGAGCAACGCGACACCGCCCGCGCCGATCAGCGCGAGACCGCCGGAGGCCAGGCCGATCGTCATCAGCTCGGTCAGGATCGCCTGTTCCGACTCCAGCGAGGTGAACAGGTAGACCTCGGGTCCGTTCGGGTTGATCCGGGTGCCGGTCACCTCGTACGGCGTGCCGCCTATGATCTTGCGTTCCTGTACGACCTGGTCGTGCGCCGCCACCTGGAACGTCTTGGTGATGTCCTGGTTGCTGAACCGCGAGTCGCTGGCGACCGAGCCGCGGGTGGTGATCAGCAGGATCACCCCGCCGCCGTTCTTCGCCATGGTCTCCGCGATCGTGGTGTCGGTCTGCGCGGAGCCGGACTGCTGCAGCTGCGCGCCATTGGCCTGCACGTCAGCGATCAGCTGGGTGTGCGCGTTAGTGGCCACCCTGGAGACCAGCGCGTCACGGATCAGGAAGTACGAGGCGGCGGTGATGATCGCGGCGGTGATGGCGGCGACCGCGGCGAAGCCGAAAAGCAGCCGCGGGCGCAGGCCGGTCAGCCGTAGCCTGCGCCGATGCGCTCCCGAGCGCCGACGGCGGGCGTCGCGTCCGACCACGTCCGCGGCGGCCGCAACGGTCGGGTAAGTTCCGGGTCCGCCGCGCGGCGGACCCGGCGATTTTCGGCTCACCGCGCGGTCACCTCGGCGGATCCAGACGGTAGCCGATGCCGCGCACGGTTCGTATCAGCTGCGGCTCGGACGGCACCAGCTCGACCTTCGCGCGCAGTCGCTGCACGCAGGCGTCCACGAGACGCGAATCGCCGAGGTAGTCGTGATCCCAGACCAGCCGCAGCAACTGCTGCCTTGAAAGGGCCTGCCCGGGTCGCCGCGAGAGCTCGACCAGCAGCTTGAGCTCGGTCGGCGTGAGCGAGATCGGCTCGCCGGCGCGAGTCACCGTCATCGCCGCGCGGTCGACGACCAGATCGCCGAACACGGCCGTGTCCCCGGCATCCGGGACACCGTTACCGTGCCGACGCAATACCGCACGGATGCGCGCGTCCAGCACGCGTGGCTGTACCGGCTTGACTACATAGTCGTCCGCGCCCGACTCGAGCCCGACCACGACATCGATGTCGTCACTGCGCGCAGTGAGCAGGATGATCGGCACCTGGTCGGTGCGGCGGATCCGGCGGCAGATCTCGAAGCCGTCGATACCGGGGAGCATCACGTCGAGTACCACCAGCTCAGGCCGCTGGCTCTGCCACAACTCCAGCGCCTCCTCGCCGGTGGCCGCGGTCGCGACCTGGTGACCCTGGCGGGTCAGCGCGAGTTCGATGGCCATCCGGATCGACGGATCGTCTTCGACGAGAAGAAGGCTGGGCACCTACCCATTCTTACCTAACTCACACGTCCATGGTCGATACCACCGGCGGCTTTAGCAGTCCTTCACACAATCACGTATTACACGTGGTGAATGTGTGTTCGAATTGTGACTCCATCGAGCGGGCTGGTCACCGCGTGTAGTCAGGTTCCGTAGTCAAAGCCGGATTCGACTGGCGGAAGGGGTGACGAACGCCTGTGGCAAAGCTGTGACGCGAGGCGTACGCGACGATGAAATGCGGGGGCCAGGCTTGTCACCATGAGCTTCCAGACTCTGGCAACACTTCCGACCCCCGCTAAGAGATTCGACGCGGGTACCTCCGCGACCGGTTCCAAGCGCGCGGGCGGCACATCTGACGCGCCCGCGGATTTCGCGGCGTACGTCGCGGAACGCCGCTCCTCGCTGCTGCGCACCGCGCACCAGGTCGCGGGCGACCGCACCGAGGCCGAAGACCTGCTGCAGGAGGGCCTGCTCAAGACCTACCAGGCTTGGCACCGGATCGAGGACAAGGCGGTCGTCGGCTCGTACCTGCGCCGCACGATGACGAACCACCAGATCTCGCAGTGGCGCAAGCGCCGGGTGGAGGAGTACCCCACCGACGAACTGCCCGAGCACGGCTACGACGGCGAATCGATGCCGCAGGTGGAGATGCGCGTCGCGGTGGCGCGGGCACTGATGCGGCTCTCGGCGCGGGACCGCGAGGCCCTTTCGCTGCGCTACTACGGCTCGTACACGGACACTGAGATCGCCGAGCGGATGGGCGTCTCGGTCGGCACGGTCAAGTCAGCACTGTGGCGCGCGCTGCGCAAGTTGCGCGACGACCCGGCGCTGCGCCCGCTGGCCGGGTACGTGTCGCAGAACAGCGAGTGGCTCACCGATTCCAAGGCTGCCTAACGCTGTAGGCGGCTAGCCGCGTAGCTGGTCACGGGGTACCCGTTCGTGGGCTGATGTCATGCGCCGACCGAGGCTGACGGGGATGAGGCGGCGCCTGCCACTTCAATCACGCTCGGTAATGTGGAAGTCTTGCGCCCGAAAAGACAGTCTGTCTGAAAAGACAGAGTGTCCAGAGACCAGCGGACCGACACGGGAGCGTTGCACCGCCATGCCTGAGACGTTGAAGAAGCTGCGCGAACCGGCGGCGCTGGCCGCCGTCGTGTTCGCGGGGCTCACCCTCCTTGTCGCAGTGATCAACCTGCTCGCGCCCCCGTCCTCGAACGGGTTCTCCGAGCCCTTCGCCAACCGCGCACACGACCAGGTCGGCACGTTCCTCGACGTGGTCGTCGCCGCGGCCGCGGCCTTCGCGGTCTACCTGGCCAACCACGTCAGCCCGGCGCTCGCCAAGGCGCGGCTGATCACGCTCGCCGCGCTGGTGGAGATGGGCGTCGCGCTGCTATTCGGCGTGGTGACCGCGCTGGCCCAGTTCGGCGCGGACGGCATCGGCGGCGAGGGCAAGTTCCTCACCTTCGTGATGGCGATCGGCGAGGGCGTCGTGGTCGTCGTCGCGGCCCTGTTCGTGTGGATGACCTGGCAGATCCTCAACCCGCAGACCGCGCGCCCGGCCGCTCAGCAGCCCGGCCAGTACGGCGGCGGCTGGACTGCCGGGCCCGGCGCGGGCAGCGGCGGCGGCCAGAGTGGCCAGCAGTATTCGCAGGCCGCGCCGCCGCCCGGCGGCTTCGGCTGGACCCCGCAGCAGGGCAGTGGCCAGCCGGGTCAGCAGCCTGGACAGCCAGGGCAGTCGGGTCAGCAGGCGGGCCAGTCCGGACAGGCGGGCTTCGGCCAGCAGCCTGGGCAGTCCGGGCCGACCGTGTTCGGACAGCAGGGGCAAGGGCAGGGTCAGGGCCCCGGCGGGGCCGGCGCGCCGCAGCCGTTCGGCTCGGACCGCACGCAGTTGCTTCCGCCGGTCCAGGGCGGCCAGCAGCCAGGTCAGGCCCCGGGCTACGACCAGAGCCAGCCGACGCAGCAGTTCGGCCAAGCACCCGGCGTCGCGGGTACCGGATCGCACCAGCCGCAGCAGCCCATGCCGCCAATGCCGCCGACCATGCAGGATTACGCCGCCGCGCCGAGTCCTTGGTCTCCCGGCGGGACTGGCAGTAGTGCGCAGCCCGGCGTGCAGAACCCGGCTCACGGCCACGGGCAAGGTCAGACGCAGGGCCAGGGCCAGCAGATCCCGCCCGCCCGTGGCGAGGAGTCGGAGCAGCGGCCTGGGCCGTTCCAGGTCGGCGACTGGCGTGCCGAGTAGTACATTTGCGCACTGGCCTATTAGGACAAAAACCTACTTAAGGCTCAATGTCCGCCAGCAGGGTGAGGCGGCGTGACTTCGGACTGGTATCCGAGTTGCCTCGGGTACCAGTCCGTTTTTTGCGCGGATCTCAGACCTCGGTGAGGAACGTTTCAAGATGCGTCAGTCAAGGACAGCCGGCCGAATCCCGAGCAGCGCGCGTCGCCTGGCGCTCACCTCGCTCGGCGCGGGCTTGGCGGTCGCGGCGGCGGCTCCGATGGCGTCGGCCGCGACGGTGGCCGCAGCCGCGCCTGCGGCCTCCTCGGACGTCGCGGACAGCGCGGCGCTGGGTTCGAACGCGACCAGCGCGAACGCGGTTCCGGTGACCTCCGCCGAACTGCCGCAGCAAGCGCAGGAAGCGCCGCTGACCGCACCCGAGGCGGCGCCGGCCGCGGCCTGGTCGCGACTGGGCAAGCTCAAGCTTTACCCACTGGCCGGCACTGGAGTCGACCCGCTGTCGAATGTCGTGGAGACCAGCCTTGGCGGTATCCCGGTATCGACTCAGCCGGTGGCGGACACGTTTGCGGACGGTCTGCCAGTGGCGGATCTGCCGGTGCTCGGCTCGTTGCTCGGTGGACCGCTCGGCTGACCAGTGCGCGGATCGCGCGCCGCACCGGCGACCAGTCCGACAATGCCTGCTGTGCGTGCGGCGTCGGCCGGCGGCTCCACAAGAGCCCGCCGACCGGCGCCGCAGTCACGCCTGCCAAGCCGTGCGCAGCCCGGCCAGATCCTCGCCCGGCTAGATTTCGCCTGGTCGGTCAGATCCCGACCGGGTGCCAGACCGTCTTGGTTTCCAGGAACGACACCATCCGGTCCAGTCCGGGATCGGCCGTCCAATCCGGCTCGGGCTCCGGCCGCCTCAGCCGCTTGAGGTTCTGCGCGGCGGCCCGTTCCAGCTCAGTGGCCAGCTCCAGATCCGGCACGCCGGACAGATCCAGCGCGTCCACGTCGAGGTGGCTGGCGAGCGGTGGGCCCAGCTCGGCGATCCGCCCGGTCAGAATGTTGACCACGCCGCCGGGCAGGTCCGAGGTCGCCAGCACCTCCGCCAGCGTGATCGCGGGCAGCGCGGCCGAACCGGGCGCGACGAGGACCGCCGCGTTTCCCGAAACGATCACCGGGGCGAGCACCGAGACCAGCCCGAACAGCGAGGGCCGCTCGGGGGCGAACACCGCCACGACCCCGGTCGGCTCGGGGGACGAGACGTTCCAGTACGGTCCGGCCACCGGGTTGACCGTCCCGCGCACTTGGCTGATCTTGTCGGACCAGCCCGCGTACCAGACCCAGCGGTCGATCGCGGCGTCGGTCTGTGCGAGCGCTGATTCGCGGGTGACGCCCTCGGCCGCGGCCACCTCGTCGGCGAACTGCTCGCGCCGGCCTTCGAGCATTTCGGCGATCCGGTAGAGGATCTGGCCGCGGTTGTACGCGGTCGCTGCGGACCACACGCCGAACGCGGACCGGGCCGCCCGCACCGCGTCGCGGGCGTCCTTGCGGGAGGCCAGTGCGGCGTTGGCCAAGAACGCGCCCTGCGCAGAGGTCACCTCGTAGCTCCGTCCGCTCTCCGAGCGTGGGAAGGCCCCACCGATGTAGAGCTTGTAGGTCTTGCGCACGGTCAGCCGGGTCCGCGCGCCGGTTTCCTCAGCGACCGAAGCCGGGACCGCCGTCGATACCCGATCGGCGGGCACGGCCGCGGCGACGGACGCGGTCACAGTCGCCGCTGTCGGCGCGCTTGGCTCCGCAGCCGCCGGCTTCTTCGGGGTCGCCTTCTTCGCGGCAGCCTTCGTCGTCGTCTTCCGCGCGGTTGACTTACTCGCGGTCGTCTTGCTCGCTGCGGCCGTCTTCGCCTTGTTGCCGGCTTCGGTCTTGTCAGACATCGAGGTACGCCTCCAGACCGTGTGCGCCGCCCTCGCGGCCGTAACCCGACTCGCGATAGCCGCCGAACGGAGAGGAGGGGTCGAACTTGTTGAACGTGTTCGCCCAGACCACCCCGGCGCGCAGCTTCTTCGCGATCGCCAGCATCCGCGAGCCCTTCTCCGTCCACACGCCCGCGGACAGGCCGTAGGGCGTGTTGTTCGCCTTAGCCACCGCCTCCTCGGGAGTGCGGAAGGTCAGCACCGAGAGCACCGGACCGAAGATCTCCTCGCGGGCGATCCGGTGCGTGGCCGAGACGTTCGTGAACACGGTCGGCGCGAACCAGTAGCCGGTGGACGGCAGCTCGCAGGCCGGGGACCAGCGCTGCGCGCCCTCCGCCTCGCCGACCTCGGTCAGCTCGGTGATCCTCGCCAGTTGCGCCGCCGAGTTGATCGCGCCGACGTCGGTGTTCTTATCCAGCGGATCGCCAATCCGCAGCGTCTCCATCCGGCGGCGCAGCGCGTCCAGCAGTTCCGGCTCGATCGACTCCTGCACCAGCAGCCGCGAGCCCGCGCAGCAAACCTGCCCCTGGTTGAAGAAGATCGAGTCGATCACGCCCTCGACTGCCTGGTCGATCGGCGCGTCGTCAAACACGATGTTCGCCGCCTTGCCGCCCAGCTCCAGCGTCACCTTCTTCCGGCTGCCCGCGACCGCCCGCGCGATACCGCGGCCGACCTCGGTGGAGCCGGTGAACGCGACCTTGTCAGTATCCGGATGCGAGACCAGCGCCGCCCCGGACTCTCCCGCGCCGGTCAGGATGTTGACCACGCCGGGCGGCAGGTCCGCCTGCTGGCAGATCTCCGCGAAGGCCAGCGCGGTCAGCGGAGTGGTCTCGGCCGGCTTGAGCACCACGGTGTTGCCGCAGGCCAGCGCCGGGGCGATCTTCCAGGCCAGCATGAGCAGCGGGAAGTTCCACGGGATGACCTGCGCTGCCACGCCCAGCGGCTTCGGATCCGGTCCATAGCCCGCGTAGGAGAGCTTGTCCGCCCAGCCCGCGTAGTGGAAGAAGTGCGCGGCGACCAGCGGCAGGTCCACGTCCCTGGTCTCGCGGATCGGCTTGCCGTTGTCGATCGACTCAAGCACAGCCAGTTCCCGCGAACGCTCCTGGATGATCCGCGCGATACGGAACAGGTACTTGGCCCGTTCCGAGCCCGGCATTCGCGACCAGATCCGGTCGTAGGCGGTGCGCGCGGCGGCCACCGCGCGATCCACGTCGGCCGCCGACGCGACGCCGACCTCGGCGAGCACCTCCTCGGTCGCCGGATTCAGCGTCTTGAGCGCGCCGCCGCTCGCCCGGACGAACTCGCCGCCGATGAAGAGGTCGTAGCTCGGATTGATCTTGACGATGGCCCGCGACTCGGGGGCCGGAGCGTACTCGAACAGGTTCGCCGCCGCCGCGGTCTTCTCAGGCAGTCGTTCTGTTTTCCGCTGTGCCATCGGGTCAGTCCACCGTCACGTAGTTGGGCCCTGAGTAGTATCCGGCCGCCTGCTTCTGACGCTGCATCAACAGATCGTTGAGCAGCGAGGAGGCGCCGAACCTGAACCACAGCGGGTCGAGCCAGTCCGGGCCGCAGGTCTCGTTGACCACTACCAGATGCTTGATCGCGTCCTTCGCGGTACGGATGCCGCCGGCCGGCTTGAACCCGACCATCCGGCCGCTCACCGCCCGGAAATCACGCACCGCCTCCAGCATGACCAGCGACACCGGCAGCGTCGCCGCGGGGGAGACCTTGCCAGTGGAGGTCTTGATGTAATCGGCCCCGGCCAGCATCGCCAGCCAGGAGGCGCGCCGCACGTTGTCGTAGGTGACCAGCTCGCCGGTCTCCAGGATCACCTTGAGATGCGCCTCGCCGCAGGCTGCCTTCACCGCCGCGATCTGCTCGAACACCGTGCCGTAATGCCCGGCGAGGAAAGCGCCGCGGTCGATCACCATGTCGATCTCGTCGGCGCCGGCGGCGACGGCCATCCTCGTCTCGGCCAGCTTCACCTCGACCGAGCTGCGGCCGGAGGGGAAGGCGGTGGCGACCGAGGCGACCTTGATCGCGGTACCACGCAGCTCGTGTTTGGCCACCTCGACCAGGTCCGGGTACACGCACACCGCGGCGACCGAGGGGCAGGTCGGGTCGGCTGGATCGGGCCGCCGTGCCTTTGCGGCCAGCGAGCGCACCTTCCCGGGAGTGTCCGCCCCCTCAAGCGTGGTCAGGTCGATCATCCGGACCGCCAGGTCGAGCGCGAAGCCCTTGGCGGAGGTCTTGATCGACCGAGTGCCGAGCCGGGCCACCCGCGCCTCGGCGCCGACCTTGTCCACACCCGGCAATCCGTGCAGGAAGCCGCGTAGCGCGGCCTCGTTCCGGGTAGCCGCGCGCAGATCTAGCCGGTCGGGCATGTGGTGGGCCCCGGCCGCGTCCGCGTCGGTGTCCCGGGCCGCGGTTATGTCCCGGCCCGGTCCGTCGTCTGGTTTCCCGCCCGGTTCGCGGGCTGGATCGGTGTGCGGCCGCTGCGCCGCTTCGGTGGTGCTGGTCACGCGATCCAGCGTAAGCGGCGGCGAGGAGCGCCGCTGGACCTGTCGCCCAGGTTGTGGATAACTTGTGCGATCCGTGCCCCGGCGTCCGATCCGGTATCACGCATGGATCGGAACCACCCCGTTATGCTGCCGTGACATGCACGGAAACCGGCCACCCTACATGGACCACACCCAGCCCGTGAGGCAGAATCCAGGGTCATGACGCCGCTCGCCACCGACTCCCGTTCGACCACCGAGAAGCCGACCGTCTACCGCGGTCCGGCCGCACTCATCGGCGGCGCGTTGGTCGTGCTGTTCTGCGGGTTCGGCGCGATCGATCTGCTGATCGAGTCCGGCACTCAGGACCTGGTCGCCGCGGCCATCCTGACGCTGGTCGCCGTCCTAGCCGCGTTGTACGGCGTCTATCCGGCGGCGTTCGCGTGGAATGACCGGCTTGTCGTGCGTAACCCGTTTCGCACGATTGACCTGCCGTGGGACGCGGTGACCGATCTCAGCGCCCGGCTTTCCTTCATGGCGCATACGGAAAGCCGCCGATTCACCGTCTGGGCCATCCCGGTCTCACTCCGGGAGCGGCGCCGCTTCGAACGGCACCGTCTCAAGGACCTGTCGCAGTCGCAGCGCTTGGCCAGTCGCGGGGTCCCGGCCAACATGCTGCAGTCGGGCAACCGCCGCCCTTACGACCCGGCCGATCGCCTGTCCATGGCGGACCAGGCAATCGAGGAGATGAACGCGCGGCGCGAGGCATACGCGGTCCAGGCGCGGTTCAAGGCCAAGGAAGCTGAGCAAGCCGCTGGGGCAGCATCGGACGCGGCTACCGCCGCAGTGCCGGTCGCTGACGCCGGCGATGTCGCCGATATCGCTGCTACCACGTCAACCGACGCCGTCAGCGCAGCGTCGAGCGACGCTACGGCGAGCGCTCAGAAGGCCACGCCTGTTCTGGAAACCGCCCCGGTTGATTCGGGCGTAGTGCGCTGGTCTGTGAGGTCGTTCGCGCTGCTCGGCGCGAGCGTCGTGTTCCTAGTAGTCGCTCTCGCCGTGAGCTGACTAGTCGTCAGTCTGCCTTGAGCCGCTCCGCCAGAGCAGCCTTAAGTGCATCTAGCAGCCCGACCGCGTCAGCCGCCGAACCGTGCGTTACGACCTCGATGTAGCACTTGAGCTTCGGCTCGGTGCCCGAAGGCCGCACCACCACGCGTGCGCCGCCGTCGAGCGAGAGTCGCAGTCCATCGGTCGGTGGCAAGCCGGGTGAGCCGAGTGACAGGTCGTCCAGCAGTATCACCGCCAATCCAGCCAGTTCCTTCGGCGGGGCGGAACGCAGCGCGGCCATCATTCGCGCGATCTGCTCCAAATCATCGACGCGGATCGAGAGCTGATCAGTGGCATGCCGGCCGTACTCGGCGGCCAGCCGCTCCAGTTCACCCTCGAAGCTGCGGCCGTCCGCCTTGAGCGTTGCCGCCAACTCGGCGACCAGCAGCGCGGCGCTGATGCCGTCCTTGTCGCGCACGCCGTCCGGATCGACGCAGTACCCGAGCGCTTCCTCGTAGGCGTATGACAGATCCTCGACCTTCGTCAGCCACTTGAAGCCGGTCAGCGTCTCGCGATAGTCGATGCCGTGCCGCTGCGCGATCTTCCCAAGCAGGGAGGAGGAGACGATCGTCGTGGCAAAGGTGCGCGCGCCGCCACGTTCGGCGAGGTACGCGCCGAGCAGCGCACCGACCTCGTCGCCGCGCAGCATCCGCCACTCGCCACCCTCGTCACCGGTCGCGCCTGATGCCTTGTCACCTGAGCGAACGGGGATCGCGACGGCGCAGCGGTCTGCGTCTGGGTCGTTCGCGATGACCACGTCGGCACCGGACTTGCGCGCCAGGGCCAAGGCCAGGTCGATCGCGCCGGGTTCCTCCGGATTCGGGAAGGCCACCGTCCGGAAGGTCGGGTCCGGATCCTGCTGCTCGGGCACGGCGATCGGCGTACCGAACCCGGCGCGCTCGAAAGCCGAAGCGAGTACCGCACCGCCGACACCGTGCAGCGCCGTCGAAACGACCCGCAGTTCCCGTGGACCGACCGGGCTAAGAACACGCACCGCACGATCGAGATACGCATCGAGGATGGAGTCGTCCAGCGTCTCCCATTCCGTGCCGCGCGGAACCGAAGACAACGGGCCGACTGCCTCGATGGCCGCTGCGATCTGTTCGTCTGCCGGGGGAGTGATCTGCGAACCGTCGCCGAGGTAGACCTTGTAGCCGTTGTCGCGCGGCGGATTGTGACTCGCCGTCACCATGACACCCGCGCACGCACCCAAATATCGGATCGCGAACGCAAGCACTGGCGTCGGTAGCGGCCTCGGCAGCACCAGCGGACGAAAGCCGGCGCCGCTGAGTACCTCGGCGGTGTCTCGCGCGAACACGTCGGAGTTCTTCCGCGCGTCGTAGCCGATGACGACGGCCTCTTCGAGGTGCCCGGTGTCGAGCAGGTAGCGAGCGAGGCCCGCGGCGGCGCGACTGACCACCACCCGGTTCATCCGGTTCGGCCCCGCGCCCAGTTCACCGCGTAGCCCGGCGGTACCGAACTGGAGCGTGCCGGAGAAGCGTTCCGCGAGCTGGCTACAGGTATCGCACGCGCCTTCGTCGGCGTCTGCGCACTCCTCGATCAGCGCGCTCAGCTCTTCGCGGGTCTCCGGGTCGGGGTCCTCGTCCAGCCAGGCGCGGGCGAGGGAGAGCAGGCGTTCCACGGCGACTCCCTTCGAGCCTCTCCGTCGTGCTTTATCGGTCGGTAGGGGCGGCATCGGCAGCGTCAGCGGCTGCGGCAGCGAGCGCTAAAGGCGGCTGAGCACGTCGCGCAGCAGCACGCCCATACGCGCCGCCGACGCGTTACCGGTCTCGATGACTTCCTGAGCGCTGAGCGGCTGCCCTGTCATACCCGCTGCCATGTTGGTCACCAACGAGATGCCCAACAGTTCCGCCCCGGCCTCACGCACCGCGATCGCCTCAAGTGCCGTTGACATGCCCACAAGGTCAGCGCCGAGGGTACGCACCATGCGGATCTCCGCAGGTGTCTCGTAGTGCGGTCCGGTCAGCTGGATGTACACGCCGTCGGCGAGCGACGGATCGACCTCCTTGCACAGCGCGCGCAGCCGCGCCGAGTAGAGGTCGGTCAGGTCGACGAAGTTCGCGCCGATGATCGGGGAGGTCGCGGTCAGGTTGATGTGATCGCTGATGAGCACCGGCTGTCCCACCGAGTACGCCGGATTCACGCCGCCGCAGCCGTTGGTCAGGACCACGGTCGAGCAACCGGCGGCGACGGCGGTGCGCACGCCGTGCACCACGCGCGCGACGCCGTGCCCCTCGTAGAAGTGCGTGCGGCCGAGGAAGACCAGGGCCAGCTTGCCGGTGGACGCGAGCCGGACCGACCGGATCCGCCCGGCGTGACCGATGGCTTCCGCCATGGTGAACCCGGGCAGTTCGGTGACCGGGAACTCGTGCTCGGGCTCGCCGAGCGCGTCGGCGGCCGGCACCCAGCCGGAGCCGAGGACCAGCGCCACGTCCGGCGTGCCGCCGATCCTCGAGATCAGTGCCTTAGCTGCGTCCTGTGCGCCCTGGTACGGGTCCGCGTTCGACTCTGCAATCGCCTGTGTGGTCACGCATCAGACGATATAGCGGCTGCCGGTAACCCGCTCTGCGCGGTCGCCGCTGTGGTCGTCGACGCCACGGGTACGTCGGCCACGTTCGCCACGACCGCGATGTCCACAGCTTCGGCTGCCGTGGCGCTGTCCGCGCCCGACACTGGTGTATCGGTGCTGCGCCGAGTTCGGATGTCACGCGAGAGCAGCGTCAGCAGGCTCACCGCGACGATCACGCCGGCTGCGGCGTACTGGGTGTTGGATACGCCGATCGCCGCCGCGATCGGCCCGGCGAGCAGCGCTCCGATTGGCATCGACATGACCGAGCCGAGCGCGTCGTAGGCGGACACTCGGGCCAGCTTGTCCGCGGGGATGTAACGCGCCATCACCACGAACCACTGCACCATCATCGTCTCGAGCGCGATCCCGACGCCGAGGCTGGTCACGCAGATCAGCCACACCGGCCACAGCATCGCGAGGGCGAGTGAGGGCAGCGCGATCGTCATACCGATCATGGCGACGAACAGCATCGGCCGACGCGGCGTGTATCGCAGCGCGATGAATCCGCCGATGATCAGGCCGACCGATTCGAAGGCCATGATGGTGCCCCAGGCGGCCGGGCCGCCGAGGTGTGCTTTCGCCACGGCCGGGCCGAGCACGCTGAACGAGCCGTACCAGCACATCAGCACGGCCGAGTACTGCAGCACGATTCCCCACAGCCACGTGTGTGACCGGAACTCGTCCCAGCCCTCGCGCAGCTCGCTGAAGATGCCCGGGTTGTGCGTGCGCTCAATGGCACGGACCCGGATCAGCAGGTTCGGCGCGACCGACGCGAGCATGCCGATCGCGTCGATGACCAGCGCCCAGCCCGGCCCGGAGGCCGCGACGAGGAAGCCGGCGATCGCCGCGCCGCCCATCATCGCGCCGTTCATGACCAGGCGGCTGATGGCGTTCGCCTGCTGGAGTTCGGCGTCGGGCACCAGCTTCGGCAGCAGCGCCTGCGAAGCGGGGTAGAAGATCGCGATCGCGGTACCGGTGCCCGCCTCCAGTGCGATCATCTGCCAAAGCTGGGCCGAATGTGTGAGCACCAGCAGTCCGAGCGTTCCTTCGAACAACGCGACCAGCAGGTTGGCGAAGGCAATGACGTACTGCGGCGGTATCCGGTCGGCGATGACTCCGCCGAGCGGCCCGAAGACGAGGTTCGGCGCGATCTGCGCGGCGAGCACATAGGAGAGGTCGGCGGTGGAGCCGGTGCTGTTAAGCACGGCGAAGGACACGCCGACGGCTGAGAACGCGAAGGCGGAGGGCGCGACGAAGCGGTCGATGAGCAGGAACCGGAAATCGCGGTAGCGGAGCACGCCGAGACGACTCGACATCGACGTAGACATGGCTATCCGCTCCCCAGACGCGCCCTCGTGAGACCACGCCCTCTTAAGACACTGGTGGCGCCCTCGTAAGACACTGCTTCGAAGGTACCGAAGCCCTCCGACAGCTCGCCAACGTATTTCCGAGCGCGCCGCGTTTTCCGCGCACGTCACCACCGCCCCCACGCAAGCTGTGGACACCGCAACAGCGCTGGTACCTGGCGCAATTAGACTGAGCCTGTGACAAGGATTGCGATCATCGGTGGCGGACCCGGCGGCTACGAGGCGGCGCTGGTGGCCGCGCGGCTCGGCGCGGAGGTGACCATCGTCGACCGCGACGGCATCGGCGGAGCCGCGGTACTGACTGACTGCGTCCCGTCCAAGACCCTCATCGCGACCGCCGACGTCATGACTGCTTTTGAGGACGCACCCGAACTCGGCGTCCGGGTCGGCGAGGACGCGGCGCACTGCGTCACGGGCGTGGACCTGGCCCGAGTCAACGCCCGGGTCAAGGCCTTGGCGGCGAAGCAGTCCGAGGACATTGCCGAGGGGCTGGCGAAGGCTGGCGTGACCGTGGTGCGTGGCTCCGGGCGGTTGGCCGACGGCGGCGCGATCGTAGAGGTCACGATGCGCGGCGGTGCGGAACAAGGCACCGTGGAGCGGGTCGCCGCGGACGCCGTGATCATCGCGACCGGGGCGCGTCCCCGCGAGCTGCCCTCGGCTCGGCCGGATGGCGAGCGGATTCTGACCTGGACTCAGCTTTACGACCTCGACGAGCTGCCCGAGGACCTGATCGTGGTCGGTTCCGGCGTGACCGGCGCCGAGTTCGCGGGCGCGTATCAGGCACTAGGTTCACAGGTGACGCTGGTCTCGTCGCGCGATCGAGTGCTGCCGGGAGAGGACGAGGACGCGGCGCGTGTGCTCGAGGAGGTCTTCCAGCGTCGTGGCATGCGAGTGCTGAGCCGTTCTCGCGCGACGTCTGCGGTACGCGACGGTGACCGTGTCACGGTCACGCTTGAGGATGGCCGCACCGTGCAGGGCACGCACTGCCTTATGGCGGTCGGTTCGCTGCCTAACACCGAAGAGCTCGGCCTCGAGGCGGTAGGCGTGCAGACGACGCGCTCGGGACACATCGTCGTAGACCGCGTCTCACGCACCACGGCGGCCGGTGTCTATGCGGCCGGTGACTGCACGGGCGTCCTTCCGCTCGCGTCGGTCGCGGCGATGCAGGGCCGGATTGCCGTCTACCACGCGCTCGGCGAGGCGGTGTGGCCGATCAACCTCAAGCGCGTCTCCTCGAACATCTTCACCGCGCCGGAGATCGCCACGGTCGGCCGGACCACGTTCAACGCGGAGAGCGACGATCCGAAGTTCGACGTGGTGAAGCTGCCGCTGGACACGAACCCGCGCGCGAAGATGCTCGGCTTCCATGACGGCTTCGTGAAGCTCTACTCGCGCCCCGGTTCCGGCACCATTCTCGGCGGCGTCATCGTTTCGCCGCGCGCCAGTGAGCTGATTCATCCGGTTTCGATGGCGGTGGATCTGCATCTGACCGTGGATCAGGTCGCTTCGGTGTTCACCGTGTATCCGTCGCTGTCCGGTTCGATTGCGGAGGCCGCGCGTCGACTGCACAAGGACGAGGAATAGCCGCTCAACCTGGCTTAGCGCGGGAAAGTTCCGGGCCGGGGCGAATTCCTATCGCCCCGGCCCGCGCTGTTCTCGATATCCCGGTTCAGCGCCGTTTCCGGCCACCGCCGTTGTTCAGCCTTTGATTCCGTCGTTCAGTCTTTGATTTCGCAGAGGGTGGCTCCGGCGGTGACGGTCGCCCCGATCTGCGCGGTCAGCGAGACCACGGTGCCGGCCTTGTGCGCGGAGAGCGGCTGCTCCATCTTCATCGCCTCCAGCACCACGATCAGATCCCCGGCCGCGACCACCTGTCCCTCGCTCACCGCGACCTTCACGATGGTGCCCTGCATCGGGGAGGTCAACGCGTCCCCGCTCACCGCCACCACCGCCCGCCCGGCGGTGGAGCGCCGCGGCGGGGCCGCCCGCCGCGCCCCCGCGGCGCTCGTGGCCGGGGCCAGGTTGGCGGGCAGCACCACCTCCAGGCGCCGCCCACCGACCTCCACCGTCACGCTCTGACGCTCCTCGCTCTCACCAGCTTCGGCC
>NZ_DATNGK010000324.1:0-14607 GCF_035605935.1 Actinocrinis sp. | reverse complement strand
GAATGAGGAGCGCGAAGATGCTCCGGCGCCTTGCCAGGCCCGCCGCTTGGCCGATTCGCTGTGCCGTACCCGACAATTGCGGCAATCCGCCGCTGATAGTGCGTGACGTTAGACCCCAAAATGGGATCAGACGCCCTCTTACTTCAATACCGCGCGCCTCGCGTCACGCCAGCGCCATCGCGCGCACGGACAGCACATCCGGCAGGTTGGCCGCAACACGCTCCCAGCCGTCGGCCCCGCCCGCGTACAGCTCACCCGAACGGGTCCCCAGGTACAGGCCCAGCGGCTCGGCGGCATCGCAGCTGAAGGCGTCGCGCAGCACCAGTGAGTAGAACTCGCTCTCCGGCAGCCCGGCACCGATCTCGGCCCAGGTCTCGCCGGCATCGGTGGTTCCATAGACCCGGCAGCGGAATTCCGGGGTGAACCGCGAGTAGTCGGAGACCAGCGGGAAGACGTAGGCGTGCCCGCCGCGGTTCGGGTCGGCCACGATCGCGAAGCCGAATTCGCCGGGCAGGCCCTCGGCGATCGAGACCCACTTGCCGCCCCAGTCATCGCTGCGGTAGACGCCGTTGTGGTTCTGCAGGTACAGCCGCTCCGGGTCCTCGGCGTCCTGGGCGACCTTATGAACGCACTGGCCGAATTCGGGGTAGCGCTGCTCCTCGGGCAGGAAAGTCGCCTTGATCCCGGCGTTCGCCGCCGCCCAGCTCTTTCCCCCGTCGTAGGTCCGGTAGACGCCGCCGGAGGACAGCGCGATCAGGACCCGCTGCGGATCGACCGGGTGCGGGATGACGGTATGAATGGCCTGGCCGCCGAATCCGGCTCCCCATTGCGGCCGGTGCGGGTGCTCCCACAGCGGACGTACCAGTTCGAAGTTGAGGCCGCCGTCCTCGGAGCGGAACAGCGCGGCCGGCTCGGTGCCGGCGTACACGACGTCCGGCTCGTTGGCGGGCCCCGGCTGGATCTGCCAGGCGCGGCCGAGGGCCGTGTCGAGGTCCTTAGGGAAGGCAATCGGCGCGTGGTCGGGCTCGCTCCAGCTGCGGCCGAGGTCGTCCGAGTGCAGGATGGTCGGCCCCCAGTGCTCGCTGGTCGCCGAGGCGAACAGGCGTGGAGTGGGGCGACGGGCGTCAATGCCGACCGCGTAGACGGCCGTCATCGGCAGGGCGAGCGGTTCGGTCTGCCAGGAACCGCCTCGCCGGCGCGCGAGCAACAGGCCCTTGCGGGTGCCGGCGAGCAGCAAGGTATCGGTCATATCGCCACCGTAGCCGCGCCGTCCGACAATCGCGCGGGGAAGCCCGAAGGAAGCGTGGCAGCTTCCTGCCGAGCCGGTTCCCCGTCGGCCGCGGCCGAACGGCGCCCGCCTACGGCGCCGCCGGTTCGCCCGAGCATCCCCGGACCGTAATGAATGAACCCCTGGTTCCTCCCAGGTCGTGAGGGAGGATGGAAGCAGTACCGGCGGGACGCCGGCCTACGGCAGTAAAGGCGAGCGAGGCGCGCGAAAAGATGGACGACGCGGTGGTGGTGGACGACCGCAATCAGGCGGAGCCGGAGCCCGAACGCACAAGCATCGGCGGCATCGTGGTCGGCGCGCTCAGCGGCCTGCTGGCCGGCGGGGCCGCGCTGGCGGCCGGGGAGCTGGTCGCCGTGTTCGCGGGCGCCGCGAGCGCGCCGGCCGTGGCGGTCGGCGAGTGGGCGATCGACCTGGCGCCGACCGGGGTCAAGGAATTCGCGATCCGCGAATTCGGTGCGCACGACAAGACGGCGCTGCTCACCGGCGTGTATGTGATTCTCGCGCTGATCTCCGCGGGAGCGGGGGTGCTGGCGCGCCGTCATCTCACGGCGGCGAGCTGTATCGCCGCCGGCTTTGGCGTGATCGGGATCATCGCGGCGGCGACCCGGCCGAACGCGGACACCGCATCGTTCTTCCCCTCGATGTTCGCGGGCGCCGCCGCGGTGTGGGTGCTGCGCTGGCTGACCCGGCTGGCCGTCGAGAACGACACGCCTTACGCGGGGCCGACCGAGCGCCGCCGATTCCTCGGCGCGCTGCTCGGCACCGCGGCCGGTGCGGCAGTGGGCGGCTTCGGTTCGAAGAGCTGGATCGACTCGCGGTACAACGCGGCGCCCGCGCGTGCGGCCGTGAAGATCCCGGCTCCCATCCAGCCGCTGGCGGCGGTTCCGGCGTCGGCGCACCCCAACGTCTCCGGTCTCGGCCCGTTCTTCACCCCGAACGCCGACTTCTACCGCGTGGACACGGCCCTTTCCGTACCGCAGCTCGATCCGTCGAAGTGGATGCTGCGGATCCACGGCATGGTGGCCAGGCCGTTGGAGGTCTCCTTCGAGCAACTGCTGAAGATGCCGCTGGAGGAGCACGACCTCACCCTGACTTGCGTATCGAATCCGGTCGGCGGTGAGTATTGCGGTAACGCGCGCTGGGTCGGCGCACCGCTCGCGCCGCTGCTGCGGCAGGCAGGCGTGCAAGCGGGCGCTGACCAGATCCTCTCTACATCCAGCGACGGGATGACGATCGGGACGCCGGTTAACGCGGTGCTCGATGGCCGTGAGTCGATGCTCGCGGTCGCGATGAACGGTGTGGCGCTGCCAATCGAGCACGGGTTCCCGTGCCGGATGCTGGTGCCTGGCCTGTACGGGTACGTCTCGGCGACCAAGTGGGTCGTCGATCTGGAGCTGACGACGTTCGCGTCGAACGCGGGTTATTGGGTGGCTCGTGGTTGGGCGCAGAAGGCTCCGGTGAAGACCGCGTCACGTATCGATGTGCCAGGTTCGGGCGCGACTGTGTCAGCCGGAACGGTAACGCTGGCCGGGGTCGCGTGGGCGACTCACCGGGGTGTCGCGGCGGTAGAGGTGCGAATCGACAGTGAGCCGTGGGCGGAGGCAACGCTCGCGGTCTCAGACACTCCGGACACGTGGCGTCAGTGGTCGTATGCGTGGCAGAACGCGCCTCGCGGCAGGCACACGGTTGCGGTGCGCGCGACGGACGGGACGGGTGCGGTACAGACTTCCGCGGTGCAGGACGTCGTGCCTGACGGCGCGACTGGCTACCACCAGATCACTGTCAACGTCGTCTAGTCGAGCGCGGAGCCCGGCAGCGGATAAGGAACCACGGGCCCGGCGGACCGCTATGTCCGCGCGACACGCCTGACAGAATCCAGGAGTGACCACGACATCCGGGCCTGCTCTGCCCAAGCTGATCGCGACTGATCTCGACGGCACGTTGCTGCGTTCAGACCGGAGCGTGTCAGAGCGGACCTGTTCGGCACTCAAGTCGTGCGCGGCGGCCGGGATCGAGGTGGTGCTGGTGACGGCGCGGCCGCATCGCACGGTCGTTGAACTGGCGCGCGGACTTGGCAGCGTGACCACGGCGATCTGCGCGAACGGCGCGGCGGTGCTGGACGTGGCGACGGGGGTCGCGGAACTCGTCCATTCGTTCCAGGTGGAGCAGGCCCTCGCGATCGTCGCCGATCTGCGGCCGGTCTTCTCGCCGCGCACCGGATTCGCGCTGGAGACCGGGGGCGAGGTGTTCTGCGAGCCGGGATTCCGACGCGGTTTGGTCTCCGGGGACGGCGCCGTCTTGACCGATGACTTGCGTCTGGCGCGGCCGATCGGCAGCCGCTACGTCAAGGTGCTCGCCCGTGATGATTCGGCGAACGCGGACGACATGGTCACGGCCGCGCGCTCGGTGCTCGGCGACCGTGCCGAATCCTCCCAGTCCGGCGGTCGCGGCCTGGTGGAGATCGCGCCGCGCGGCGCGACAAAGGCAGGCACGCTCGCGTGGCTTTGCGCGCGCCTGGGCATCGACGCGCAAGACGTTGTGACCTTCGGCGACATGCCGAACGATCTACCTATGTTGACTTGGGCTGGCACCGCGTACGGGGTCGCGAACGCACACGAGGACGTGTTGTCAGTCGTCGACCGAGTTACCGCTTCGAACGATGAGGACGGCGTTGCGGTGGCGCTTGAAGCGCTTCTCGGCCCGGAAAGAGCAGCGAGCGAATAACGATGGCGCAAAGGCATTGCCGAACAGGCGTCTGAGGCAGCAGCATTCTGCGGTGACCATTGGCCAGGAGGGGACCGGCGCGCCGATCGGCGCGCCGACGCTGATGACGTTCGGCTGTCCGAACTGCGGCTGGAGCGGCGAATTCGACGACAGATTCGTGCAGTGGTGCGAGAGCTGCGGCTTCAACGCGGACACCGCACCCGAGCAGCCGGAGAAGCGGCGAGTCGCCCGGCGCACAGCGCGTGCGCGCGCTCGAGCTGAGCAACTGTGCGAGCAGTTGACCACCGCCGAGGACCTGCGGCCGACCTCCGCGACAGGGGTCGCGGTGACCGTCCTCTCGACACTGGTCCACCTGGTGACCGTCGCAGTGGTGGTCGGTTCGGTGCTGGCGGTCAAGACCTGGGCATCTGAGTACTGGTGGGGCTGGCCGCTCGGAGTGCTCGGCATCCTCGTGGCGATCGCGGTACGTCCGCAGCTATGGGAAATCCTGCGCAAGCCGCGCGACATTGACCAGAATTGCTTGACCCGCGACAAAGCACCCGCGCTCTTCGGGCTGCTTGACCGCTGCGCCGCACAGTTGACGGCGCCGGTTCCCGACTATGTCTTGATGGACACCCGGTTCAACGCCGCAACGCGCAGCATCGGCTTGCGCCGCGAAAAACTGCTGATCCTCGGCGTCCCACTGTGGGTAGTGCTGAGCGGACCGGAACGCGTCGCACTGCTGAGCCATGAACTCGGCCATCACGTCAATCGGGACGTGACGCACGGAGTTTGGGCGACGATAGCGCGACGATCACTCATCGAGTGGATCAGAATATTCAATCCCCGCGAGTCGGTGCGCGATCGTTTTGCCCGCAGGCACCTTGGCCGCTCTGGGCCACTCGAGTCAATGGCCTCGGCGCTGGTGCCGGCGTTCCTGTTCGTGGTGTGCGGACCCGCGTTCCTCCTGGTGCTTGGCTGCTATGTCGGGCTCACCCGGCTGGACCTGCGCTGTGGCCAGCGCGCGGAGTATCTGGCAGACGAGCTTGGCGCGCGGCTCGCATCGTCTGCGGCGGCGATTTCCCTCACGCAACGGCTGGCGCTGGCCGAGTCGGTCGCGTACTTCGTGCGGCGGCTCAAGTCTGAGCGCGCCAAAGAGGACCCGTGGGCGCGGCTGCGCGCGTACATCGACTCGATCCCTGAGCACGAGAGGCGGCGCCGGATGCTGCTTGATGAGCGGCGCGGCACTCGGATCGACGCGACCCACCCGGCCAACTACCTGCGTCGCAAGATGCTGGAACGCAGACCGCAGTTCCCCGGAACGATCGAGGTTGACGATGCGGAGTGGGCAGCGATAGACGCGGAGCTGCGGAAGTACTTCGCCATGGCCGCGCACAGTCTGATCGGTACCCCGCTGAACGCTGCTAAGCGCGTGGCCGCTTAGGCCGTGCGGCGGTCGTTGCTTGCGATGCCTAATTGGCGGGCCCATTGCCGGGTGCTATTTGCGGAGTCTTATTTGCCGAGACCGAGCTCGAAATAGATCAGGTCGCGGTCCCGGCGCACGAGGCTGAAGCCGGACTTCGTCAGCACCCGCTGCGAGGCGAGGTTGTCGTGGTCGGTGTCAGCGGCAATGCTGCGCACGTCGGGGTGCGCACGACAGAAGTCGATGAGTGCGTGTACTGCCTCGGTCGCGTAGCCGTTGCCCCAGCTGTGAGACACAAGTCCGTAGCCGATGGTCACTTGTTGCTTTGCATCTGGCGGGCCGTGGAAGCCGATGGTGCCTATCGCAGTGTTGTCCGCTCGGCAGTCGATGCGGTAACACGTGAACGGTCCGATATCTAGCGCGACCGAGCCCCGGTCTGGGCACGTGCAGGAGAACACGCTGCCGTCGGCAAGCCAGAAGCCGTAGCTAGCGGCTGCCGCTAAATCTGATCCCAAGTAGCCCGCACTGTGCCCATGCACTAACGCATGCTCTTCCACGCGGGCTTTGGCGGTCTTCACCGCCATGCGCGCGGCGTCTCGGTCGCCTTCACCGGGGAAGCCGTCCGCCCACACATCCGCGGGACCGGCAATCCCGCCGACGATGCGTGTCGCCTCCAGGACCGTCAACCGGTGGAGGACGAGACGCCGCGTGATCAGATCAGTCATCACGGGCATTCAAACCGCTGGATGTGGGTGGCGCAATCAGATAACCCAAGACTGGCGGATCAGTGCCGAAGCTGGTCCTTACGCACTTTGCCCATTGCGTTTCGCGGCAGTGCGTTGACGAATCTCACCGAACGCGGTCGCTTGTGCACGGACAGACCGCGTGCCACGAAGTCGATCAACTCCGCCTCCGTTACGCCGTCCGCGACCACGAACGCGGCGATGCGTTGACCGAGATCGTCGTCCGGTACGCCAATTACGGCGGCTTCACGCACAGCGGGATGCGCGAGGAGGGCGTTCTCCACCTCCCCTGCGCCGATGCGGTAACCGCCGGACTTGATCAGGTCGGTGGACGCGCGGCCGACGATGCGATGCGTACCGTCCGGTTCGATGACGGCCATGTCTCCGGTGCGGAACCAACCGTCGTGCGTAAAGCTGGCCGCCGTCGCTTCCGGCCGCCCCAGATAGCCGGAGAAAACGGTCGTTCCCCGCACCTGGAGTTCGCCCACGGTCGCGCCGTCAGGTGCGATCGGCGAGCCATCTTCGGCGAGGAGCCGCGTCGATACGGGATCGATCGGATGCCCGACCGTGCCGGGTCGGCGGTTGGGATCGCCGGCGCGGGTGGAGAGCGTGATGAGCGTTTCGGTCATGCCGTAGCGCTCGACCGCCCGGTGCCCGGTGAGGGCTTCGAGTTCGGCGAAGACCGGCGCGGGCAGCGCGGCGGAGCCCGAGACGAGCAGCCGAGCGGCGCGGAGCGCCTTCGCCGAGCTCGGCTCGGCGCACAGCCGGGACCAGACGGTCGGCACGCCGAAGAAGAGCGTTCCGGGATTCGCCGACGCGGGAGCCGCCGCAGCCGCTGCGTAAGCCGTAGGGGTGGGGCGTCCGGTGTGAACCAGCCGCGATCCGGTGCGCAGTGCGCCGAGCACGCCCAGGACCAGCCCGTGTACATGAAAGAGCGGGAGCCCGTGTACGAGTGTGTCGTCTGCGGTCCACTGCCAGGCATCGGCGAGTGCGTCTAGATCGGCGGCGATGGCCGATGTGCTGATCGGGACGCCCTTAGGCGCGCCTGTGGTGCCCGAGGTGTAAAGAATCAGCGCGGCGGCGTCAAGCGACGGTTCCGGGATGGATGCGGAACCGGAGGCAGGCGCGTGTGCGCGTGCGAAAGCATCGATTGGTAGGACTGGCACACCGCAGTCAGGCCACACGTCGGCGTCTTCTGCCAAAAGGATCGCCGAGCCGGAGTCGCGCAGCACGTGGTCACGCTCGGACGGGCCGCAGTCTGGCGGCACGGGTACAACCGGGACGCCTGCCAACATGCCGCCGACGACGGCGACGACGGTCTCCAGTCCGGCGGCCGCGTGAACGGCGACGGCCGGCGCTCCGGCGATCTCAGCGGCGACGGCTCCGGCCGCTTCGACGAGGTGCGCGCGTGACGTAGCCTGTCCGGCCACCTGGATCGCGTCGGGCTCGTCTGCGGTCGGACCGGTGAGACTCGGCAGGAGGCGCATTCCGCCACGGTACCGGGGACCGGCGAAGTGCGGCATGAGCGGCGTGGCGATCCCGGCTCGGTCCAGCAACCGGTCTCCGCCGCCGTCACGCGCCGTCCGCTCTCAGCTCTCCGCTATCCGTCGCGCGCTGACCGTCCTATCGGATGGCCGGCGCCGGGATCCGGTGTTCCGCAAGGTGCGCGAGGACCGCCTGGTGCGCTTCCCATCCGTCTGGGAATTTCACCGGCACGCCGATATGGACCGGGTCGGTGTGCGGGTGCGCGTCAAGCAGGTCAGGGATGCCTGCTCGCGCGACCACGATGCATGCGTGCCGGTGTCTCGACAGCAGCACGCACAGCCGACCGGTCTCCAGGTGGAACGCGGTGGCGTCGCGGCGTCCCGACAACGGGTGCAGCACGATGCAGACGTCGTATTCGCGGCCCTGAAGGCGGTTGGCCGTGTCGACGGTCACGCCGCTTAGATCAGCACCATGACGGTCTAGGGCTGCGCGGATACCGGCCGCCTGGTCGCGGTGCGCCGCACCGATGGCGATCCGGTCCGCGCTGACCATTCGGCCCTCGGCATATGCGGGGTCGAACACGACTGCTTCGCGGCGCACCAGCCGCGCGGCCAGGCGGGCACAGGCTTCCAGCGCCTCGGTGTCGGTTCGCACGGTGTGCCGTGCGGGAAGTTCGAAGAGGGCCCAGCCGGTTTCCGACGCGAGGTCAATAACTTGGTCAATGTACCCTGCGATGCTCGCCGGACCCGCTGACGCGGACCCGGTATCAGAGACCTTCATCGCGCGGTCTTGCGGTCCGCTGCCAGCCTCGAACGGGGTGAACGGATAGAACGCCTTGCAGACCAGCGGCGCGGCGCTCGCCGGCAATCGCCATGAGTAGGGCAGCCGGTGTACCGGCAGGTCGGGATTGTGCGCGCGCACTACCGCTACGGCGCTGTCGGTCGGGTCCCAGGCCGATCCGGCCCAGCGGTCGCCGTCGATGGTGGCGAAGGGGTCGAGCTGGCCGGGATCGCCCACGAAAAGCGCGGTCCCGGCGGCGAACCGCGGCGCGATGGCCAGCAGGCCGTCGGAGCGCATCTGGTACGCCTCGTCCAGGATCGCCCAGCGCCAGCCGCCCTCCGGCCAATCCGCATCGCCCGTGCGGGCCCACTTCGCCGCGGTGGCGACCGTCACCGCGGGCCGGCCGAGGTCGGCGACTTTCCCAGCGACCGTGACGCAGTCGTCCAGTGAGTCCGGGCCACCGAGGTGCCGCACCACGCGTTCGGTCGGCACGTATCCGGACGCTGAGAGGCGTCCAATGGTCAGACCCTTGCGATCCTCGCCGGCAGCAGGATCGTCGGCCTGGCCATGGGCGATCGCCAACCGATCCACCAGGTCGTCCACCTGCTCGTTCGTCTGCGCGACGATCATGACCGGTTCGCCGGTGTCCGCGAGCCGCTTGGCCAACTCGACGACGAGTGTTGATTTGCCCGCGCCCGGCGGCGAATCGACGATCACGCCGCGGTGCAGCCCGGATAGCAGGTCAGCGGTGACCCGTTCGATCACGGTTCGCGCGGCGGCGGACCGCTCGGCTGCTGATCGTTGCGAGACAGAAGCCGACATCAATGCCATTCCTCATCGTGGTCGGCACCGGTCGGCGTGTACGCGGCGGGCGGACCTCCGTGCGTCCATGGCGTCGCGGCCAATTCCGGTAGCGGCGGGGGCGGAAAGCGCTCGGCGGCCAGCACCGTCGAGTAGCACCGGTACTCCCCTGCCCCGGGTACCGAGCCCTCCTCCGGAATCGCACGACGCCCCATACCGTCGACGAGTTCGAGTTCGACGATGTACTCCTCGCCGTCGCGCTTCACGTCGACGATGACCGGACGCTGATTCGGCCGCTGCGCGCACGCCACCTTCGTGCCCTTGCGCAGGACAACGGGATCGGCGGTGCGCAACCACACGTGCGGTCGAGGTTTCGGTGTGCGGCCGGTGGTGTCCTGCCGTTCCGCGTCGACCGCCACGACGGACCCGGCGAAGGCCTCACCAGTGACGCGATATCCGGCCAGGATCAGCGGATCGTCGAGCGCGCGCTGCTTGTCGTAGGACTCCTGAGCGGATTCGAGGTCGGCGAGTCGCTTGGCCGCGGCGACCGCTCCCTCGCGGCGCGGCTGCGGCGCGGCGCCCTCGTCAATGGCGCGGGCGAAGTCGGTGAAGCGGCCGCGATCCACCATCCAGCGGTGGCTGTCGTGGCCGGCCTCCGGCAGCCCGGCCAGCAGATCAATGCCCTGCCACATGAGGTTCCAGGTCGGTGCGAGCCGGTCGCGCAACGCCGCGCGCAGTCCGTCTTCGGCGCGGCGTTCGGCGGCAGGGTCGCCCGCCGCGCGTTGAAGCGCGGTAACCAGCGGGCTGAGGATTTCGGTGTCGAACTCGGGGTCGGTGGCCGGCCCGGCGGACGGCCATCGCGCGGGGTCCTCGGTGAGCGCGGCGGCCTGGGCGCCGGTGAGGTGGCGGCCGTCTGGCGGGGCGAAGTGCTGCGGAACGATCCAGGCGAGCAGCGCGGCGAGGTGCTGGTCCTCCAACGCGCTCTGCCCGGTGGCCCAGTGCGAGCCGAGTACGTCGGTGAGCGCGAGGCAGACGGAGGATCCGGCGGTGGGCGCGCGATCCTCGGCGAACCAGGTCAGGTAGCGGCCGAGTATCGGGACGAGCGGGTCCACTGGGTAAGGGCCCTGTGATGACCGGAACCGGGCGGAGCGGCCGAGCAGCCGCAGCGCGTCGATCCCGCCGCAGTTCGGCACGATCAGCTGCGGGGCGTCAAGGTGGCGTTCCCACTCCTCGTGATTGCGGGTGGCCTCGACCAGCTCGGTCTCGCCGCGGCGGCCCTCGATGTAGCCGACGACGATCCGGGCCAAGTCGGCGAGGAACGCGAAGCGCTGGTCGCGGTCGCGCGGCTGCCGCACCACGAGCAGTTGCGGGTCGGCGCGGTCCGTGCCGACGAGCGCGGCGAGTGGGGCGGCGGCCTCACCGGCCAGGAGTATGGGCACGAGGACGAGCGGGTGCGGGGCGAGGTGCACGTGGCGGACGGTCGCGAGCGCAACGGCCTGCTCGGCCGCGAAGGCTTCGACCCGGGCCAGGGCAGCGAGAGTGTTCACGCGGCGGCCTCGCGCTCGCGATGCCGTAGCTCCGCTTCAGCTAGAGCTTCAAGCCGCGCCCGACGGGCCACGCTCAGCAGCCTCGCCGCCTCGGCGAAATCAAGGTCGCGATTGACCGCGCCGTCGATGTCGATGTCGGTGTCGACGTCGACCTCGACGCGAACACCGCGCTCCGCGTCGCTACCGCAATCTTCTCGTCCGCTGAGCGCGAGCACGTCTCGCATCGCTGCGACGCCCCCGAGCGCGTCGCGGATCGATCTGCCGAGCACCTCGGTCGAGCCGGTCGCGCGGGCCTCGTCTCGGCAGTAGAAGGCCATGTCACACCGGGAAATGCACTCCGGCGCGTATCTGGCCTCGATCGCGGCGACCGCCTTGCCGAGCTGCGCTGCACCCTGCAGCGGTTCGCCGTCCTCGTCCGTGGACAAGTCGAAGCTCAGGCCCGAGTCGAGCCCGTCGAGCAATGTGCCGATGCGCGGGAGCCGGTCGAGCTGCCGGCGCACCGCCGCGAGCTGCCTGCGCACATCGACGAGCGCCGCGGTCGGCGCGTTGCTGAAGTCCTTCGGGCACACCAACACCACATCGGTCGCGACCAAGCCGGGCGGCAGTCCCAGCCCGGAAAGCAGCGCCTGGAATGCGAGCACGTATACGGCGGACTGGGTCGCCGCCTCGGCCACCTTCACCGGGTCGGCGCGACCGTCGATCATCGCGAAGGACTTGATCTCCGCGAGATACCACCGCCACGGCGCTGCCGGCTCCGCCGCGGACTCCGTGACGCCGTACGCGTGGACCTCGGTGCCGGGCACGCGCGGGCGGGCGCGGAAAGCCACGAGATCCGGCTCGACGTAAGCCGCACGCCCGCCGACCTCCAGGCGCAGCATCGGATGATCCGCGAGCACCGGCCCGGTACCCGGTTCGCGAGCCGAGGCGGCGACCAGGTCGCGCGTGCGGCGGTATCGGTCCTCGCGCTCGCCGGCGCCGAGATCGACCCACTGATCGCCTAGGGCGGGTTTTGCATCAGGGTTCTGTGCGGCTTCCTGCACCTCGAGACCGAGTTCGTCGCACAGCAAACGCAGCAGGGTCACGCCGCCGTCCGACTTGACCAGCTTCTCGAACGCGTTGCCGCGGCTGATCGCGAACGGCGACTGGCCGAATCGCGGACCGAAACCGATCCGCTCGGCCAGCGCGCGCTTGTCCACACCGGCCGCGTCCAGCACCGACCGGCGTGCGCAGCCGGGATTGGCGGTGAGCGCGGCGATGGTGCGTGCGTCGTGATGGCGCGCGGGAATCGGTCCGCGCAGTTCGGCGAGCCGATCCGCGACATCCGGGTCTCGGGCTGCGTTTTGCGCCGGGTTCGGCGGAGGCGTGGCGGCCATGATGGTCCCCGAGCATAGTGGGGGACTTTGCCGTCACGGATCAGCCGACCACGTTGCCGCGCGGTGTCGCGCTGTCAGGCGTCGGCGCGTCCGACCGCCGACCCGATTCCGGTGTCCCGCGGCAGTTGCGGGTCGCTCCGGTCGCCCTTCTTCTCGCCCTCGGAGCCCGGCCTCAGTTCGGCCAAGAGCGCCTCGATGCCCTCACGGTACGTGGGCACGGTCGGCTGCCAGCCGAGGACCGTCTTCGCCTTCGCGTTCGACAGTCGCAGTGACTGACGGGTCATCAGCGCGCCCAGGTACGGCGCGGCAAGTCGTAGCAGCCCGCCCGGCACCCGCCACGGCTTGGGCAGGGCGAAGGCGGTCACGAGGGCGTCGACCAGCACGCCCCAGCGCACTGGCTCGTCGTCCACGATGTTGTAGATCTGGCCGGGTGCGGACCGATCCAGCGCGGCCACCGTGGCCGCCGCAGCGTCGTCGATGTAGACGAGAGACGTGTACCCGCCACCGTCACGCGGCATCGGAACCTGTCGCTTCCGCAGACTGTCGAGCAGCTGACCGGTGCTGGCCGGACCGTAGAAGCCGCCGTAGCGCAGCACGATCCCCTCGATGCCCGGCGCTTCGAGCACCTGCCGCTCGGTGGATCGCAGCGCCTGCCAGGTGGGGTCGAATCGCTTTCCTCCGGGCGGGGCGAACGCGTCCTGTTCCGTGAGCATCCGGCTGCCGTCGTGGAAGCCGTATCCGCCGTAAAAGGATTGTGTGACGAAGCGCCGCGCGCCGATCTGCTCGGCGGCTGCGAGCAGGTGCGCAGTGCCCTGCACCCGCAGCCGGTTCGTCTGCTCCACGTCGCGGGCCCGCATCGGCGGCCGTTTCAGCGCGGTGAGCTGATGGATGACGGCGTCCGCGTGCGTGTCGCGAAGCGCGCGCAGCAAGCCGTCCCGGTCGAGCACGTCGGCGATGACGCTGGACGCGCCCAGGTCCCAGAGCACTCCCGCGCCCTCTTCGGTGCGTGTGATACCGGTGACCTCGTGCCCCGCTTTGGCAAGCCGTCCCACCAGCGGCACCCCGAGCGCTCCGGTGGCTCCGGCGAGCAGTACCTTCATGATCCGCTCCTCCTCGTAGGCGTTACGCGAGGGAGACGAGACAGCTCGCCGAAACGTGACGTGGGCTGCGTCACATGGCAGTGCTTCAGCTCAGGACGACAGGGAACGTCTGGTAGCCACGCAGCACCAGCCGGTCGGTGCGTATTCGCTCCGCGTCCTTCGCCGGAGCGAGATCGGGGAAGCGGTCCAGCAGCAGCGGGATAGCGGTGACCGCCTCCAGCCGCGCGAGGGCCGCGCCGAGGCAGTAGTGGGCGCCAGCGCCGAAGCTGAGCGGCACATTATCGGGGCGCTCGGGGTCGAACAGCTCGGGTTCGGGGAAGCGGTCCGCATCGTGGTTGGCCGCGCCGAGCAGCAACAGCACCTCGGAGCCCTTGGGCACGGGTATTCCCGCCACTTGCAGGCCGTCGCTCATTGCGAGCCGCGAGGTCAGTTGCACCGGGGAGTCGAAGCGCAGCACCTCCTCCACGAAGCCGGAGACGGGTACCGTGCCGGCGCGCAGCCCGGCCGCCAGCTGCGGGCGGTCGAACAGCACGGCCAGGCCATTGCCGAACAAGTTGGTCGTGGTCTCGAAACCGGCCAGCAGCAACAGGACCAGGTTGCTAAGCAGTTCCTCCTCCGAGAGCCGGCCGTCGCCCTGATCGGCGTCGTGAATCAGAGCACTGGTCAGGTCGTCGCGCGGGGCGGCCCGCCGCTCGGCGACCAGCGCGGTGAAGTACTTCTCGATTTCGAGCATGGCCACGTCGGCGGGCGCCAGCACCGACAGGTCGGTGATCATCTCCAGCGCTATTGCGACGTCCTGCATCAGGGCGCGGAAGCGGTACCTGTCGGCTTCCGGGATACCGAGCAGTTCGCAGATCACCGAGACCGGCAAGCGGAACGCGAACGAGTCCATGAAGTCGACCGGCGAGCCGTCCGCGCCGCTGTCGGCCATGGCGTCCAGCAGGTTGCTGACGATGTCCGTGATCGCCGGCGCGAGCGCGGCCACCCGCCGCGGCGTGAAGACGGTGGCCATCAGCCGCCGCACGCGCGTGTGATCCGGCGGATTCATGTCGAGGATGGACTGGTTGAATCTGGTCAGCGAGGGGTGTTCGGCGAGCTCCGGGATCGACTGCGCGCTCTGCCCCCACTTGCCGAAGCCGGGGTTCCGCAGGACCGCGTTGATCACGTGGTACGCGTTGGCGACGAAGAACGTCCCGTCGACGTGCGAGGCGGGGCCGAGTTCGTGGAGCTTCGTGTAGAGCGGGTACGGATCGGCTCGCCCCGCCTCGGTGAACAACTCGCCGAGGATCGCTCCGCTGCCCGTCATGACCGTTCCTCCCCGCTGCTCGTGCCTTGTTCGATGCCTGCGTTCGACACCCGCGTGC
>NZ_DATNGK010000323.1:0-2130 GCF_035605935.1 Actinocrinis sp. | reverse complement strand
GGTACAAATCCAAGCCGGGCAGCTGGAAGCTAGTGGCGCCTGGTTTACAGAATCTCTACGAGGGACCAGGCCGCGTGCGGGTCGACGAGATTGCTGAGGACCTGAAAGCGACGATCGAGACAGGGGCGCCGTAGCCGGCTTCGTGCCGGTGAAGCGCGTAGTGGAGGCCCTCAGGCGCACAGCTCGATTCGCTGCGCGTCCTTGACGCCGTCGTATCGTGCTGGCGTGCAGGTCAATACGATGACCTGGCCGCGCTCCCCCAACGTGTCGAACACCGCGGCCATCTTGACCAGCCGCTCGGGATCGGTGAAGCCGAGCGCGTCGTCGATCAGGATCGGGACCGCGTCCTCCTTGGCGACTAACGCCGCGCCGGCGAGCCGGGCCAGGATGCCGAGTTGCTCCTTGGCCCCGCCCGACAGCGACTCGTAGGGCACGGTGCGACCGTCGAGTGTGCGGTTCTGGATGCACAGGTCGCTGTCGACGTCGACTTCGAAGCTGTCGCCGAAAACCGGCCGGCCGAGCCGCTGGAGTTCGGCGCGGTACGGCTCGACATAGCGCAGCCGGGTGGTGTCGCGGTGCCGCGTCATCACCTCCCGCAGCATCTGCACGGCGCGGGCCCGGCGGCCGACCCGGTCGTGCTCGCTGCGGGCGTGCTCGAGGTCGATCTCGGCGGCGTCAAGCTTGCCCTTGCGGCCTTCGGTGCCGAAAACCGTGAGCTGGGCGGCGATCTCATGCAGGGTTCTCGTAATGTCCTGATGCCGCTGGCGTAGAGCCGTCGCCGCCTCGACCGCGTCGGCCAGCTCGGCAGCGACGGCCTCGGGCGCCTTGGCCGCCAACTGCTGCGCCAACTCGGCGACCCGGCTCGCGGCCGCGTCGGCCGCCGCAGTATCGGCCTCCACTGCCGCGGTCAGCTTCTCGTCGGGAACTGCCGCCCGCTGTTCGGTCAACCGGTCGGCGACGGCGACCTGCTCGGCACGCTGCGTGACCAGCTTGTCGTGCACTCGCGTGGCCTGCGTTGTGACCTCGTTGAGCTTCTTCATCGCCAGCGCCGCGACCTTGCGGTGCGTCTCACAGTCGACCTCGGCCTGGGCGCGGACCGCCACCGCCTCCAGAAGTTCGGCGCGCGCGGCACCGGCATCGACATCGTCGGAAAGCGCTGGCAACGACTGTAATTCGGCCAGCTGGACGCGCAGCTGCTCGACGTCGTCGTCGCCGCACAGTCCGGTTAGCGTCGCGGTGAGCTGACCGCGGGTGCTCTGCAATTCGCGGCGACGCTCATCGACATGCCGTGCCGCGCTCAAATCCGCGACCCCGGCCGAGTCCAGCGCCAAAACCAACTTCTCTTGCGCCGCAGCGTATTTCCCTTGAACATCGAGCGCCGACGCCCCGGGCGTGACACGGGCGGTCGCGATCCCGGGAATCTCGACCTCGGTGGCGGCATTCGCCACCGTCGACCAGGTCTCGCCGGCTGGTAGCGAAACCCGCTGATCGCCGACGACCAGTTCGATGTCGGCGGCGGCGACGAATTCGACTGTCGCCGAGACCAATGCGAGCTGGCCTTCGATGCGATCCACTGCTGCGGCAGCCTGTTCGATCTGCCGCATCAAGTCGTCGGTGATGGTGATGGTCGAAAGCTCTTTGGCTACGTCGTCACGCTCGCCCAGCGCGGCATCGATTTTCGCGAGCCTCGTCGTCAGCCGCTGCGTCTCTTCGCGGCGGGCCAGATCGTCGACAACCTGACGGGCGGTCTCGACGCGCTGCCGGGCGGCGACGAGACTCTGGTCGGACCGCTCGACCACGGCGTCGGCCTCGACCGTGACATCGCGCGCCACCGCCTGGGCTTCGCCCGCCTCGCGGGCTTCGCCTTCCAAGGCCGCGACTGCGGCTGCGCGCGAGTCGTTTTCACTCCGCAACCGAATCCGCTCGGCGAGGGCAGCCGTCGACGCCGTGCTGGTCGCGGTCGCGGCGGCGGCGATCAACTCGGCCTCCCGCACCTGTTCGGTGAGCCGGGCAATGTCATCGGCGGCTGCCTGGGCGGCGGTCTGCCTCGACGTGGCGGCCTTCTGCTGCTCGGTCAGCTCGGCGAGCTCAACCGTGAGCGTGGCGTGCCGCTGCACCCGGTCGTCGACC
>NZ_DATNGK010000322.1:0-41685 GCF_035605935.1 Actinocrinis sp. | reverse complement strand
GAACGTCACTGTGGCAGTTCTCGACTCCGGTGTCGCGTCGATCCCTGATTTGAGTGGTCAGGTACTCCCGGGCGCGGACTACGCCAACGGTACGACGAGTGGCGGCAACGGTAGGACCGACACCGATAACGATGGTCACGGCACTGGCATGGCCTCAGTCATCGCAGGTAACGGCGCGCACGTCTCCGGCCTTGCGCCGTCCGCGAAAATTCTTCCGGTCCGTATTGACGCCTCCAGCGCCAGCGGATTGTTCGGACCCAACATCGCCGCCGGAATTCGCTATGCCGTGAGCCAGCACGTTGGTGTCATCAATTTGTCGATCGGCGGCGCGAACGATCTCGGCCCCGACGTGTCCGGCGCGATCGCCCAGGCAGTCGCGGCCAATATCGTTGTCGTCGCCGCCACCGGCAATCAGGACAACGGCAACACCGCCGTGCAGTATCCAGCCGCTTACCCGGGCGTTGTCGCCGTTGGGGCGATCGACCAGAGTGGTCAGCTATGGGCGCAGTCGAGCTACGGATCGCGCACCACAGTCGGCGCTCCGGGCGTGCAGATCTACCGCGACAACAACTTCGGTCAGCAAGGCACCTCGTCCGGCACCTCTGAAGCCACGGCCTACGTCTCCGCAACGGCCGCGCTCATTCGCAGCGCGCATCCAGACTGGACCGCAGGTCAGGTGATTCGTACCCTGATCAGCACAGCCGACCCGGGCTCTGGTCAGACAGCCGGCCAACGCAGCGACCAGTACGGCTACGGCATCATCGACCCGCTCAAGGCACTACAAGCCGCCGCGCCGTCCGACACCTCCAACCCACTGCTCGGCTCATCATCCGGCGCAAGCGCGACTCCGAGTTCCGGCTCGGCTGGGAACGGAAACGCCTCAGCCTCGCCTACCGCCGCCGCTTCCTCCTCGAACTCGTCGCACACCGGCTTGATCATCGGCGTGGTGGTCGGCTTGATCGTCCTCATCGGCATCGTTCTGCTCATCGTCGTGCTCTCCCGGCGCGGACGGGGAGGGCCGAAGCCGCCTACGGGGCCGGGTCAGTACGGCGGCGGCGGATACCAGCCGCCCTATTCGCAACCGAACCAGTACCAGCAGCAAAACCCGTACCAGCAACAGAATCCATACCAGCAGCCGCCGCAGCCCTAGCAGCAGTAGTGGCAGCCGAAACAGTAGGCCGCCGCCCACAATCCCGTGGGCGGCGGCCTAAAGCTTGTTAGCCGGTGTTAGTCCTGGTTGAAGAAGCCCGGGTCGGCGGACGGGCTGTGCACGCCGTCCATCAGCTCAGTGCCCTGTGGCGAAAGCAGGAAGACCCGGGATGCCACCCGCTCTATTCCGCCGCGCAGGGAGAAGATCAGACCCGAGGCGAAGTCGACGATCCGCTTCGCGTCCGCCTCCTCCAAGTCGGCGAGGTTCATGATGACCGGGATCCCGTCCCGGAAGAACTCGCCGATCACCTTCGCGTCGGTGAAGCTCTGCGGGCGCACGGTCGCAATCCGGTAGCCGGGCTGCGCTCCGAGCTCCTCGCCGTACCACCGCTCGCCGTCGTCGACCGGCACCAAATGCGGGGCGGTCGCCCTGCGGCTCGAAACCATCGCACGCCTCCCTTCTGGACCAGTTGTCAATCTGCCACGCCGAGCACTCACCTTCGGTGCATGAATCACGGCGTATTACGCGCGTGATGCCCCGTCAGCGGGTCGCTCATTCGAGTGTTTCTCTTCTTAGCTGTCTACGCTAGCCGGTTTTCCGCTTGGACGACTCGCGACGCGCCGAATCTGTCGGAGGTAGGTGGTATACGCCTGACAGCCGCCTCGACCGCTCGCCGCGCCTGGCGCTACGCCAGGTTCGCCGCGGCATAGGCCGCCATCGCATCGCTCAGGTACTGCGCCGTGCCCTCGCCGTGCTTGTCGTAGTACTGCCGAAAGCGCTCATCGGCCACGTACATCTCGCCGAGCCCGCGGTACGCCGCGGCGTTGGGTGTCCAGAACAGGCACACCCACTCGTAGTGCTCCGCCACGGCTTCCTGCGTGCGCTCGTCGTCGACCGGCACGGACTCGGCCGCGAACGTCGCGAACCGCTGCGCCAGGTCGACGCCACGCTGCGCCGCGCCGGCGAAGTCATCCCGGCTCCAGTTCGCGGTCCGCCTACGCGACTCGGCCACACCCTCCGGCCACCGCTCCTGCGCCTCCGCCTCATACCGCGAAGCGTCAAAGCCCTCGAACAACTCCTCCACGTCCATTTCCTCTCCTCCCGACATCCCATCGATCGTTCGCTGGACCGTGCGCGCCAGCCGCGCGAGCCGCTCACTCTCGGCCTGCAGCCAGGTGCGGTGCCGGTCGAGCACGTCGCGGGTACCGCGCCGATCCTGGTCGTCGATCACCGACGCGATCGCGTCGAGGCCGAGACCGAGATCGCGCAGCAGCAGGATCCGTTGCAGCCGCAGCAGCTGTTCGCGCTCGTACAAGCGCACGCCGCCCGCAGCGGTGCCGGCCGGCCGCAGCAGTCCGATCGCGTCGTAGTGCCGCAGCGTCCGCGGCGTGATTCTCGAAAGCCGCGCGACCTGCGTAATAGTCCAGCTCACCGTCTTTCCTCCTTCGCCCAAGACGCTAGGCGCTGACGCTGCGTCAAGCGCAAGCCGAAAGGTTTGTCATACAAGATTTCGAACCGCTAGCATCCACCGGTGGATAACACCCCGGGGGGAACGTCTGAGCCGGAGCAGCCGTCAGCGACAGGCTCCGAAGACCCGTTCGACATCGTCCTCGACGAGGACTTCATCAAGGCGGCCGCCGCGAAAGAACAGAGCGCGCGGACCCGCGAACTGGCGGCCAAATGGGCGAAGGAGCCGCCAACGCAGACCGGATGGCGCACCGACGGCCCGTCTGCCTTCCGCGCTGCGAATCCGCCGCCAAGCGAGCCGCGGAAGGCGACCAAGCAGCTCAAAACCAAGCGAAGCGGGAGCGGTTCGTCGCGGATAATGCTCCGCAACGCGGCGATATTCGTCGTCACCGTTGCCATAGCCGTGTTCTTGTTCCATCCGCGTCACCACGCCCCGGCTCCGTTGAATACAACGCCCGCGGGCACCGCACAGCCCTGGGCTGGCGCATCGGGCGCGTCCGCCGGCCCGACGCCGTCCGCGACGTTCACGAACCCCGACGACCAGTACTTCAGCGGCTCGCCGTCGCTCGCCTGGGCCGACAACGCCAACGGGATCGTGACGCCCAGCGCCGCAAAGGTCGGCTCCTTCTCGGCCGCCCAGGTCGCGGACGGCTACGCGCGGATGGCGAAGCTGCTCGCTGCCGGCAACCTCGACGCGACGATCCTCGACGGCGGCCCGGTCACCGACTTCACCAAGCTGATCGACCCGCTGGAAAAGCTGGGCGGCGAACTCGAGCAATGGCTGCGGTCGCCGAGCTACCAGGACGATCCCGTCTCCCTCGTCACCCGCTTCAACCCGAAGACCACGCGCCTGCTCGGCCACATCGTCAAGGTCAACGGGACAATGTCGGCGAGCGTCGACAAGAAGGGTGATCTACAGATCACCGGCGACTATCGCTTCGTGTACGCGGTCGGCCCCGCCGCCACCGACGGTTCGCCGAGCCGCTCGGTCGTCCACCGGATCTACCAGATCTCGATATCAACACCGGGCAAGTACAACGTCACCCCTGGCACCAGCTGGGTCGTCCGCTTCGCGGTGAACATCGCCAACTCGACCTGCTTCGTCTACAACGGCTTCATCAATCCGGACTTCGGCTCGGCTGGGGCGGGGATACCAGGCAAGACTGTCGACCCGTACGCCTCCTCCGACCCGCTGCTGCAGTCGACGGAGTCTGATGTGTCGGCCAGTCCGCGGCCGAGTGGCACGCCGAGCGCCGAATGCGACGGCGCCTCGCAGCTTTGACGCGGACGCCACGCGCGCGAGCGGCGAGACCGCAAATCGAACTGAATCAGATCAGCCTACGAACTCCCGTCGACCAGTCGGATCGGCGGGAGTTGCGTTCTCTGGAGGTCCAACCGACGGACATTTGGCTGATCGTAGGTTCGCCGGAAAGAAGGATCAACACACCGCATCCGTACCTCCCCGTGGACAGGGCTCGTTGGGCTGCACGTGACGCCGCCGGGGGACCGGGTTCGAAGAAGGCACTGCCGGGAACGGCATTGCGCGGAGGGCCAGGCTTGACCGGGACGACACAGTGCCCTGAGTAGTGACAAACCGAACCGCCGCCGCGGGTCCCGGAATCGGGCCGCGGCAAGGAGGAATCCGATGAACCTCAAGAAGCTCGCCGTGCTGACCGCGGCCACCAGCGGCGTCGTCCTGGCCGGCGCCGGCGCGGCCATGGCCGACACCTCGGCCGACGGCTCGGCGACCAACTCCCCCGGCATCGTCTCTGGCAACAACACCCAGATTCCGGTGCACATCCCGGTGAACGTGACCGGCAACGGGGTCAACATCATCGGTCTGCTCGACTCGGTCTTCGACAACCACAGCGAGAACTGACCGCCGGCCGGCTTAGCCCGGCCGACTGGAGCCCGGCCCGCCTAGCGCGCGCCGGGCTCCGCCCGTTTTTTGGTTGTCGTACAAGACCGTTGGTTGTACCGCAGCACCGGAATTCACTCGTCCGCAGGATTCGTCGGATTTGCGGTAACCCCGATCGTCACACCTCGTTCCCTTGGTAATCGGGTTGGCATTGATAGACACGAGGTTCACGTATGCACTATTCGACGAAACGCCGCGTCATGCTCGGGATGACAACAGGCGGCCTGCTCATGACAGGTCTGGGGATGGCCAGCGCGCACGCCGACACGACGGCGAGCGGGGAGACTTCGCACTCCCCTGGCATCGGCTCCGGCAACCTGATCCAGCTGCCGGTTAACGCACCGATCAATGTCTGTGGCAACCAGCTCGACGTCATCGGCATCCTCGACTCGGTCACCGGCAACTCCTGTTCAAACGGCGGCGAGAGCGCGGCCGGCGGACCGAACGGCGGCACATCGGCGTCCGGCAGCGCCAAGCACTCTCCCGGCATCGGATCCGGCAATCTGGTTCAGATCCCGATCAACGCGCCGATCAACGTGTGCGGCAACCAGGTGGACGTGATCGGGGTCGGAAACACCGACCACGGCAACTCCTGCTCGAACGGCGGCTCAGGCTCGACCACCGCGTCAGGCAGCTCGAAGGGGTCGCCTGGTGTCGGTTCCGGCAATGTGATCCAGGTTCCGATCAACGCGCCGGTCAACGTCTGCGGCAACCAGGTCGACGTCATCGGCATCCTCGACTCGGTCACCGGCAACTCCTGCTCGAACGGCGGCGGGTCGACCACTCCGCCGCCGCCGACCCCCACCCCGACTCAGCCGACTCCCCCGCCGACCACCTGCGGCTGCACTCCTCCCCCGCCGCCTCCGCCGACCACGCCGTGCCCGCCGTCCGGCACGAGCACCGCGACGCCGACCAGTTCGGCGCCCGGTACCCCGTCCTCCACAAGCACCTCGTCGTCCACTGCCTCTCCGACGAGCACCAGCCCGCACGGCGGGCCGAACGGCGGCTCGAACGGGAACGGATCATCGGGCACGCCGACCGGTGTCCTCGCGCACACCGGTTCGGGCGCGCTCGTCGTGGCGCCGCTCGGTGCGGGCTTGATCGGCGGCGGCGTCCTGCTGCGCAAGCGCTTCCCGAGCCGCTCGCACTAACGGCTCCGCTCGCATGAGTGCCTCGGCGCCCTGACCTCTTCAGGCGGCACGCTCTGATCTGAGCGCGGCGCCGTCCCTCCTGCGCCGCTGCTTCCGTTCAGTTCCTCCCCCCTCCGTTCGTCCCGGCCCGCCTCGCGCGCCGGGACGAACGCCTTTTGCGGGCCTATAGGGACTCGCCTTGACTCGCCTCGGCTAATCAAATTAGCTTTTCAGCTAGTAGGCGATTCTGGGTTCGGAGGTGGCTGGATGCCGAGGGCGGGGCTCTCTCCTGACGCGGTCGTCGACGCGGCGCTCGAAATCCTCGACGCGCGCGGCTCCGACGGCTTGACCCTCAAGGCGATCGCCGACGCCACCGGCGTGGCCGCGCCGTCGCTCTATAAGCACGTTCGCGGGCTACCCGAACTGCGTCGGCTGCTCGCCATCCGCATCATCAACGAGATGGCAGATCAGATGGGCTCTGTGGTCATGGGGCGCGCCGGAAACGACGCGCTGGAGGCTTATCTGACTGAGTATCGGAGGCTGGCCAGCCAGTACCCGCATCGGCATGCGCTGACCGAGCGCGCTTCTTATGACGATCCGACTTTTGCCGCCGCCGCCGAACGGCTGGTCAATGTCGCATACGCGGTCGTGCGCGGCTTCGGGCTCGAAGGCGAAGACCTCGTACACGCGGTTCGCAGCGTGCGCGCCGCGGTGACCGGATTCGTCAGCTTGGAACAGGGCCTCGGATATCGAGCGCCGACCGACACCGACGCCAGTTTCGCCTATCTCAGCCGCGTCCTCGCCGCCGGATTGCGGCCAAGCCCGACGCCGTCAACCGCCTAGGCGGCCAAGTAAACAGCCGCGCACGCGTCAATCGTGCAAATCGAGCGACCGGCGCACCGCAGCCCATACCTCTTTCGCCGAAACACCCTGCTCAAGAGCCTGCACCACGGTGCGCCCACCCAGCTCGCTCATCACGTGGTCACGCGCGAACGAGTCCACATATGCGGACCCGAACTGCTCTCTCATCCGCTCCCAGAACACCGTCAATCGCACTCAGGAAGCCTATCCGGCGCCAAACTGTCAGTGGGGGCAGGGAAGATGTCTGTATGGGTCTTATAGACGGGTTCGCGGAGCCGACGCGGCAATGGTTCAACGGCGCGTTCGCCGAGCCCACGGCCGCCCAGACGGGCGCCTGGGACGCGATTCGCGGGGGTCACAACGTGCTGGTCATCGCACCGACCGGCTCGGGTAAGACCCTGGCTGCCTTCCTCGCCGCGCTCGACCGGCTGGCCTTCGGGCCGCCGCCGGAAAGCGGCCGCCAGCGCTGCCGGGTGCTGTACATATCACCGCTCAAGGCGCTCGGCGTGGACGTGGAGCGCAACCTGCGTGCACCGCTGGCGGGGTTGCGGCAGGCGGCGGTGCGCTCCGGGCTGCCGGAACCGGACGTACGGATCGCCGTGCGGTCCGGTGACACCCCGTCAGAGCAGCGGCGAAAATTCCAAACCAGCCCGGCAGACATCCTCATCACCACCCCCGAATCACTGTTCCTGCTGCTCACCTCGCAGGCGCGCGAGGCACTGAGCTCGGTCGAGACGGTGATCGTGGACGAGGTGCACGCGGTCGCCGGGACCAAGCGTGGCGCGCACCTGGCGCTGAGCCTGGAACGGCTCGACCACATCCTGGCCAAGCCCGCGCAGCGGATCGGCCTGTCCGCCACGGTGCGGCCGGCCGAAGAGGTGGCCAGATTCCTCAGCGGCACCCGGCCGGCCACGATCGTCGCACCGCCGAGCACCAAGAGCTTCGACCTGCGCGTCGTGGTCCCCGTCGAGGACCTGACCGCGCTGGAAACCGTGGACACGGACCCGGAGACGGTTCCGGCCGACGAGGCGGGTCGGCGCAAGGCCTCCATCTGGCCGCACGTGGAGAACCGAGTGGCCGACCTGGTCGAGCAGCACACCTCCACCCTGGTCTTCGCCAACTCCCGGCGCCTAGCTGAACGCCTGTGCAACCGGCTCAACGAGATCCACGCGGCGAGGCTCGGCCTCGACCTGCTCGCGCCCGATCCCGTGCTGGTGCCCGCCGGTGCGTCCGCAGACGACCTGACGCCAGCGCGCGACTTCGGTCCGGCCACAGCGCCGTCGCGCGTTCCGGCCGAGCTCATGGGACAGTCCGGTTCCGCCTCGGGAGCGCCGCCGTTGCTGGCCCGAGCGCACCACGGTTCGGTGTCCAAGGAACAGCGGGCCGAGGTGGAAGAGGCGCTGAAGGCCGGGCGGTTGCCCGCGGTGGTCGCCACCTCCAGCCTCGAACTCGGCATCGACATGGGCGCGGTGGACCTGGTCGTGCAGGTCGAGTCGCCGCCCTCGGTGGCCTCCGGGCTGCAACGGGTCGGCCGAGCCGGGCACCAGGTGGGCGCAGTCTCGCGCGGCGTGATCTTCCCCAAGTTCCGCGGCGATTTGCTTCAGGCGGCGGTGGTCGCCGAGAGGATGCGGGCCGGGAAGATCGAAGCGATCGCGCCGGTGCGCAACCCCTTGGACGTACTGGCCCAACAGTTGGTGGCGATGTGCGCGGTGGACAGCTGGGACACCGGCGAGTTGCTGGACCTGCTGCGGCGGGCGGCGCCGTTCGCCACACTCACCGACTCGGTGTTCGAAGCCGTGCTCGACATGCTGGCCGGTCGCTATCCGAGCGACGAATTCGCCGAACTCAAGCCGCGCATCGTGTGGGATCGGCAGGCCGGCACGATTTCCGGGCGACCGGGTGCGCAGCGGCTTGCCGTCATCTCCGGCGGCACGATTCCGGACCGCGGCCTGTTCGGGGTCTTCCTGGTCGGCGGGGACGAGAAACGCGGCGGGCGGCGGGTTGGCGAACTGGACGAGGAGATGGTGTACGAGTCGCGGGTCGGCGACGTGTTCACCCTCGGCACCTCATCCTGGCGGATCGAGGACATCACGCACGAGAAGGTGCTGGTCTCCCCGGCGCCGGGCCAGCCTGGCCGACTGCCTTTCTGGAAGGGCGACGCGCTCGGCCGACCGCTGGAGCTGGGGCGGGCGCTTGGTGCGTTCACCCGCGAGCTGACCGCGCTGGAGCCAGAGCAGGCGACCGAGCGGCTGCATGCTGCCGGGCTGGACGAGTGGGCGGCGGACAACCTGCTGGCTTACGTGTCCGAGCAGCGCGAAGCCACCCGGCACGTACCGGATGACCGCACGATCGTGGTCGAGCGTTTCCACGACGAGCTGGGCGATTGGCGCGTGGTCATCCACTCGCCCTTCGGAGCGCAGGTACACGCACCGTGGGCGCTGGCCATCGGCGCCAGGCTGCGTGAGGAGTTCGGCTTCGACGCGCAGGTGATGCACGGCGACGACGGGATCGTGCTGCGGCTGCCGGAGACCGACTGGGAGCAGCCGTGGGCCGAACTGGACGGGGATGTGAACGCGGGCACGGACAGTCGCGCAAATATCGAAAGCGTGTTCGATGCGTGCGCGCGCTTCCCGGCCGACGAAATCGAACAGGTGGTGACCGACCAGGTCGGCGGCTCGGCGCTGTTCGCCGCGCGATTCCGTGAGTGCGCCGGCCGCGCGTTGCTGCTTCCGCGCCGCCGCCCCGGCCAGCGGGTGCCGCTGTGGCAGCAGCGGCAGCGCGCCTCGCACCTGCTCGCGGTCGCCTCGAAGTACGCCTCGTTCCCGATCGTGCTGGAAACGGTGCGCGAGTGCCTCCAAGACGTATTCGACGTGCCCGGGCTCGTCGAACTGCTCGGCGACATCGAGGCACGGCGAGTCAAGGTGGTGCAGGTCGAGACCGCGGCCCCGTCACCGTTCGCGAAGTCGCTGCTGTTCGGCTACGTCGCCCAGTTCCTTTACGAGGGTGACTCGCCGCTGGCCGAACGTCAGGCCGCCGCGCTGAGCGTGGACCCGTCGCTGCTGGCCGAACTGCTCGGCCAGCCGGAGCTGCGCGACCTGTTCGACGTGGAGGTGCTTTCCGCGCTCGAGGCCGAACTGCAACATCTGACCACGGACCGGCCGGCCCGCGACGCCGAGGATGCCTCCGACCTGCTGCGGCTGCTCGGCCCGCTGTCCACCGAGGAGGCAGCGCGGCGCGGCATAGACGCCGCCTGGCTTTCCGGCCTGGAACGCTCACGCCGGGTCATCCGAGTTCGAATCGCCGGAGAGGAGCGCTGGGCCGCGATCGAGGACGCTGGGCGGCTGCGCGACGCGCTTGGCGTGCCACTGCCGGTCGGCGTTCCCGAGGCATTCACCGAACCGGTCATCGACCCGCTCGGCGACCTGGTGGCTCGTTACGCGCGCACGCACGCGCCGTTCTCGGCCCGCCAGCCCGCCGAGCACTTCGGTCTCGGCGTCGCAGTATGCGTCAGCGTCCTGGAGCGACTTGCCGCGGATCGGCGCGTTATCCGTGGCGCGTTCCGGCCGGACGGCAGCGGGGACGAGTGGTGCGATGCCAGGGTACTGCGACGCTTGCGCAGGCGGACCGTGGCTGCGTTGCGTCAGCAGGCCGAGCCGGTCGGCCCCACCGCGCTGGCCCGGATGCTGCCGCTCTGGCAGTCGGTCGGCCAACCGGGCGAGCGACCGGATCGGCGCATGCGCGGCGTCGACGGAGTGCTGCGCGCCGTCGAACAGCTGGCCGGGGTCCCGATACCGGCATCGGCCCTCGAACGACTGGTCCTGCCCTCCCGGGTGTCGGACTATCAGCCCGCGATGCTGGACGAGCTGACCTCGGGTGGCGAAGTGGTGTGGGCCGGGGCCGGCGCGCTGGCCGTGGACGACGGTTGGGTGGCGCTCGCTCCCGCCGCGATCGCCCCGTTCGTCCTGCCCGAGCCAACGCCGCTCGACGACGCCTCACCGGCTCAATGGGCCTTACTCTCCGCGTTGGAGCGGGACGCCGGTTTGTTCTTCCGTTCGCTGGTTGAGCAGGTGACGCTGGCCGAAGCCCAACGCCTGGCCGCCCGCGCGCAAGTGCAGGGCGCGGACGGCGCCGACTCGGTTCAGCGCAGCGGCCCCAACTCCTCGAGCCCGCCCACCGATCCCGCAGATGTCCTCGCCGCGCTCTGGGATCTGGTCTGGGCCGGCCGGGTCACCAACGACACCTATGCCCCGGTCCGCGCGCTGCTGGGCTCGGGCCGCACGGCGCACCGCGCGAAGCGCCCAACCCCGCGCGGCCGGTACGCGGCGATGCGCTTTGCCGCGACAGCCCCGGCCGCGACGCCAGTGCTACCCAGCGCGGTCGCGGCCACCGCCGTGGGCCGCTGGTCTCGACTGCGCACCGCGATACCGTCGGCCGACCCGCGAGCGAGAGCGGCCTCGGCCCAGGTGCTCGGTGAGGTGCTGCTGGATCGATACGGCATCGTCACCCGCGGATCGGTTGCCGCGGAGCGGTTGCCTGGCGGTTTCAGTGCGGTGTACCGCGTGCTGGCCGCGTTCGAAGAGGCTGGCAAGTGCCGCCGCGGCTACTTCGTGGAGGGCTTGGGCGCGGCGCAATTCGCGGCGGACGGCGCGGTGGACCGCCTGCGCGCACTGTCCGGCGATTCCGACCAGCCATCCTCAAGCCGCACCCCAAGCACCCTGCTGCTGGCGGCAGCCGATCCGGCGAACCCGTACGGCGCGGCAGTCCCGTGGCCTGACCGCCCGCTAAGCCACGGCCGGCCCGCACCCACATCACCCCCGTCAACCGCCGACACCGCCTCGTCCTCTGCATCACCAGCATCGCCGGTCATCTCCGCACCAGCCGCGCCGGGCCACAAGCCCGGTCGCAAGGCCGGCGCGCTGGTGGTGCTGGTAGACGGGGAACTTGTGCTCTACATCGAGCGCGGTGGCCGCACGGTACTGTCCTGGACGCACGCTCCGGAGACCCTCGCCAGCGCTGCGAATGCGGTTGCCGCAGCGGTCCGGGATGGCCGCGTCGGAGCGCTCACTGTCGTCACCACGGACGGCGTTCCAGTGCTCGCCGCCGGGTCGAGCGCCGCGCCGACTCCCGTCGTAGCGGCGCTCTCGGCAGCCGGGTTCGCCCTCTCCCCGCAAGGATTGCGCCTGCGCCACTAACCATCGCCAGCGCTTCGACGGCCAGGGCCTTCGGCGGCGGACGCGTCCGCTCCCTGAGTCATCACCGCCGCTCGGCGCGCACCGTCCAGCGATCCGGGCCGTTCGAGGGCGGTGCCGGACGGCGTTGCAGCCGGAACACGGCGGGCGTGCCGAACCGGCCGACCGAAGCGATGACGAGCCAGTGCTCTACCTGCGCGCTCTGCTCCTGCCCAAGCGGCTCCAGGTCCCGATTCGCCTTGCCGTGCTCGATCGGCTCGAGTTGCCTAGGCGTCGGCGCCGCGGCCTCGCTCGGTCCTCGACCGACAATCCCCTGCCCGTGCCCTTGCCGCTGCTGTTGTTCTCGCCCGCGGGGCTGCCCGCCTTCCGCCTCCTCTGGCGGCTCCACGCGGCGCGCGCGCCGTGGTTCGACATCGGGCTCGATCCAGCGGCCGAGGATTTCGTGCACCACGTAGAGCCGGCCACCGAGCAGGAAATACACCGGTCCATCGCCGCCGCGAAGGACGTCGCAGGGTTCCGCGTCGACTTGTTCTGACATCGCGATCGTCATGGCTCCCCTGCCGTATGAGTGCGGACACAGTGGTTACGGACACGGCGGTTGCGGACCCGCCCAGGTGCGGCGCACCGCCGAAGGTTCCGTCGCGGACCCGCGAACAAGAACGCGGGTCCCGGCAAATCCCCCAGGCCCCGGGAGGGACCACGTCGCCGCCGGCCGCAGGCTTCCCCGGTGCCTCCCTGCGCTCACAGCAGATGACCAGCCCGGTGCGACTCGGGCGGGAGCGCGGTGACGCCCCCTGCGGACGGCGGCGACGCTGTTCGAATCTTTGTTCGAACGAGTCCAACACTACCCCGCTCGGGTCCCGCCATCCAGCCGAATCTCGAATATTCGCTCGATTCAGTGACACCGTTCGTGCGGCGCCCACGTCATCGCAGCTCCACGCCGCGGCTACTCGATGAGGGCCCGGATCGAGTCGTGCGGCCCGGGCGTGTCGCGCCGATCCGGTCGAAACGACTACGGATCGTGCTCTTCCCTTAGCGCTCAGCCTGCGCCACCATGGAAAACCGGGTTCGAAACCAAAAAATCATGCGGTCTCGGCTCCGATGGTTACCAAACCGTGACCAATTGCGTCCACAACCATCCCGGGACTCGGGTGGTCCTACTTGGTGGATCGGCTGGCTGCAAGCTCTTTGCGCCGCCGGTTAGCCCGGGTGGGGTGCACAGGGAGGGGACGTCGGCGCCGCCCGACACCGCAGGGGAGAGTGGTGTCGGCGCGCCCGAGGGGGTGCGGCGGGGTCCGCGCGCGCGTCGTGGGGGTGCGCGCTCGGACCCCGCCCGTCACCCGTTACTGAGCGTCACAGGCACTCCGACTCGCTGTCAGAACAAGCTTCGCTGAGTGCTGAGCGTGATTGCCGCGTCGCAATTTCCATTCGACCCGACCTCGCGTCGAGCATGGAACCAAGCGGTACCTGACCGCCCCGCGCGGCGCGATCCGCCTCGCCGTGTCGTCGCGCCGGAAGCTGGCAGCAGCACCACCGGATGCCAGCCTTCGCACACACGCACGAACGCGCCAGGCGGCGCCAGCACCCATCAGCGCCCCACCGGCTCAGGCTCAGGCGGTCCCGAGCAACCCGCCTGTCCGATCATCAGATTTGTTGGGCCGATACGGTTTAACTATCCGCTTATCCTCCAGATGGAGTGCTTCATCCTGCGTCTAGCACTTGGCCGGGTAATGCTCCTTACGTGACCCCCATCGCACTGTTCGACGGAGAACCGAGCCCTGGACCACTGGGCTTGGCCGCTAAGCGGACCCGCGGGCCGCTATCCCGAATGGTGCACGCGTCGGCCTTCCGAATGGCGCGCGCGTCCGCTCCGGCCATCTCGGGGCGGCGGGTCTCAGCATTCGAATCCGGCTTCCGGGCGGCCTCACTCCCCGCCACGCCGCCGTGGGCGCTGTCCGCGATCGGTGTCGGGATGGGGCTCGTAGCAACTGCCGTCGCCACATCCGGCCTGGTCAGCGCCACATCTGCCGCTGCGGCCTCGATGCTGCGCGACTCGCGCCGCCGCAAGGTCCACGTCAGTCCCGCTCCGCTTCACCTGCGCAGCACCCCCGCACGACCCCCCGAGGCCGGTGAGCCCGTCTCGGTCCTGATCGCGATGCGGCACAAGCCTGATACCGCGGTCGCGGCCGTGCGCGCCGCGCTGTGTCAGCGCGGGGTCGACCACCTCGACATCGTCGTGCTCGATGACGGCTGCCCACAGGAGACGAGAGCCGCCCTGCGTCGGGAGTACGGCGACGATCCGCGAGTTCGAATGCTGGCCGCCGCGCCGCTGCCTCGCGGATGGTCGCCGCACGCGCACCGGTTCCACCAGCTCGCGGTTGCCGCCCGTGGCAGAGTGCTGATTTTTGCCGAGCCCTGCGCTCCGCTCGGACCGCACGCGGCCGCGTCCGCGACGGCGCTGCTGCGCGGCGCGCAGCTCGACTTAGCCGTGCTGGACACTGGCCGGCCAGCCCCGACTCAGGCCGACGCGCCATCCGCTCGAAGTAGCGCCGCCGTCACCGCCACCGCGGCGGCGCGGTCACAAGCGGAGGCGGCGCAGTCGCCAAGCGCACGAGCGCAGGCTCCGGCGGAGCGTCGGCGAGACGCTGCCAAAGAGGACGGCGGCTCACGCACGCAGCCGGTAGCGCGCCACCGTCACCACGTTCCCCACCTTTCCAGCCGTCCACACGGCAGCGCAGGCCGCGCGCACCCGGGCCGGTTCACTGTGGCCGTCGACGCCGACGCCTACTGGCGGATCGGCGGCTACCGCGCCGCGGCGACGGACCCCGATCCGCTCGCCCTGCTGCGCACGGTCCGTCGCGCGAGCGGTCGTGTCGCGGTCGCCGACGGTCGTCGGGTCATCCCGCCTGCGCAGTTGTTGGAGCCCCTGCCGCCGCCGGATCCCAGGGCCGAGGCGCTGTGGGAAAGCCAGCACGGCAGCCGCGCCTCGATCACCGGCACCGCGCGGCGTGTCCTGGCGGCGCTGGTCGGCGCGCGGTCGTAGGCACCGCCCGGCCCGTCTGCACTGGCAGCAGCGGACGCGCCGCCAGCGGCCGCGAGTAGGACGACAGCCACAGCCAGGTAGAGTCTGTGCGCTGTGGCAAGGATCATCGTGGTCGGGGCCGGAATGGCCGGGCTTGCGGCCGCAGCGCGCCTGGCAACGCGCGACAACAGCGTGTTGGTGTGTGAAGCCACTGATACAGTCGGCGGCGCTCTCGGCTCGTGGCGGTACGACGACGACCTCGTGTTCGACACGGGCGCCTACACGCTGACCCTGCCCGCCGCGTACCGCGACCTCTTCATCAAGACCGGTTCGCGGAAGAAGAGCGCCGCGGCCACGCTCGAAGACCGGCTCGATCTGCGGCCGATCGATCCCGTTCGGCGCTACCTCTTCCCCGAGGGCAGCCGACTCGACCTGCCGAACGCGTCGCGCGGCCGCTTGGTGGCGGCGTTCGATGAAGCGCTCGGCGCCGGCGCCGGCGCGGCATGGTTGCGAGTCGTCGATCACGGAAGCCAGGTCTGGGACGCCATCCGGCCGGCGCTCATCGAGGCTCCCGGCGCGGGCGGGCGCGAGCTCGTCCGCCTGTTGCGCACGACGGCCGGGCGACGCGCGCTGACGCCCCTTCGCTCGCTGCGGCAGTTGGCGAGCGGCTGGTTCGCCACGCCCGGTCTCTTCCTCCTTCTCGACGACTACGCGCGGCAGGCCGGAGCCGATGATCCTCGTCGCGCCCCGGCAGCGCTCGCGGCCCGCGTTTACCTCGAGCAGGCGTTCGGCGCGTGGCGGATCGTGGGCGGCATGCACACGCTCGCCGAGGAACTGGGCCAGCGCGTACTGGATCGCGGCGCCGAGATCCGCTACGGGGCGCGCGTCGAGCGGATCGAGCGGTCCGCGTCCGGAGCGGCGAGCGGCGTGGTGTTGGAGGGCGGCGAACGGATCGCTGCGGACGTGGTCGTCGCGGGCGTGGACCAGGCAGTGCTGGCGCGGCTGCTCGGCGGGAGTGCGCGTGAGCATTCTTACTCGGCCGCGGTGACGACGATGTGCCTGGTGGTCGACCAAGCCGATGCGCCGACAATGCCGCACGAGACCGTGCTGCTTGCGGAGAACGGTCCTGCGATGCGCGTCCATGTGGCCGCTGAGCAGCCGTCGGCCTGGACCGTGCACATCCCGGCGACGAGCGATCAGCAGCCTGAGTTCGACGAGGTCCTCGGCTTGCTGGCGGCTCGTGGCATCGACGTGCGCGGAAAGGCGCGCGTGGCGCACACGATCGGGGCAGCGGATCGAGCAGCGGCGACTGGTGTGCCCGGCGGGGCGGCGTATGGACCGGCGGTGAACAGCCTGCGTTCGGCGCTGTTGCGCTCTCCGGTACGGCAGCCGGTGTCAGGACTCTTCCACGTCGGCGCCTCGGCGCGTCCGGGAAGCGGGCTCTCGTTCACTGCGCTGTCAGGCTGGCACGCCGCGGAACTCATTCGGCCGCGGCGCTAGAGGCCTAATGGCTAGCCGCGTGGTCCTCAGACAGCGGCGAGACCAGTCGCCGAAGCGTGTGCCTCGCGCAGATTCTGATGTACCTCAAGCGTCGCCGTGGACGTGTTCAGCGTGATGAAATGCAGGCCCGGCACGCCCTCCGCGATGAGCCGCGCCCCCAGCTGCGTCGCGTGGTCGATGCCGATGCGGCGCACGGCGGCGTTGTCGTCCGCTACCGCGTGGATGCGCTCGCCGAGCTGCTTCGGGAACGTGCCGCCGCTGAGCGTGACCATCCGCTCGATCTGCGCCGCCCGGGTCACCGGCATCAGCCCGGCGATGATCGGAATATCGCATCCGGCCTTGACGACCTGGTCGCGCAGCCGCAGGTAGTGCTCCGCGTCGAAGACCATCTGGGTGATCGCGAAATCGGCTCCGGCGCGGCACTTGGCCACGAAGTTGCGGATCTCGTCGTCCCAGTTCACCGAGCGCGGATGCTTCTCCGGGAACGCCGCCACGCCGACGCAGAAGTCGCCGGACTCCTTGACCAGCCGCACCAGCTCGGCCGCGTACTCGATGCCCTGCGGGTGCTTGACCCACTCACCTCGCGGGTTGCCGGGCGGGTCGCCGCGCACCGCCAGGATGTTGCGCACCCCGGCATCGGCGTAGCGGCCGATGATCCGGCGCAGCTCGCCGATCGAGTGGTTCACCGCGGTAAGGTGGCCGACCGGGGTCAGCGTGGTCTCCGTCGCGACCCGCTCAGCCTCGGACGCGGTGTTCTCCCTGGTGGAGCCGCCGGCGCCATAGGTGATCGAGACGAAGTCCGGGCCAACGCACTCGATCCGGCGCAGCGCCTTCCACAGCTGCCGCTCCTGCTCGGGGGTGCGGGCCGGCATGAATTCGAATGACATCGTCGGCGCGCCCCGTGAAAGCAGTTCGCGGACGGTCACGGCCCGATCCGGACGAACGCTGGGGATGCCGAGTGCCATACGTTCACTGTATCCGCCGGCCTAGGGGGTACCAGGGCCGTTTCAGCGAATGAGACGACGTAGGCTCGGGTTTTGTGAAAGACGAGCACGTGAACGGCCTTGCCCCCGCCCCTGCCGCCGGACCGCGCGATCCCCAGGATCTTCCTGCGCTCGACCGGTACGACCTGCGCGCTCGGGTCTGCGCCGAGCTGACCGTCTTCCTCGATCGCCAGGAGACGCTGCTGGCCGAGGTGAGCGCGGACCTGGCTCCGGTCATCGCGGCGCTGCGCGAGTTCCTGGAGGGCGGAAAGCGGATGCGACCGGCGTTCTGCTACTGGGGATGGCGTGCGGCGGGCGGAGACCACGGCGGTGACTACGGCGATGGCAACGGCGGCGTTGCCGAGGGCGACCGGCTCGGCACCGGCTCCGGGGCGGCTGAAGCTGCCGCGGTGCGGGCCGCTGCCTCGCTGGAACTGCTCCAGGCGTCCGCGCTGATCCACGACGACTACATCGACGGCTCAGACACCAGGCGCGGTGCTCCTGCCATTCACCGCCGCTTCGAGCGCTTGCATCGGGACGGCGGCTGGGAGGGTGAGCCGGAGCGATTCGGCGCCGCGGCGGCCGTGCTCCTCGGGGATATCACGTTGACCTGGTGCGACGAACTGTTCACCCGGTGCGGGCTCGAGGCGGTCCGAATCCAGGCGGCCCGGCCCGTGTTCGATCTGATGCGTTCCGAGGTGATGGCGGGGCAGTACCTCGACGTGCTCGCGCAGGCGCGCGGGCTGTCGGTCTCGACGCCGCAGGAGTCGCTGGCGCGAGCGCGTACCGTGCTGCGGTTCAAGTCGGCGAAGTACACCATCGAGCGGCCGCTCCAGCTCGGCGCGGCGCTGGCGACCGGCACGGCGGACAGCCCGCTCGCCGCCGCGCTCTCACGCTACGGACTGCCGCTGGGCGAGGCGTTCCAGCTGCGCGACGACGTTCTCGGCGTGTTCGGCGACCCGGCCGCGACCGGGAAGCCAGCCGGCGACGACCTGCGCGAAGGCAAGCAGACGGTGCTGGTCGCACTCGCGGCGCAGCAAGCGACGCGGGCACAGACCAAGGCGCTGCGCACCGGGCTCGGCGATGCGCGGCTCGATGAAGCCGGCGTCGAGACCCTGCGCTCAGTCATCGCGCAGACGGGCGCGCTGGCCGAAGTCGAGGCGAGGATCAGCGAACTGACACAGACCGCCCTGGCCGCGCTCGACGAGGCACCGGTCACCGCCGAAGCACGCGAGGTGTTGGGCGAGCTGGCGGTGGCGGCGACGGCGCGGCACGGGTGACGCGACGCGCGGACGGGCGACAATGTCCGCGTGCGTATGGGTTTGCGGAGAAGTGATGGCGCCGGAGCTGGACATACTTGGCGAGAGTCGAGAGTTGGACCAGCAGCGCAGGTGAAAGTGGCCGCAGGCGCGGTTGCTGCGGCCGTGCTGGTGCTCTCGGGCTGTGCGAGCGCGGCCGGGGCTGCACCGGCGCATCATGTCGGATCGGCTGGTCCAACTGGCGTCGCGTGTTCGGCCTCGGGTACTGCGCCCACCGGGATGGCCGTCCTCACGGTCAGTCAGCTGCCTTCGCAGGCGATCGCGACGCTGCGGCTGGTCGCAGCGGGCGGCCCTTACCCCTACACCGAAGACGACACGGTCTACGGCAACTACAGCGGCGCGCTCCCCCGCGAGCGCTACGGCTACTACCACGAATTCACCGTCGTGACCCCAGGCTCCGGTACCCGTGGCGCGCGCCGCGTGGTAACCGGGGCCGGCGGCGAGGATTTCTACACCGCGGACCACTACGCCACGTTCGACTGGATTGCTTGCGCGAGCTGAGGTATTGCGGTCGGCAAGGAAACTCGCCCGGGAACATACGCTGCCTACTCGACCACTTTTGGTTACCGACGAATCGTCGACTCAGAGTCACGCCCCGCTGAAGTCTGAAAGCTTCAAATCCGGCAAAACCGGCAAATTGCCGTCACGCTGGGTGAAGGGCGGCCTCCCGAGCGAGAAGTTTTGTCGAAAGGGTCGCCAAGCGCTGAAGGCCCATGAATAATCCTCTTCGAGGCCTCGTCGTCCCCCCGTGCGATGGGGCCTCGCCCCGAGTGACGCGTGCAGGTGGGTCCCTCCCCCCGTGGGGATCATGCCGGAGCGCGTCCGGGCGTCGGCCCCTCCCCCCGTGGGGGTCAGACGCCTAACCACGGTGCGTGCGTGGTCCCTCCCCCCGTGGGGATCCCCGCACCGCTCGGCGTCGGAACCGCCCCTCGCCGCCCGTTGTGTCCTCCCCCGGGACCGTGGCGGCGAACCCCTCCGACGCCCGCGGAGAGTCCTCGACAACTCTCCGCCGCGGCCTCGTCGCTCCCCCGTGCGACGAGGCCGCCTCATTTTCCGGCGCGGTCCGTCCACCGCCGGCGCGCCGATTTTCATCGAAGGCTCAGGTAGGACTCACGGCAGCTGAACGGGCCGGCACAACCGTGGTTCGACATGAGCCAAGTGATCTACGACCGACCGCCCGGCCTCGACGACGGCGCCCTGCCGCCCCGGCAGCGCACCCGCCTCGTGGAGATCGTGATCCCCGTCTACAACGAGCAGCTGGTGCTGGCCGACAGCGTCGACCGCCTTCACACCTATCTTGCCGAGAGCCTGCCCTACCCCTTTCGCATCACGATCGCGGACAACGCCTCAACAGACGAAACGTGGGCGGTAGCCCTCGACCTGTCGGAGCGTTATCCGCACGTCGACGCGGTACATCTCGACCAGAAAGGCCGCGGCCGCGCGCTGCGCACCGTCTGGGAGGCCAGCGACGCTGAAGTCGTCGCGTACATGGACGTCGACCTCTCGACCGGCCTTGACGCCTTCCTCCCGCTGATCGCGCCACTCATGTCAGGGCACTCAGACCTGGCGATCGGCTCCCGGCTGGCGCGCGGCGCGGCCGTGGTGCGCGGGCCGAAGCGCGAGTTCATCTCCCGCACCTACAACCTGATGCTGCGCTCGGCGATGGCCGCCCGCTTCTCGGACGCGCAGTGCGGCTTCAAAGCCGGGCGTACCGAGATCATCAAGGCTCTGCTTCCGCAGGTGCAGGATCAGGCCTGGTTCTTCGACACCGAACTGCTGCTGCTCGCCGAGCGCAGCGGGCTGCGCATCCATGAGGTCCCGGTGGACTGGGTTGACGATCCGGACAGCAGGGTGGACATCGTGCAGACCGCCCTCGAAGACCTGCGTGGCATGTGGCGGGTCGGCCGCCAGGCACTTCGCGGCGGCGTCAAGGCGCCGGTCCAGGCGCGGGTGCTGGCCGCACAACTGCCGCAGGGCATGCGAAACCAGCTGCCGAGCTTCGCGGTCATCGGCGTCGCCAGCACTCTCGCCTACCTGCTGCTGTATTGGGTGCTGCGCGCCGTCTGCCCGGCCTACCTCGCCAACACCCTCGCGCTGGCGCTCACCGCGATCGCCAACACGGCCGCCAACCGGCGCTATACCTTCGGCGTGCGAGGCAGTACCAGCGCCCTGCGACACCAGGTCGAAGGCGGCGTCGCGTTCCTCATCGGTCTCGCCCTTACCAATGGCGCGCTCGCGGTGCTGCACGCCGCCGCGCCGGCCACGTCCCACGCGGTCGAGCTGGCCACTCTCATCGCGGCGAACGCGATGGCCACCCTCGTCCGATTCCTGCTGATGCGGGCCTGGGTATTCAATCCCCGGCGCACCGGTCAGCCCGAGCGCCCGTAGCGGAGTATCTCAGATGACTGACCAGCTTCCGGTGGTGCCGGAGGAAATCACCTGGCCGGCGCCGTTCGCTGCCATCCCAGGACCGCAGGCCAAGCGCTCGCGGTTGCGGCGCGCTTACCTCGGCCGGCCCGAGGACCCTCGATGGGCCAGACCCGCATTGCTGGCGATCCTCGGGCTCAGCGCGATGCTGTACTTCTGGGGCCTGACCGCCAACGGATACGCGAACGAGTTCTACGCGGGCGCGGTGCAGAGCGGGACCAAGAGCTGGTCCGCGATGTTCTTCGGCTCGCTCGACTCAGGGAACTTCATCACCGTGGACAAGCCGCCGTTCGCGCTGTGGGTGATGGAGATCTCCACCCGGATCTTCGGGTTCTCCAGCTTCGCGATGCTGGCGCCTATCGCAGTGTGCGGCGTTGCCGCAGTCGGCGTGCTCTACTCGGCGGTGCGCCGAACCTTCGGGCACGCCGCAGCCGCGGTGGCCGCGCTCGTCATGGCCCTGACTCCGATCACCGTGGCGATCAACCGGGACAACAACCCGGACCCGGTGCTCGTGCTGTTGATGACGCTCGGGGCGTGGTTCACGCTGGAAGCGATGCGGACCAAGCGGCTGCGCCCCTTGCTGTGGGCGGCCGTGATGCTCGGCTGCGCATTCAACACCAAGATGCTCCAGGCGTACATCGTGCTGCCGGCGCTGGTGCTGGTGTACCTGTTCGCGGCCGAGGGCGGGTTCTGGCGCCGCATCAGGCAGCTGACAATCTTCACCGGTGTGCTCGCACTCGCGTCGTTCTGGTGGATGTTGATCGTCGACGCCATTGCGGCGAGTTCGCGTCCGTACATCGGCGGTTCGTGGACGAACTCGGTGTGGGACCTGGTGATCGGCTACAACGGCTTGGGCCGCATCACCGGGAACGAGTCCGGCAACGGCGGCGCAGGCGGCGGCGCGAGCTTCTCCGGGACCTCGGGCTTCGGCCGGCTGTTCAACGACATCCTCGGCGCGCAGATCTCCTGGCTGCTGCCCGCGGCTGCGATCCTCGGCGTCGCGGCGCTGGTGTTGCGCGGCAAGGCGCCGCGCACGGACCCGGTTCGTGCGTCACTGCTGTTGTGGGGGCTGTGGCTGGCCGTCCACTTCGTCGTGTTCTCATATCAACAGGGCACGATGCACCCGTACTACGTCACGACGCTGGCTCCGGCGATCGGTGCGCTCGTCGGCGGCGGAGGCTCCGTGGTCTGGCAGCGGATGCACGAACGCAACTGGGCATGGCTGGCGATCCCGATTGCGGTCGGTATCAGTGCACTGTGGTCGATCGCGTTGCTGCACCGAGCCTCCTACGCGACGTGGCTGGTGCCGATCATCGCGCTGGCGGCGATCGTCGCGGTCGCGGCGCTGATCGCCGTGCGGCTGCGGCCAGGCCAGCGCGCGCGGCTCGGCGCGGTGGGTCTGGCGGCGCTGCTGGTCGCCGGGCTTGCCGGGCCGGCGGCGTTCGCGGCTTCCGCGGCGAACTCCACGGTCAACGGGACCAACCCACTGGCCGGTCCATCGAACGGCTCGATGGGAGGTCCCGGCGGTGCGTTCGCGGGCCTCGGACGAGGTGACTTCGGCGGCCAAGGAGCGCCGGGCGGACAGGCCGGTGAGCTGCCGTCGTTCGGCGGTGGCTCCGGTTCCGCGCCCGGAAGCGGCAGCGGCCAAGGCGGTTTCGGCGGTCCGTTCGGCCTACCGGGGCAGAGTGGACAGAGCCAGGGCGGGCAAAGCAGCCAGGATGCCCTGCCCGGCGACCTCCCCGGCCTGTCATCCGGCTCAGGAGCCGGAAGCGGCGGCTTCTCGGGTGGCCTGCCGGGCGGCGGCTCGCAGCTTTCCGCCGCGATGATCAGCTATCTCGAAGCGCATCAGGGTTCGGCGAAGTGGCTGATCGCGGTGGCCAACTCGAACTCGGCCGCGTCGATCGAGCTGCAGACCGGGCGCGACGTGATCTCCATGTGGGGCTTCACCGGCAGCGACCCGGCGATGACCGCGGCCAAGCTTCAGCAGCTCGTGGCCTCCGGTGAGCTGAAGTACGTGATGCTCGGTGGCGGCATGGGAGGCGGCGGCTTCGGCGGTCCCGGCGGCGGCAACTCGGCGACCAGCCAGGTGCAGACCTGGGTGACGCAGCACTGCACCGCGGTCTCAGCCAGCGCGTACGGCGGTTCGTCCAGCGGCTCATCGACGACGACTTCGACCTCCGGATCAGGCCTCTACGCATGCACCGCCAGCGGCGCCTCGAGTTCGACCTCGTCATCGGCGAGCTCCGCTTGATTGCCAGCTAAGATCCGCAGCCACGTGGCGCAGAGCACAGCGCCCCTTCTCGTCAGTACGACGAGAAGGGGCGTATGCTTGGGTCATGGCGCAGCTGCGGATCGCTCTGGCACAGATCAACCCGACCGTCGGCGACCTCGCCGGGAACGCGGCACTGATCCTCGACTCGGCCCGCAAGGCGGCCGCGGACGGTGCGCACATCCTGGCCGCGCCCGAGATGGCGCTCACCGGCTACCCGATCGAGGACCTCGCGCTGCGCCCCTCGTTCGTGCAGGCCGCCCGCGCCGCCCTCGATCAGCTCGCTACCCGGCTCGCGCAGGAAGGGCTCGGCGAGCTGGTGGTGATCGCCGGGTACCTCGACGGCATCGCGGACGACGCGCCGCGCATCGGCCGTCCCGCCGGCTCTCCGCTGGACGCGGCCGCTGTGATCCACCGCGGCTCGGTGCTGGTGCGCTCGGCCAAGCACCACCTGCCGAACTACGGCGTGTTCGATGAGTACCGGTACTTCGTGCCCGGCGACGTGCTGCCGGTGGTGCGCGTGCGCGGGATCGACGTCGCGCTGGTCATCTGCGAGGACCTGTGGCAGGACGGCGGACCGGTCGCCGCGGTGGCCGAGGCGAACGCCGGGCTGCTGCTGTCGATCAACGCCTCGCCGTACGAACTGAACAAGGACGACGTGCGGCACGACCTGCTGGCCAGGCGCGCCGCCGAGGCCGGTTGCCCCGTCGTCTACGTGAACCAGGTCGGCGGCCAGGACGAGCTGGTCTTCGACGGTGACACCCTCGTCGTCGCGGCGGACGGACAGGTGCTCGCCCGCGCGGGTCAGTTCACTGAGGAGCTGTTCGTCCTCGACCTCGAACTCCCGGCGGCCGAAGGCCCGGCGCAGGACGCGATCGCCAGCAATGGCCTGGCGATCCGCCGCGTCGTCGCCTCGACCGGCCCCGCCGAACCGTACGAGCCGCGTCCGGCCGTGATCGCCCCGCGCCTCGACGACCTCGGCGAGATCTACCAGGCGCTCGTCACCGGTCTGCGCGATTACGTGCGCAAGAACGGTTTCTCGACTGTGTTGCTCGGGCTCTCCGGCGGCATCGACTCGGCGTTGGTCGCGGCGATCGCCTGCGACGCGCTCCGCCCGCAGAACGTGTATGGCGTCTCGCTGCCCAGCCGCTACTCCTCGGACCACTCCAAGGACGACGCCGGGGACATGGCCCGGCGCACCGGCCTGCACTACGAGACCGTCCCGATCGCGCCGATGGTCGAGGCGTACCTCAAGACCCTCGCCGACTCGGGCACCGCGCTCACCGGCCTCGCCGAGGAGAACCTTCAGGCGCGGGTGCGCGGCACGGCGCTGATGGCGCTTTCGAACCAACGCGGGCACCTGGTGCTGGCGACCGGCAACAAGTCGGAACTCGCGGTTGGCTACTCGACCCTTTACGGGGACGCGGTCGGCGCGTTCGGGCCGATCAAGGACGTGTCGAAGACGCTGGTGTGGGCGCTGGCCAGGTGGCGCGACGAGGAGGCGGAGCGGCGCGGTGAGATTGCGCCGATCCCGCGCAACTCGATCGAGAAGGAGCCGAGCGCCGAGCTACGGCCGGGCCAGCGGGACACCGACTCGCTGCCGCCCTACGAGGTGCTCGACGAGATCCTGGAGCTTTACGTCAACGGCGATCACGGCCGCGAGGAGATCGAGGCGCGCGGCTTCGATCCGGAGCTGGTGCAGCGGGTGCTCAAACTGACCGACACGGCCGAGTACAAGCGCCGGCAGTACCCGCCGGGCACCAAGATCTCGGCCAAGGCCTTCGGGCGGGACCGGCGGCTGCCGATTACCTCCCGGTGGCGCGAGAGCGCCTGACGGGTCCTCTGGTCAGGTTCGGCTCAAGCGCGTCTGGGCACCGTGCTTACGCGCTGACGGGCTCGGTACCGCCGCGCTTGACCTTCACCGGCTTGTCGACGCCTGCCACGCGTACCGCGTCCGCGTCGGTTGACCTCGGTGCCGCGCCGCGCAGCAGATCGTCGGTGAGGCCGACGCTGAACTCCCGGCCCACCGGATCTCCCAGCGGGTGGCGGGTGACGTTCAGCATGGTCGAGGTCAGGATCAGCATCGTGCGCTCGACATCGAGGTCGGCGCGCAGTTCCCCGGTCGCGATGCCGCGCTGCAGCACCCTGCGATACAGGTCCCGGCGCGGCTCGATGACCACCTCGTGGTACCGGCGGTACAGCAACGGGTTCGCCTTGCCCACGTTCGTCAGCACGTTGTACGCCGAGCCACTGCTCTCCTCCTGCAGGTGCCGGCGCATCTTCTCGAGCAGGAAGATGAGATCCTCGCGCACCGAGGCGCCGGGCGGCGCGAATTTCTCCGCGTCCGGATGCAGGCGGCGGCAGATCGCGTCGATGACCAGCGCCTCCTTGTTGGGCCAGCGCCGGTAGATGGTGGCCTTCCCGACCTTCGCCTCGCCCGCGATCATCTCCATCGAGAGCGCGTCGAAGGTGGCGCCCTCGGAGAACAGGGTGAACACGGCGTCGAGGATCGCCTCCTCGGCCTGGTCGCTGCGCGGCCGACCCGGCCGCCGCGCCGCTGCTGCGGGCGCGGGCGGACCGGGCTGGACCTCGTCCTTCATCTTCATCGTCGAGTGCTCATCTATCCGGCTCGGAACCGTCCTCCAAGATTGACCTCATGACCCTATGCGCTCACGCTTTGGGCGGTCTGAGGCGCGCCATGAGTGGCACCGGAACCACTTCCCGCGCCGCGGCGCGGCAACCAGGCGAGCACCAGCAGCGCGGCCACTACGGCGACCCCCGAGGCGCACAGCGTCGAGACGTGCAGCGCGTGCACGAACGCGTTGTTGGCGGGGCCCAGCAGCTGGGTGGCCTGCGGGTGCTGCGCCGCGGACTGCGCGACAAAGCCCTGCGTCGCCTCGATCGAGCTGCTGACGTTGTGCGCGACACCCGACGGCACTCCGGATCCGGTCAGCACCGGCTCGATGCGGCTGCGGTACGCCGAGGTGAGCACCGTGCCCAGGACCGCGACGCCGAGCGCGCCGCCGACCTGACGGACCGTGTTGTTGATCGAGGAGCCGATCCCGGCGCGCTCGCGTGGCAGCGAGGTCATGACCGTCGTGGTCGCCGGCGGCATGACCAGCGCCATCGCGACGCCTTGGAGCGCCGCGATCACGCCGTAGACCCACATCGCCGAGTGCACGCCGATGAACTGATACAGCGACAGCGCGACCGCGATCAGCAGCAGGCCGCTGAAGGAGACCGAGCGCGCCCCGAACCTGTTGACGACATTCGCGGACAGTGGCGAGAAGATCACCTGAGCGGCCGCGAACGGCAGCACCCAGAGGCCCGCCTGCAGCGGCGTGTATCCGCGCACCGACTGGAGGTAGAAGGTCAGGAAGAACAGGCTGCCCATCATCGCGAAGAAGGACAGCGCGACGGAGATCACGGCCGCGGAGAACGGCCGGTTGCTGAACAACCGCACGTCCAGCGCGGGGTGGTCGGTGTTGCGTTCCCAGACCACGAACAGCGCCAGCAGCGCCACGCCGATCACCAGCGGGCCCCAGACCGCGGGCTTGCCCCAGTCGCCGGTGTCGCCGCCGTGGATGACGCCGTAGACGAAGATGACCAGGCCCGCCATGGAGAGCAGCACGCCGGCCGGGTCCAGCTTGCCCGGGTTCGGATTGCGCGACTCGGGGACGATGACGGTCATCGCGATCAGGCCGATGATGATGATCGGCACGTTGATCAGGAAGACCGAGCCCCACCAGAAGCTGTCCAGCAGCGCGCCGCCGACCACCGGGCCGATGGCGACCGCGAGGCCGACGGAGCCGGCCCACACGCCGATGGCCTTGCCCTGCTCCTGGCGGGGGAAGACGTTGGCGATCACGGCGAGGGTGCTGGGCATGATCGCGGCGCCGGCGAAGCCCATCGCGGCCCGCGCGGCGATCAGTTCGCCGGGGCTGCCGGCATAGGCGCACAGCACCGAGGTGATGCCGAACAGCACCATGCCGAGCATCAGGATCCGCTTGCGGCCCAGCCGGTCGGCCAGGATGCCCCAGGTGAACAGCAGTCCGGCGAAGATCAGCGTGTAGGAGTTGATCGACCATTCCAGGTCGGACTGGCTCGCGCCGAGGCCGTCCGGCTTGGGCAGCGCGATGGTCTTGAGCGCGACGTTGAGCACCGTGTTGTCGAGCACGACCACGAGTAGCGAGAAGACCAGCACGCCTAGGATCAGCCAGCGGCGCGGGTGGCCGGCGTCGGCGATGGGCGGCCCGTCCGCGGCGCGCGCCGCGGGAGAGTTCTGTGCCACGGGATCCCCTCCAAGGTTTCCCCAGGCCCCGCATGAATCGGGACCGTTCCGTTTCGTAATCCCGGTAATGCGGGGAGCCTACCCTGCCACTTTCCAATACGCAACCGTTCCGTATCTTTGCACGAAGGCGACGCAGCCGGGCGCGGAGCGGACGGCTCAAGACGAGGCAATGAGTCGGCAATGAAGGGTGGGGCTGGTGTTGCGTGCCAACGGGGTTTGGTAGGGTCACGCCCACTGTGAGCGAGGCATACCGGCGATCCGAGAGACACCGGGACGACGAGCCGTGGGCTCAGGGCTCTGAGCCGCGCCAGCGTACCCGGCAGTTGGGAATCGATCCAGGCCAGGCCGCGGAATTCCGCCGCCGACTGGACTATCAGGGCTCGGCGGAACTGATTCCGACCGCCGGACCTGACGCAGCGTCTGATCAGGGGCCTGCGATCAAGGCGGTCTGGGAGCCGGCACCGGCGCACGCGGCGACGACTGGGCCGGGCGCGCGTCGCCGGGACCGCCGCTCGCCCGGCCGGGCGAGCCAGTCCACCGCGAGCCAGGCACGCGCGAAGGCGGCGCGGCGCAAGAAGCGCTCCGTCCTGCTCGGCGGCGCGACCGCGGCGGCGGTGGCCGTCGGGGCGATCGGTTTCATGACTTTCCAGGGCGGCGGCGACTCGACGGCGAAGGGCGGGGCGGCCAACGTGATCCCGGTTTCCTCGCCGGGCGCCACCTCCACCGGCCGAGCCAACGGCACTATCGGCACCAGCCTCTCGGTCACCGCGAGTCCTTCGCGCTCCGCTACGCCGAGCCACTCCCCCACCCCGAGCGCGACGCAGACCAAGGCGGCGACGGGCACGGCCAGCGCGACGGCTACCCGCTCGGCCAGCCCAAGCCCGACGCCGCGTGCCTCCTCGACCAGGACCTGCTTCCTGATCTTCTGCGGCTGACCGGCGCTCGGCGACTAGGGCGCGTTTGAGAAGTAGCGTCGGATAAGGCCGCGGCGTCTGGCGCGTGCGATCGCAAGGCGGCGGAGCACCCTCATACCGGGTCGTCTGTGGGTGCTTCGCCAACACAGCGAGCGTGCGGGGCAGGCGCCGCGGCCCCGGCGATACTTCTCAAACGCGCCCTAGCAGCCGTCACGGTCCACCGACCCGATCCGCGGCGCGGACACGGGCGGCGAGTTCGGCCGCTGCGGCCCCGGGATCCGCCGCCTCGGTGATCGCGCGGACCACGACCACCCTGCGCGCGCCCGCCGCGATGACGTGATCGACCGTCTCGAGGTCGATGCCGCCGATCGCGAACCACGGCAGCGCCGACGGGTCTTGCGGCGGGGCCATCTTGGCTGCGTATTGCACTAGGCCCAGCCCGGGCGCCGCGCGACCGGGTTTGGTCGGTGTCGGCCAGCACGGGCCGACGCAGAAATATCCGGTCAGCGGGTCAGCCAGCGCCGCGTCGACCTGCTGCTCGCTGTGCGTCGAGCGGCCGAGCACGACGCCCGGCCCGGCGATGCGGCGCGCGAACGGCGTCGGCAGGTCGTCCTGGCCGAGATGCAGTACCGGTGCGCCCGCCGCGACGGCCACGTCTGCCCGGTCATTGACCGCGAGCAGCTTGCCGTGCCGCGCGCAGGCCTCGGCAAACTGCTCGAGCAGGGCCAGTTCGCGGCGCGCTTCCAGGCCCTTCTCGCGCAGTTGGATGATGTCGACGCCCCGGGAGAGCACCGCGTCCAGGAATTCGGCCAGATCGCCGCGGGCCCGCCTGCCGTCAGTGCACAGATACAGGCGGGCGGCGCCGTCAACTATCGCCACTGATCAGAAACCGAGCGCGTGCGCGCGGCGGCGCACCTCGGTGCCCCGATTCTGCGCCAGCGCCTCCACCGGGGTACCGGGCAGCGACTCATCCGGGGTGAACAGCCAGCGCAGCGCCTCCTCTTCGGAGAAGCGGTTGTCCGCCAGCAGGGTGAGGGTGCCGGGCAGCCCCTTGAGGATCTGCGGGCCGTCGAGGAAGGCCGCAGGCACCGAGAGGACCTTCGATTCGGGCCGGCGCACCGCCAGCAGCTGGCGCTCCTTGAGCAGCTGACGGGCGCGGCTGACCGGAAGGGAGAGGCGCTCGGCGACCTCGGGCAGGGTGAGCCAGGCGGGAACGAGCTCTTCGAGCTCGGCGGAAAGGGATGTCACGGTATCCAGATTGCCATGGCTATACGACACAGCCCAACGGATAGCCACGCCACGGGATGATCGCGGCCCGGAATCGCAACGACGGCCGATCGGCGGAAACTTCCAGCCCCGGGTTTACCCCACGCTCAGCAAAAAGCCCTAGGGTGTCGGCCTATGGAAAACACCACGACCCAGAACGGCGAGGAGTCCGAGACGGAGACCGTCTCGACCGCCGTCTCCGAGCCCGAGATCGCGGAGCCGGAGCAGCCCGAGGAACTCGCCGAGTTCGACGAGGGAGATGACGACGGCGACGAGCCGGTCGGTTCCGGCTTCGTCTCCGGAGCCTTCGGCCTCACCTCTCTCGTGCTCGCCATCGTCTCGCTGACCGGCGGCTGGCTCGGCACCGTGTACGGCGCGCGCGCCGAGTACGTCGCCGAGCTCAAGACCAAGACGCAGAGCACGCAGGCCTCGCTCGACGCGTTCCACAGCAGCTGGCACGGCCAGGCGGCGCTCGGCGGCATCTTCGCGCTCGCCGCGCTGCTGTTCGGCGCCGGCGTGCTGGCCTCCCCGGCGCTGCTGCTGAGCGGCAAGACCCCCGGCTGGGCTCGCGCCACCGCCCTCGGCGGCCTGATCCTCGGCGCGATCGGCCTGCTGCTGGCGATCCTGGCCTGGTTCAACATCATCGCCCCCGGTCTGACCGCACCCCCGGCCGCCGCGGGCTGAGCACCCATGCCGCACGTCCACGGCGCCGTCCTGCCCGCGTGAGCTTTTCAACGCGACCGATTACGCGGGGCGGCGCCGGATAGACTTGCGGTAACGAACAGCAGCAGCACGGGAGCCCGCCGCGGCGGGTTGAGAGGGGGGCACGCGGCCCCCGACCGTTTGAACCTGGCCCTGCGCCCTTTGGGAGCTGGGCGGAGGGAGCGGAACGATGGATGCGCCTGAGATCGCCATCCCGCACGCACGGCCGCGTACCGACTACGACGCGGTGATCGTCGGCGCCGGGGTGATCGGACTGGCGGTCGCCTGGCGAGCTGCCCAACGGGGAGTTCGGGTGGCGCTGGTCGATCCCGAACCCGGTTCGGGCGCCTCGCATGCCGCGGCGGGAATGCTGGCCCCGGTCACCGAGGCCCATTACGGCGAGGAACAGCTGCTGCGGCTGAATCTCGCCTCGGCCCGCCGATACCCCGAATTCGTCGCCGAACTGGAAGAGGTCTCGGGCACCTCGGCCGGTTTTTCGGCCGGCGGCACGCTCGCCGTCGCGTTCGACTCCGGCGACCGGGCGGTCCTGGCCGATCTGGCCGAATTCCACCAGCGCCTCGGGCTCGCCTCCGAGCCGCTGACCGGCCGCGAGTGCCGCGCCCATGAGCCGCTGCTGGCTCCGGACGTGCAGTCGGGCCTGCTGGTCTCGGGTGATCATCAGATCGACAACCGGATGCTGATCGCGGCGCTGCTCACCGCGATCGGCCGCGCGCACGTGCAACTGCATCGCGAGCGCGTCGCGGAACTGCTGATCGAGCACGACGCGGCCGCCGGTGTGCGGCTGGCTGACGGCCGGATCCTGCACGCCCAGCGCGTCGTGCTGGCCGCCGGTTGCCGCTCGACCTCGATCCCGGGCCTGCCTTCCGGAGTGCTGCCGCCGATCCGGCCGGTCAAAGGCCAGATTCTGCGCCTCTCGGTGCCCGCGAGCGCGGCGCCTTTCCTCAGCCACGCGGTACGCGGTGTGGTGCGCGGGCGGCAGGTGTACTTGGTGCCGCGCGAGCATGGTGAACTGGTCATCGGCGCGACCGTTGAAGAGCAGGGCTTTGACACGCAGGTGACTGCGGGCGGCGTCTACGAACTGCTGCGCGCCGCACACGGTCTCGTGCCTGATGTCGGTGAGCTGCCACTCACGGAAGTACGTGCGGGCCTGCGGCCCGGTTCACCGGATAACGCACCGATTCTCGGTGCCACCGATCTGCCAGGCCTGATCGCGGCCACTGGACACTTCCGCAACGGCGTGCTGCTCACGCCAATCACGGCTGACGCGATCGCCGAGTGCCTGGTAACCGGGCAGCTGCCTGAGGAGGCCGCCGCCTTCGTACCGCAGCGCTTCGGCAAGGAACTCGGGCGGTTCGCGAAGAAGGCCGCGTTTGCATGACCATGACGCCCATACGTGTCGTGGTGAACGGACAGTCTGAGTCCTATCCCGCGGACACCACGCTCGGCGCGGTCGTCAGCCAACTGCGCCCTAGCCGGACAGGTATCGCTGTAGCGGTCGGCGACGCCGTCGTACCGCGCACCGAATGGGATTCCAGACGCCTGCGTGACGGCGACGAGATCGAAATCCTGACGGCAGTTCAGGGCGGATGAAGACAGCGTTGATAACTGCGGCGAAAACGAGGGGGAGCAGTGCCTGAAAGTGCAGCGCTCGCGCATGCCACCGACACATTCGAGCTCGCCGGAAAGTCCTTCGCCTCGCGGCTGATCATGGGCACCGGCGGCGCTCCCAGCCTCGTTGCTCTTGAGGATGCCCTCGTCGCTTCAGGCACCGAGCTGACCACCGTCGCGCTACGGCGCGTAGCTCCGGGTACCGCCGGGTCAGTGCTTGATCTGCTCACCGCGCTCAAAATCCAGGTGCTGCCTAACACCGCCGGTTGCCATACCGCACGCGAGGCTGTGCGTACCGCACGCATGGCGCGCGAGGCGCTGGAGACCGACTGGGTGAAGCTCGAAGTCGTCGCCGACGAGGACACGCTGCTACCCGATCCCGTCGAGCTGCTCGACGCGGCACAGACCCTTGTCGCCGATGGGTTCACCGTGCTGCCCTACACGAACGACGATCCGGTGCTCGCGCGCCGCCTCGAACAGGCCGGCTGCGTAGCTGTGATGCCGCTCGGAGCACCGATCGGCTCGGGTCTGGGCATCCGCAACCCGCACAACCTGGAACTGATCGTGCGCGGCGCGAGCGTGCCGGTGATCCTCGACGCCGGAATCGGTACCGCCTCCGACGCCGCGCTCGCGATGGAACTGGGCTGCTCAGCCGTGCTGCTGGCTTCGGCGGTCACCAGAGCCCAGAACCCGGCCCGGATGGCGGCGGCGATGCGGCACGCGGTGACCGCCGGGCGGCTCGCGCACCTGGCCGGACGCATCCCGCAGCGCTTCCACGCCCGCGCCTCCTCCCCCGGCCTCGCCGAGACTCCAGCCTTCTGAGCAGGCATTTCCCCCGTCGGACCGCGGGCGTTCGAGCCCTGCCGTACCAGCTTCGACACAGTCGCGTTTCGGCAGACCCCGCTGTCGCAAGCACCGCCTACACTCGGTGAACGTGGAGGCTCCTTCGCGGCATGGATCGGTGCTGGACGGCGCGCTGATCGGGCGGACGCTCGACGGCCGGTACGCCGTGCAGTCCCGCCTTGCCCAAGGCGGTATGGCGACCGTGTATCGCGCCTGGGACAACCGGCTTGACCGGCTCGTCGCGCTCAAGGTGATAGACCCCGAGCTGGCCCGGCACCCCGAGTACGTCGCCCGCTTCATCCGCGAGGCGAAGTCAGCCGCACGGCTCAGTCACCCGAACATTGTCGCCGTCTACGACCAGTCCGGTCAGCCGCCGCTGGCGTACCTGGCGATGGAGTACGTCCCCGGCGAGACGCTGCGCCAGCTGCTTGGCCGCCGTGGCCGGCTGGCCCCGCGCGAGGCGCTTGAGGTGCTGGACGCGATGCTGGCCGGCCTGGCCGCGGCGCACCGCGCCGGAATCGTGCACCGGGACGTCAAGCCGGAGAATGTGCTGCTCAACGACGCGGTGCTGAACAGCCGGCAGGGCTCTTACGCGGCAGCGGTCAAGGTCACCGACTTCGGCCTGGCCCGCACCGCGACCGCCGACCAGGGGCCGGGGACCACCCTGGCTTCCTCGCTCGGCGGCGCAGTACCCGGCGGCGGCCTGATCGGCACCGTCTCCTACCTCGCCCCGGAATTGGTGCAGAGCGGGACCTGCGACGCGCGCTCCGACGTGTACTCGGCCGGGATCGTGCTGTTCGAGCTACTCACCGGGCGCAAGCCGTTCACCGGCGGCAGCCCGATGGAGATCGCGCGGCGGCACGTCACCGAGCGGGTCCCGGCGCCCTCCCTGCTGCTGCCGGGTCTCGACCCGGCGCTCGACGCCCTGGTCGCCTCGGCCACCGCGCGCGACCCGAACGTCCGGCCGGCCGACGCGACCGCGTTCCGCGAGCAGGTGCGCGCCGTGTACGCGAACCTGCCGGACACCGCGCTGAACTTCGGCGCGCGCCCCGGTCCCGAGTCGACGCTGCCGCTGCCCCCGGAACCGACCCGCACCGCGGAGCCAACGAGGAACTTCGCCGCCGCCCAGCCGAATATCAGGCCGCGCACATCGCCGCGTCAGGGTTATGTCGTGGATGACGCACCACCGCGCCGCTCACACAAGGGTCTGATCATCTTCGTGGTGATACTGATCCTGGCCGCGGCGGCCGGAATAGGCGCCTGGCTGTACGGCCGCCTGGCGTTCGAGAACACCCCGAACCTGGTCGGCCTCACCCAGTCTCAGGCTACGAACACGCTGGCGAACGACGGGCTCAAGTACACGATAGCCACCACGTACAGCGACAAGGTGGCGGTCGGCGACGTGGTCTCGGTCTCGCCTAGTCCCGGAACGCCGGTGAAGCAGGGCGCTGTGATCACGCTGACCGTGTCGAAGGGGCAGCAGGACATCACGGTCCCGAACGTGTCCGGCCAGAACCAGGACGACGCGACCAACGCGCTCAAGCAGCGTGGTTTCACAGTGGCCGTGGCCACGGACCAAGCCTCCTCGGGCACCGTACCGAAGGGCTCGGTGGTCTCCTACACGCCGAAGGGATCGGCGCCCGCGGGCAGCACGATCACGCTGACCATCTCCAGCGGCCCGAAGCAGGTCGTGGTGCGTGACGTGACCGGCATGACGGTCGAGGACGCCACTGCCGCGCTCGAGGCGCAGGGCTTCAGCGTGCAGACCACGCGGCTGCTCCCGTTCGTCGACAGCGTCGGCCGGCAGTCGCCAGGCGGCGGCTCCAGCGTCGACTACGGCTCGACGATCACGCTGTACATCTTCTAGATGCGACGAGACCCGTATTCCGCGCCATCGCGCGGAACGGCTTCCGCCACGGCCGGACTGCTCGGTGTCACGCTGGTCTGGGGCGGCTCCTTCGTGCTGACCAAGGACGCGCTCGCCGAGGTGCCGGTCGCGGACCTGATGTTCGAACGCTTCGCGCTCGCGACCGCCGTGCTGCTCGCGATCCGGCCCCGCGCGCTGCGCGCACTCGGCCGCACCGGCTGGCGGCACGGAGTGCTCATCGGCCTGATCCTCGCGTTCAGCTGCCTGACCCAGACCTATGGCCTGCGCACCACCCCGGCATCAGTGTCCGCATTCATCACCGGCCTGTTCGTGGTCTTCACCCCGGCCCTCAGCGCGCTGGTGCTGCGCACCCGGATCGCGGCGGCCACCTGGGCCGGGGCCGCGCTGGCCACGATCGGCCTCGGCCTGCTGACGCTCGATCTCCCGGGCAGCGGCCTGATCGGGACCGGCGAGCTGCTCACCCTGCTCTGCGCGGTGGGCTGGGCCGCCCACATCACGGCGGTCGGCGCGTGGACCGAGCAGCACGATCCGTACGCGCTGGCCGTCGTGCAGCTCGCGACGACGACGGCCGTGTGCCTCCTCGTCGGGCTGCCGTCGGCGCTCGGCCGTGGCGCGATCGGGTTGCCAAGCCGCGGTCAAGATTGGCTCACCCTCGGGTACACCGCGCTGCTGTGCACAGCCGCCGCGTTTTTCGTGCAGACCTTCGCGCAGCGGCGGATCTCGGCAACCCGGACCGCGGTGGTGATGACGATGGAACCGGTGTTCGGCGCGTTGGCCGCCCGGCTCGCCGGTGAGCACTTACCGGCGCGCGGGTACTTCGGCGCCGCGCTCGTACTGGTAGCGATGTACCTCGTTGAGCTGCGGCCCAACCCTGCCGACCCGCCGCGCGAGACGTCGGAGCCTGATCGAGATCTGCTATGGTGCCGAGACAATCAGTACTCGTCGACACGATCCTCGTCGACACCGCACACTCAGACACTGCGACTGCGAGCGATGGCCACCATCCATGGATCAGATGCGCGCGGCACCGACCCGTAACTCCGAATATCCGTGGGACGCGTTCGACCCCTTCGACTACCTCGTACACAACTATTCGCGCCTGCGCGCGGACGACGAGGAGATCCTGGCCCTGACTCAGGCCTGGTTCGCCGAACACGCCGGCCGCCCGGGCGCTGTGAACGGCGCGGCGGCAGTGAAGGGCTCGGGAGCGCACGGCATCGACGTCGGCTGCGGACCTAACTTGTATCCCGGCCTCGCGATGCTGCCGCTGTGCCGCAGCGTCACCCTCGTCGACTACTCCCACAGCAACATCGCCTGGCTGCGCTCACACCTGGCGCACTGCGGCGAGATCTGGCGGCCTTACTGGGAGCGGATCTCCCCCCAGGACTGCCGCGGCCGCTTCGAGCAGGCCCGCGGCTGGCTCGCCGAACGCGGCCGGATACAGCACGGCAGCGTCTTCGACCTGCCAGCGCAGACCTGGGACCTGGGCACGATGTTCTTCGTCGCCGAGTCGATCACGGCCGACTACGCCGAGTTCGACCGCGCGGTCTCCCGATTCCTGCGGGCGCTGCGTCCCGGCGCGCCGTTCGCGGCCGCTTTCATGGAGTATTCACAGGGCTATGAGATAGCGGGCGTCCCGTTCCCCGCGGTGGGCGTCGGCGCAACGGAGTTGCGCGACTGCCTCGCGAACCGAGCGACGGAGGTGTGCATCCACCGGATCCCCACCGGCGCCCAACCGCTGCGTCGCGGCTACAGCGGAATGCTGCTGGCGCTGGGAATAACGACCTGATCCAAATGACCACCTGACGCCCCGACACGCGACGTACGATGATTCAGAGCGCTTCGAGCCGACCGGGCCGAACCGATAGACTCTCGCCGCTGACTTCGAGGTCTGACGGGGCAGGGACCCGCCGGGCCGGACGCTCACCCGCACTTCGTTCCCGCCCACGCCACGTTCGGAGCGCCGATGAGAGCGAACGTCGAGAACATCGAACCGCGCCGGCGGCTGCTTGAGGTGTGGAGCGCGGTCGGCGACTTCGCGATGCAGGATCGCAAATGGCGCTGGCAGGGCCGGCAGGAGCCGAACTCGATCGCCGACGCCGAACAGCTGCTGTGCGTGCTCCAGCCGGCCACGGCGCTCTCGGCGCTGCGGCTCGCGGACCCGGACGAGACCTCCGAGGACGCCAAGGCGGCGCTGCACGGCTTCGGCAGCGAGTCGCAGATCCCGCGCGCGATCATCGAGATCCTCGAGGACTACCTCGGCCGCTACACCGTTCCCAACGGTCCGCCCTCCTTCGCCGGCGGCAGCGCGTTCATCCCGTGGAAGACCGGCGACAAGCTCTCCGCCGAGCAGCGCGACCTGGACCTGCTGGTCTCGTTCACCACCTCGATCACCCTGTGCCTGTCCGCGCTGGAGTTCCTGCAGGATTACGAGCGCACCACCGCGCGCGGAAGCTGGCTCAAGCGCGCGACGGAGTTGCGCCGCCGGGTCGACGAGCGGCTGACCGGCGCGCTGGTCGGCTTGACCCGAGGCTTCACCACCAACCTGATCGAGCCGGACACGCCGGAAGGCCGCAACCTGATCCGGATGCTCGATCAGGGCGAGAGCGGCGACACCCAGCTGGTCATCAGCGGGTTCAACCGGCGGATGAACGAGGTGCGCGGCCGGCTGAGCGAGGCCCGGCTCGGTGTGACCATCGAGTCCGGGATCGACGACCCGAGCGTGCTGTTCGAGCTCGGCTGGACCTGGGGCATCGCGAAGGACGCGCCGCCGGTCGAGCTGGACGAGGCCGCCGGGATCGCGACGACTCAGCGCGATGGAATCGCGCTGTCGGCGCCCTTCCTCTACTTCACGTTGATGGCTCTGGACGCGATCGAGCAGCTGACCCGCGACCGCGTGCGCGTGCTCGGCCTGCTGAATCCGCTGCAGGACCGCCTGGCCACGGCCCTCGGCCTGCGCCGTGACCTGACCCAGATCTACTGGTCCCGGCTCGCCAGGTTCGGCGAGGGCCGCTGGCCGCTGGAAGACCTGCCCTGGCGCACGGTGGACGACACCGAGAACGACTACTACAGCCTCGCGGTCTCCGGCCTGCTGATCCAGGATCTGCGCCAGCGCACCGCCAGCGAGGCGGATCTGCAGCGGGTCGAACCGCTGCTGGCCGAGCTGGCCACCCGGTCCCGGATCACCCGTCGCGCGCTGCGTGACGATCCGGCGCTCGCGCTGCACGAGCCCGGCCTCAAGATCGAGCTCGAAGGCTCGGAGGAAATGGGCTCTCCGATGGCGTATCAGCTCGCGGACTTCGCGCCGGTGCTGCTTAAGCGCACCACGCAGCTGGCCGAGCTGACCATCGACCCGAGGACCCGTGACCGGCTCCTCGGCCTGGCCACGCAGCTGTGGAACCACCTGACCTCCAGGCGGATCGACGGCGGTAAGGCTTCCGGGCTGTGGGACGACCCCGGCCGGGCCTATGACGGCATCAACGTGCGGTACGACGAGCCGCTGTGGTCCACGAACGCGCGGATCGTAGACGCGCTGATCTCCTCGGCGAATGCGCTGAACACCCGTCAGACGCACAGCGAGGTGCTCAGCGATACCGCCGCCGCAATGGTCAGCGAGGCGGAGTTCCTGCTCAACCAGCAGCAGATGAGCACGCCCGCGCTCAGCGCCTCGCCGATGCAGCGCGGCCTCGAAGAGATCCGCACCTCGCTGCAACGAGCCAGAGCCCTGATCGACGCCCAGCCGTCCACGGCGATCGCGCTGTGCGTGAACGCGGTCGCACAGCTGGATAAGAACTCACAAGCGCGTCTCGACGCCCGCGGCGGCCGGGAGTAGCCAACTGATGATCATCTTCTCCGTGTCGCACAAAGGCGGGACCGGCCGGTCTGTGACCAGCACGAACCTCGCCTACCGTGCCGCACTGCGCGGGTACAACACCTGCTACCTCGACTTCGACTTCGGCTCCCCGACGATCGGCACCATCTTCGACGTGGAGAGCGCGATCGACGGCGTGATCGGCAACGGGCTGCACGACTTCCTCGGCGGACGCGCGGCCCAGGCGCAGCGCATCAACGTCTGGACCGAGTCGAAGGTGGGCGGCTCGGGACAGCCGCCAGGCGCGGGCTCGCTCGTGCTGCTGCCGGGCAGCCGGGGCGGCGGCGAGTTCAACGTGGACAAGACGACGGTGGACCTGTGCACCCAGCTGTTCATCAAACTGGACGAGGAGTTCGACCTGATCCTGGTGGACCTGAGCGCCGGCCGGTCGTTCGCCGTGGAGCTGGCGCTGCAGTGCACCGCGCGGCCGGCGCTGAGCATGGTCCCGGCCCGCTGGCTGGTCTTCCACCGCTGGACCAGGCAGCACGTGCGGGCCGCGGCCGACCTCGTGTACGGCGAGCGCGGCCTGCTGAGTTCGGCAACGTCCACGGGCCATGACAAAGACGTCATGCGTACCCTGATCCGGTTCGTGCGCACGGCGTACATCGATCCGCATTCGAGCGCGAACGCCTATCTGGAACCGGCCCAGCAGAACTGGCTGTTCGAGATGGACCGGGACCTGGAGAGCCTGGCGGCGCGGCTGAACCTGGGCCGCTCGGTGCGGCTGGGCAGCGTGAACCTCGACGCGGTGCTCCAGTGGCGCGAACAGCTGATCACCGATCGGGATGTGAACACGCTGGGCATCGCGAACAAGAAGACCGTCGAGGCGTACGAGTCGCTGGCGCAGGCGATCACCGACCCCGCGGTCTGGGAATCGATCTGACCGCGATGGACACCAGTTTCCGGGAGACCACGACGCTGCGGCGGGTGCAGGACGTCGCGTACTCGCACCTGTCCGTCGAACTCGACCACCTCTACATGGAGGACTTCCTACTGGGCGAGCGGCATCTGCGCTCCCGGATAGCGCAGGTCGCGCCGTGGTTCCAGACCGCCGTGCACACCTTCACCTCGCGCGGCCTGACCAAGCGCCCGCGCATCAGCACCTGCTTCCTGGTCGACGACTATTTCAGCGAGCTGATCCCACCGGCCGACCTGATTCCGATGCTGCGCGAGGCCGCGGCGCGGGAGGAGGTGCGAGTCGACTACGTGGCGCGCGAATCGGCCTGCGCGGTGAGCGACGGGGTCGAGGTCGCGGCGATCGTGGCGGGCCGGCTGGTCTCGGTTCCGGTTGAGGGCACCGACGGCTCGCGTCCGCCCGTGGCCGAGTCGGGTTGGCTGTCCAACGGCCAGCGCTCCCCGGCCGGTCCCGCCGAGGCGCTGCGCGTTCAGCGCTGGCAGCCGCCGGTCGAAGCCGAGGCGCGGACGCACTCGATCTTCGTGGACGTGCAGCTGTGGTCGCAGGAGAAGGACGGCTCGCGGCTGTGGTCCTGTCCGATGCTGGCCGCGGTCTGGCAGCTCTCCCGGCTCGGCCTGCTGCGCGATCACGGCCGCACGATCATCCAGCCGCGGCCGCTGCCGGAGGAACTGCCGAGTGAATGGTCTGCGATGCCGGCGGTGATGCAGCTCAACCCGAGCGCGATGCCGTTCCACGGCTACCGCACGCTTTCCCTGCTGGACAACCGCTTCCTCGGCATCGAGCACGCGGTACGGGTGATCCTGGACCAGGTCGGCCAGGACGACGAGGTGATGGAGCGGGTGCTGCAACGCGCGGACCAGGAGGGCATGCAGCTCGCACCGGAAGTGACCGGCCGGATCGCGTACACGTTCATGACGGATTTCTGATCATGCGCACGCAGGCTAGCCCCAGTTACCCCGCGGCGCCGGGCGATACCGCGGCGCGGGTGACCGTGGCGGTCGGCGAGGTCCGCACCGGACTGCTGCGCCACGGCGCCAGCCTGACCCGCGACGCGACGGCCCGGCTGCTCGATCTGCTGCCCGGCGAGCCGGTGCTCGAGTCGCAGCGGCCGATCGACCACGCGCTCTCCCCCGACGTCGTCAACGGCGTGGACTGCAATGTCCTGACGTCGAAAGGGGCGCGGGTGCGCGCGGTGGGCACGCTGCTCACACACGCCGCGGTCACCGGCGGCCGCATCCTGCAGACCTCGACGTTCACCCGGATCGACGCGACCGGTTCGCAACGCCGCCAGCCGTGGTCGCACTACACCGCTCATCCGGGCCGGCTCGAGACCCTGGGCCGCGCGGACGCCGGTGACCTAGCGGCGGGATTCGCCGGGCTGACCGAAAGCCCGGCCGGATGCCTGGACGTGGGCGCGGTGTGCGAGCGACTGGCCCGGCGGCTTCAGTCCTCCCCGTTGCTTGACGGCCGCCCGCCGATCAAGTCGCAGTGGACGCGCACCCGCTGGACCGCGCTGTATGTCGCGGAAAACGATGACCGCAAGACCCCGCAGGCCAACTTCGAGCTGCGCCATGACAACATCCGCGCGATCAGTCTGCTCGTGCCCTACGAGCTGCGCGAGGCGTATCGCGCCGACGCAGTGCTCGAACTCGTCCGCGACCTCGCGCTGCACGACTGGGTGCTCACCACGCTCACCCAGCGCATCGAGCGGATCCGCTCCGTCTCCGGTGATCTGACGCGATCGATCAGTGAGCTGAATCCGACCGTCAGCAACCTGCTTCACCTCTGGATGCCCGCCGCACGGGTGCCACCGGAGCTGGAAGAGGTGTGGGAGGGGTTCGAGCGGCGACCCGGGTTCAGCCGGCAGTGGGACACGTCCGTCGGCTGGGTGCGTGACCAGCTCTCGCTGCACACGCTGCAGCTGCTCAGCTCCTTCGAGCGCACTGCTCCGCCGCACCGCACGTAGGTGCCATAGACGCCCTTGCCGCCTAAGAGGGCGTCTGATCCCATTTTGGGGTCTAACGTCACGCACTATCAGCGGCGGATTGCCGCAATTGTCGGGTACGGCACAGCGAATCGGCCAAGCGGCGGGCCTGGCAAGGCGCCGGAGCATCTTCGCGCTCCTCATTC
>NZ_DATNGK010000321.1:0-6973 GCF_035605935.1 Actinocrinis sp. | reverse complement strand
CAACCCGATCACCCTGCTGGTGTTCTCCGCGACCGTCAACGGCGTCGCCGCCGCCCCATTTCTGATCGTCGTGATGCTGGTGTCCGCGAACAAACCCCTGATGGGCAAGTACCGCAACGGGGTGCTGGCGGCGACCCTCGGCTGGATCACCGTCGCGCTCATGGCCGCTGCCGCCGTCGCCACCCTGATCCAGTACGTCAAACCCTGACAGGTGCCTGTTCCCAGACCCCGCACCCGATGCCGCGCATTCGATGCGGCGGCCGCGTGATCAAAACCTGCGTGCCGGGGCCGGTCGGAGCGACGGCTACTTGATGAGTGCGGTCCTAACGTCACTCCGGGACGGTGCCGGACTCCGGCTGGATCGTCAATCGCGACAGGCACGGTCCGTGAACGGACTGCGCCGGGGTTGTGCGGGTGCTTTGTAAAACCACCGGCAGATGGCGGGCGGTTGACCGCTCAGGAAGCTCGCCGTCGCTGCTCGTCAGGACCCGAATGATTCTGCCGAGGCGCGTCACCCGGCTGTGCAGACAGCCCAGCGCATGACGGAACCGAACAAGAAGCGACACCAGGATCTGTCGAATGCCGACGTGGAAATTTCCTGAACGCACCATAGAATCCGGTCAAATGCACATGAACTGGGATCGCTCCCAATAGCGTTCGGACGAAAGTTTCTGTAACTTTCAGCGATCACTGTGCTCTCTTGAGCGCGAGCGTCTGGCTGTTTACGCAGTTGAAACGTATCACGAGCCTGCCGGCTGTCGAACGCAGGGCAATTACTCAGCACCCTTACCGTGGCTGAACCGCGCGCATCTTGCTGTACTCCGGGAGCGTTCACAGCAAAGGAGCAGTGATGAGTGACGTGTCGAGCCATCGACGGAGACTGTTGCAGGTGGCGGCGGCTGGTGCCGGTGTGGCTGCGCTGATATCCGGTGCCCTGGCCGGTTTCGGCGCGGGGACCGCGGCCGCCGCCGTGCCGCGGGCGTTGCCGGCGGGATGTTCCGGCAGTTCGCCGATCACCTGTCACTACTCCGTTTCGCCAGGCAATTACGAGGTGTCGGTCTCGATCGGAAGCAGCACCTCCGCCGGGCAGACGGCGATGTGGGTCGAGGCGCGGCGGCTCATGCTGCCGACGACCAGCACGGCAGCGGGCAGCGTGAAGCAGTATTCGTTCACGATCAACGTGCGCCAGCCGGAGGGTGAGCCGACCGGTGAGGGCGGCACCGGAACTCCCGGGCTGGACATCCGGTTCACCGGTGCCAAGCCGCAGGTCTCCGCAGTGTCGGTGAAGCCGGCCAGCCATCCGCTGGTGGCGTATCTGGCCGGGGACTCGACCGTGTGCGATCAGCCGACCGCGCCGTATACCGGCTGGGGCCAGATTCTCCCGTCGCTCGTCGGTCCTGGCGCGGTGATCGCGAACTACGCCGACGCGGGAGAGAGTTCGGGCAGTTTCCTGGCCAACTCGGTGCTGTTCCCGGCGATCGTGGCGAAAGTCAAGGCCGGCGATCTGGTGTTCATCCAGTTCGGGCACAACGACAAGACGACCACCGCGACCGCCTATCGCAGCCATCTGACCACCATGGTGAACGAGGTGCGGGCGAAGGGCGGCGTCCCGGTCCTGGTGACCCCGATGGTGCGCCATCTGTTCAACGGCACCAAGCTGACGCCCACGGCGATGCAGGTCAACAGCATCGGGGTGGACCTGCCGGCGCAGATGCGCGCGGTGGCCACGTCGCTGAACGTGCCGCTGATCGATCTGACCGCCAAGAGCGCCGCGTTGGTGACCTCGCTGGGCCCGACCGCGTCGGCGGCGCTGTACCTGCGCGCCTCGGTCGACGGGGTGACCGACAACACCCACTTCTCGCAATACGGCGCGACGCAGATGGCCGGCCTGGTCGTCCAAGGCATCAGGCAGCAGAATCTCTCGCTCGTCTCCTACCTGCGCTGATCCCGCACGCGGCGCTCGGCCGTGCCCACCCGAGGAGCACATCTTCTCCGCCAGAGGAGCTCATGATGCCCGAAATCGACCGCCGGTCGTTCACCGCCCTCGCGGCCGGGACCGCCGCCTCGTTCGTCCTTCCCGCGCGCCGCAGCACGCTGATACAGCCGGAAAACGTGGTGGCCCCGGCGGTCACACCCGCGGCGTCCCACACCGTCAGCTTCGATAAGTACTCGTTGCTCGTCGACGGCCGCCGGACGGCTCTTTGGTCGGGGGAAGTGCACCCGTTCCGGTTGCCGAGCCCGTCGCTGTGGACTGATGTGCTGCAGAAGCTGCGCGCGAACGGCTACAACGCGATCAGCATCTATGTGAACTGGAGCTACCACAGCCCCGCGGCCGGGGTGTACGACTTCACCGGGGTCCGGGATCTGGGCCAATTCCTCGCGGCGGCCGCGCAGGCGGGGCTGTTCGTGACGGTGCGCCCAGGTCCCTACATCAATGCGGAGGTCGACGCGGGCGGCTTCCCAGGTTGGATGACCACGAGCAGCGGCACCGCACGCACGAACAACAGTACCTATCTCGCGCACGCGGATGAGTGGCTGACCGCCGTCAACGCCGTCATCGCACCGTATCAGTACACGAACGGTGGCGGTACGGTCCTGCTCTACCAGTTGGAGAACGAGTACTCCGCACACCTGAGTGACGGCGTGGGTTCTGCGTACATGGCGCACCTGTACGCGAAGGTGCGCGCGGACGGGATCACGGTTCCGTTGTTCCACAACGACAAGGGCCGCAACGGCGACTGGGTGCCGGGCAGCTTCAGCACCAACGGCGAATCAGGGCGTTACCTCTACGCCTTCGACGGCTATCCCTCCCCGAGCAGCACTCCGCCGGACTGGGGCTACTTCGGTTCCGGCGGGAAAACCGGCGGTTCGACGGCGAGCCCGAACACGCCCGGGTTCGAGGCCGAGTTCGGCGGTGGCTGGTTCGACTGTTGGGGCGGCGCGGAGTTCTCTGGCCAGGGTTACGCGGGTGCCCGCGCATCTCGGGACGCGGTGTACGAGCGGCGGTTCTATCTGACGAACCTGGCCAACGGAATCAAGCTGCAGAACGTGTACATGACCTTCGGTGGCACCTCGTGGGGCTGGTTGCCGGCGCCGGTCGTCTACACCTCCTACGACTATGGCGCCGCGCTGGATGAGGCCAGAAATCAGACCTCGAAGCTGGTGCCGATGAAGCAGATCGGGCTGATGCTCGAATCCATACCCGATCTCGGCAAGCTGGACAAGGCGGCGTCGGCGTCGGCGTCGAACAGCAGCGTCAAGGTCTATCACCTGAGCAATCCGGACACCGGCGCGCACTTCTACTTCCTGCGCAACGACTCCAGCAGCACTATCTCTTCGGTCACCCTGCCGGTGAACACGAGCGGCGGAGCGCTGACCGTGCCGGCGTCCGGCGGCATGCGCTTCCCCGGCAAGGACATGAAGGTGCTGGCCGCCGGGATCAAACTGGGCCGGCGCAGCGTGCTGTACTCGACCGCGCAGCCGATGTATCAGGCCACGATCGGCGACCAGGATGTCGCCGTGCTTACCGGCCGTTCCGGCGACCCGGTCGAGATCATGCTTACCGCTTCGGCGACGCCCACGGTGACTGTGCTCAGTGGCAGCGCCACGTCGAGTTTTTCCGCTTCCTCGCATCGCCTGCGCGTGAATACGACGCTGTCCGGGATCGTGCGAGTTCTGATCAACTTCGGGGACGGCGCAGCCCCGCTGTTGTTGCTGTTCGCCGACGACGCCGCGAGCGCGACGCTGTGGCGGCAGCCGACCGCCGCCGGACCGGTACTTGTGCGTGGTCCGGCTCTGCTGCGCGCTGCTCAGAGCTCTGGTTCGGCCGTGCAGCTGACCGGTGACACCACCGCGGCGAGCGACCTTGAGGTCTGGGCACCGGCCGCAGTGACGTCGGCGACGTGGAACGGCGCACTTGTCGCGACGAGCGTGACCAGTTCCGGAAGTCTGCTGGCCTCGTCGAAGCTGGCCGGCCCGCCGAGCGTGCCGCTGCCGGCGCTGACCGGCTGGCGCTTCGCGACCGAGAATCCCGAGTCCGCGTCAGGCTTCGATGATTCCGGCTGGCGAGCGGCGAACAAGACCTCGTCGGCGAGCATCACGCCGGTGCCGCCCGGTCAACCTGTGCTGTTCGCCGACGACTACGGCTTCCACTACGGCGACGTCTGGTACCGCGGGCACTACTCGGGCCCGAGCGGTGCGACGAGCGTGAGCCTGTCGTATTCCTCCGGAACTCAGGGCATGCTGATGGCCTGGCTCGACGGTACGCCGCTGGGCACGCACCGCCAGCCGGTGCCGACCTCGTCCCAGGCCAACACGCAGACCTGGACCGCGACCGCGACTTTCCCGATCCCGTCCGGCCTGCGCGGCAGCGGCGCTCACGTGCTCTCGGTGCTCGTGCGGCCGATGGCGCACAGCGAGGACGGCGGAGCCAACGACGCGCACAAGAGCGCTCGCGGGCTGACCGCCGTGACCTTCGCGGGCGCCACCCCGTCGGTCGGCTGGCGGATCCAGGGCGGGAGCGTCACGGCCGACTCGGTGCGCGGCCCACTGAACACCGGCGGCCTGTACGGCGAGCGCAACGGCTGGCACCTGCCGACCTTCGCCGACAGCGCGTGGCAGTCGGTCTCCTTGCCGCGCTCCGACACCTTCCAGGGTGTGCGCTGGTACCGCACCAGCTTCACCTTCGCACCACCGCAGGGCGTTGATGCATCGGTCGGTCTCAGCCTGAGCGATACCTCGAGCCGATCGTACCGGGCGCAGATCTTCCTCAACGGCTGGAACCTCGGCCAGTACATCAACAACGTCGGCCCGCAGCACACCTTCGTGCTGCCCAACGGAATCCTGCGCGCGAATGCCACGAATGTGCTCGCCCTCGCGGTGCTCGCGGATGGAACGACACCCGCCGGGCCCGGAACCGTCGCCCTGACGCTGCTGGGCAATGCGGCCGGCGGCGTCCCGATCAGCAATGTCTGACGAATCAGCGCGCTGTGAAGCGCAGGTAAGGCGCCGAACTCGCGGTGCCGCGACCGATGCAGCAACAACCACCCACGCAGCTGGAGTAACAATGAGACACGGCGCAACTGCCGCGCGGGCCGTGCTGGCCTGCGCTGTCGCGGCCGGCACCGGCCTGATCGTGATGAGCACGGTAGCCACCAGCGACGCGGCCACACCGCACACCTACTACGTCGCTCCCGGCGGCAGCGACAGCGCGGCGGGGACGCTGTCGGCTCCGTGGGCCTCGTTCGCGCACGCGCAGAGCGTCGCGCAGGCCGGGGACACGGTGTATTTCCGCGGCGGCACCTACACCTACACGCACGCGGACAGTTCGTGCAGCAGCCAGACGGCGAGCGTGAACGCGATCACGGTGAACAAGAGCGGCAGCTCCGGCGCGCTGATCAACTATGTCGCTTACTCGGGGGAGCGGCCGGTCTTCGACTTCTCGAAGGTGAGCAACAACTGCCGCATCAAGGGCTTCGACGTCACCGCCAGCTACGTCCATCTCAAGGGCCTGGAAGTGGAGGGCGTGCCGCAGAACAACAGCCTGAATCACGAGTCCTGGGGCGTGTGGATCACCGGCAGCGACAACACCTTCGAGCAGCTGAACATCCACAACATCATGGGAACCGGCCTGTTCATCCAGAACGGCGGCGGCAACCTGGTGCTCAACAGCGACTCGCACGACAACTACGACCCGCGCAGCTCGGACGGCGCGGGGAACAACGGCGACGGGTTCGGCGCGCACATCCCCGCGGGCCATCCCGGCAACGTGTTCCGCGGCGACCGGTCGTGGTGGAACTCCGATGACGGCTTCGACCTCATCAACGCCTTCTCGTCGGTGACCATCGAGGACTCCTGGGCGTGGCGCAACGGCTACCTGCCGGAGAGCACCACCCCGGCGCCTGCGGGCAACGGCAACGGATTCAAGGCCGGCGGGTATGGCGGAAAGTACGTCTCCGGCGGGGTCAAGCACACCATCGAGCGCGACGTTGCGTTCGACAACAAGGACTCAGGGTTCTACGCCAACCACCACACCGTGGCCGACGACTTCTTCAACAACACCAGCTACGCCAACCACCCCGACTTCAACATGCTGGGCATCTCCTCTAGCGGCGCGGCGATCGGGATCGGCAACCTGCGCAACAACATCGCCTACGGCGGCACGCTGACGGCGAACATGAGCGGGACCAACGCCGCGTACAACTCCTGGAACCTGAACGTCACCATGTCCAACGCGCAGTTCCAGAGCGTGTCCACGACCGGCTGGAACGCCGCGCGCCAATCCGACGGCTCCTTGCCCGCGCTTCCGTATCTGCACCTCGCGTCAAACAGCACGCTGATCGACAAGGGCACCAATGTCGGTCTGCCCTACAACGGGAAGGCGCCCGACCTCGGCGCGTTCGAGACCCCCTGAGCCGACGCTGACGCCCGAGGCCGCATTGCCGCATCCGTCCCCGGGCAGCGTCGATCCGCAAAGTCGCGGCGAATATCCGAATGGTTTACAGCAAAGGAGCTGTGATGGGTGAGTTGGTGGTGAGCAGGCGGCGGTTATTGCAGGTCTCTGCTATGGGCGCCGGGGCACTGGCGCTCGGAGGCCTCGCGGTCGGACAGCAGCAGGCCGACGCGGCGGGCACGTTCTACAAGGGTTGTGATGTGAGCTGGACGCCGCAGATGGAGGCGGCCGGGTACTACTGGAAGAACTCCAGCGGCGTGAAGCAGGACCTCTTCACGATCCTGAAGGGTTACGGGATCAACGCGATCCGGTTGCGCACGTTCGTGCATCCTTCCTCCAGCCCGCAGGCTGGGCACTGCTCGGCGAGTGAGACCGCGGCGCTGGCCAGGCGCGCGGTGGACGCGGGGATGGCGGTGGACTACGACTACATGTTCGGGGACACCTGGAACTCGGTGGGGGTGCAGAACCCGCCGGCGGCGTGGAAGAACATGAGCTACACGCAGATGCTCTCGGCGATGTCCA
>NZ_DATNGK010000320.1:0-7358 GCF_035605935.1 Actinocrinis sp. | reverse complement strand
TGCCCCGCATCCACTTCGCCCACATCCACGTCCACGTCTGACTTTCCTCGCCGCCGCGGCCCTGCTCGCACGGCTGATCGTTCCGCTGCCCGCGGTGGGTCGCGAACCAGGGCAGCGGTACGGTAAGCGACGTCGACCTGGCGACCCGGGCGGTCACGCACACGCAGACACGCGCCAACCCATTCCGTGGACGAAAGACGGTCCAAATCAGCCCCCTGCCCTACCTGCTCAGCCCTTTTCCCTGCGCCCCCGTTGCAGCAACCTGCCACGCCGCCGTGTCGCGGCAGCGTCCGACTGCCCTTAGCCTGCGAACATGAGCAGCAGCGAGGCGTATGTCGACGTGGCCGGCCGATCTGTGCGCATCTCGTCCCCGGACAAGGTCTACTATCCGGACTCCGGAATCACGAAGCTCGACCTGGCCACCTACTACGCGGCCGTCGCCGAGAGCGTGTTCCGGGCGCTGGCCAACCGGCCGGTCGCGCTCAACCGCTTCCCGGACGGGCTCGGCGGATCATCGTTCTATATGAAGCATGCGCCCAAAGGGCTGCCTGACTGGGTAGAGACCGCCCGCGTCACCTTCCCGAGCGGCCGAACCGGCGACGAGATCTGCGTGACCGAGCCGGCCACCGTCGCTTGGGCCGTGCAAATGGGTGCGCTCGAACTGCATCCGTGGCCCGTTCGGCGTAGCGACACCGACCATCCGGATGAGCTGCGCGTCGACCTCGACCCGCAGCCCGGCACCGGATTCCCCCAAGCGGTGGAGGCGGCGCATGAGGCGAAGGCGCTGTTCGATGAACTCGGCATGACGCCCTACGTGAAGACGACTGGCGGACGCGGCCTGCACCTGCTCGTCCGCATCGAGCCGCGCTGGTCGTTCATCGAGGCGCGCCGAGCCGTCATCGCCTTCGCCCGCGAACTAGAGCGCCGCCGCCCCGACCTGCTCACCACCTCGTGGTGGAAAGAGGAGCGGGGCGAGCGGGTCTTCGTGGACTTCAATCAGATGGCCCGCGACCGGATGCTCGCCGCCGCGTATTCGACGCGTGCACGCCCTCATGCGCTCGTCTCAATGCCCGTGCGCTGGGCAGAGCTGCCTGACGTAGAGCCCGATGACTTCACGCCGCGCACTGTCCCGTCGCTGCTCGTGAAGAACGGCGACGCACATGCGGACATCGACGAGGCCGCATTCACCCTCGACGCGCTCCTGGAGGCTTCGGCGCGTGACGAGCGTGACCACGGCCTCGGTGACCTGCCCTATCCTCCGGACTTCCCCAAGATGCCTGGCGAGCCCAAGCGCGTCCAGCCCTCAAAGGCAAAGAACGCCGGCAAGCCCGCGACCTGACCTCGCAAGCTGCGAACTCACTCGAACACATCCGCCAAGTCATACGGCACCGGCACGTCCAACTGGTCGTACGTGCACGAACTCGGCTCACGGTCGCGCCGCCACCGCAAGAACTGTCCGTTATGCCGGAACCGGTCTGCCTGAAGCTGGTCGTAGCGCACCTCACACACCAACTCCGGCCGTAACGCAACGAACGACGTGTCCTTTCCCGCGTTCCACCGGTGCTGAGCGCCGGGCCTGCGGTGTTCCTCGTCCTCCGCCGCACCGAGCCACGGGTGCGCCTCACCGTCACGCAACCGCAGCGGCGCAAGCTCCTCGAGCAGCTCGCGGCGCCGAATCATCGTGAACGCGCTCGAGCCGCCGACGTAGTTGAGCACGCCGTCCGAGCCGTAGAGCCCGAGCATCAGCGAGCCGACGACCGGGCCGTTCTTGTGCAGCCGATAGCCGGCCACGACCACGTCCGCGGTGCGCTCGTGCTTGACCTTCACCATCGTGCGCTCGCCGGGCGTGTACCTGCCATCAAGCGGCTTGGCGACCACGCCGTCGAGCCCCGCACCCTCGAAACGCTCGAACCAGCGGCGCGCGACATCCGGGTCATCGGTCGCCCGGGTCACGCGCACCTGAGAACCCGCGCGCGCCTGCGCACCCTCCCCGAACAGCGCTGTCAGCCGGTCGCGCCGCTCGGCGAACGGACGTCCGGTCAGGTCTTCGTCATCGAGCGCGAGAAGATCGAACGCGACGAATGACGCCGGGGTGCGCTCGGCCAGCAACCGCACCCGCGACTCCGCCGGATGGATGCGATCGGCGAGCCGGTCGAAGTCCAGCCGCCCGCCGACCACCACCACGACCTCACCATCGAGCACACAGCGCGGCGGCAACACCTCGGCCAGCGCCTCGATCAGCTCCGGAAAGTACCGGTTGAGCGACTTGCCGCCCCGGCTGCCGAGCTCGATCTGGTCCCCGTCGCGAAACACGATGCACCGATAGCCGTCCCACTTCGGCTCATACAGGAACGCGCCGGACGGTACGCCGGCCGCCGACTTCGCCAGCATCGGCTCTACTGGGGGCATCACCGGTAGCTTCATTACGGTCCTCGAGTTCTCGCACCCTCGCGGAATCGGTGCGCTGCGCGTGCCGCGCGAGCCGCGCGTGCTTATAAACGCAAGCATGCCCGAAGCGCCGCCGCCAGCCCAGCGATCCGAACGGCGAGCGGGATCAGCCCTCGTCGAGCCGGAAGCCGACCTTCAGCCCGACCTGGTACTCGGAGATGCGGCCGTCCTCGATCCGGCCGCGGATCTCCGTGACTTCGAACCAGTCGAGACCGTGCAGCGTTTCGGCGGCCCGTGCGACGGCCGTGCGTACTGCGTGATCGACTCCGTCCGCTGACGAGCCGACGACCTCGGTGACCCGGTAAACATGTCCGCTCATGGCTGTTCGCTCCGCATCTCAAGACGAGCTGGTCCGTCGGACCAGCGTCCACCTACGCTAAGCGCCGCGCCAGCCAATCGCGACATATGCTGCGTTCATGCGGACGCGACCGATACTCGACTGGCCGAACGCCGGCGGACTCGCACCGTCAGGCGATGTGGACGATGTCGAAGACATCCTCGCCGGCGGTGCGGTCGCGGTGCTCAGCGGCGCCGGGCTGTCCACCGAGTCCGGCATCCCGGACTACCGGGGCGCGACCGGCAGCCTGCGCAGGCACACGCCGATGACCTACGAGCAGTTCGTGCACAGCGCGGACAACCGGCGCCGTTACTGGGCGCGCAGCCACCTCGGCTGGCGAACGATCGCCCGCGCGCAGCCGAACGCGGGACACGCCGCGGTCGCCTCGCTCTCTGCCGCCGGATATGTCTCGGCCGTAATCACCCAGAACGTCGACGGTCTGCATCGCAGCGCGGGTAACAGCAACTGTGTCGAGCTGCACGGGAGCCTAGACCGGGTCATCTGCCTGGACTGCCGGCAGCTGAGCCTGCGTGAGGAACTGGACCGGCGGCTGCGCGCAGCCAATCCGCGCTTCCAGGACGCGAGCACTCAGATCAACCCGGACGGCGACGTCGAACTCGCCGACGAGCTGATCGCGCAGTTCAACACAGTACCCTGCGATGCCTGTGGGTCGGGGACGCTGAAACCGGATGTGGTCTTCTTCGGCGAGAACGTGCCCAAGCCGCGTGTGCAGCAGTGCTACGACCTCATCGACGAGGCCCGCGCGTTGCTGGTGCTGGGCTCGTCGTTGACTGTCATGTCAGGGCTGCGATTCGTCCGATACGCGGCGCGAGCCGGCAAACCGGTCGCCATCGTGAATCAGGGAGCGACACGCGGCGACGAACTCGCCGCTGTCCGGCTCAACGCACCCCTCGGCACGACCCTGACCCGACTCGCCGACCGCCTCGGCTGCGCGACCGCGACCGCAGCCGCCTAGGACGCACCAATTCAGTGGCTACCCCACTGCTGACTCGGGCTGCCGTCGCACGGCCACAGCACGAGAGCCGTCCCGTCGTTCGTGCCCTTGCCGGACACATCGACGCACAGTCCGGCATTCGCGCTGACGATCGTGCCGTTCGGCTGGATCGTCCAGCGCTGATTCGCACCGCCGTTGCAGCTCCAGAGGACGACCCGCGTGCCCGGGGTCTTCTCCAGTCCGTAGTCGTCGAGGCAGTAGGCGCCGCCGTCCTCCGTCAGTTGGCCGGCGGGTGTCAGGGTCCAGCTTTGGGCCGGGGTGCCGTTGCAGGACCAGATGTCTTCCTTCGTGCCGTCCGCGAAGATCCGGCCCGCCGTGTCCATGCACGTGTTGGAACGCGCATTGATCAGCGTGACCTGGACCGGCGCGGTCGCGGACGGCGATGCTGACGGCGACGGACTCGCCGAACCCACCGGCAGGACGACCGCCTCCGGGCTCTCGCTGGCGGCGGTGGTCGCCGGAGCGGACCTCGTGGTCGGCCGGGCGTTCGCGGTGGAAGCCGCCGCGCCGCCGCCGCCGAGCGTGAGCGCGCCGCCGATGAGGAGCGCGACCACGACGACGGCCGCGGCGATCCCGCTCTCCGTCTTGTGCGCGGTGATCAGCCGCGGCAACCGCACGCTGCTGCTCTTGCCACTGCCCTTGGCATTGCCATGATCGTGTGCGCCTTCGTCAACGGCGATGGCAGGCAACACGGTCGTCATCGCCACGCCCGCCGGTTGCGGCGCAGCGACATACGGTTGGCTCGGTAAGCCGGGGACGACGATCGTCTCTCCTGCGGCAAAGCCCTTATTCGCGAATGACCGCAGCGCCGCGGCGAGCTGGCCGGCGGTCGGGCGGTAGCGCGGATCTCCGGCGAGACAGGCCACGATGATTGACCACAGCTCGTCGGGCCGACCGGGAGCGGGAACCGGCCGAGTCTGTCCGGTCAGGCACTCATACAGCAGAATGCCCAAGGCATATACGTCCGCTGATGGCACGCTCGCCGGGTAAGGCGCTGAGACCGCGGCTGCGGCTGCGACCGATTCCGGGGCACGATACTCGATCGGAGGCACCAGCTGTTGCCCGCGATTCGCCAAGGCGGCCAAACCGAAATCGGTGACCAGGGGCTCTGGGAGAACGCCGCCTCCCGCGCTCAGCAAGATATTGCCGGGGTGAAGGTCGCCATGCGCGTGCCCAGCAGCGTGCGCCGCGGCGACGGCGTCACATACGGTCGCGACAACTTGTGCGGCCGTGGCCGGATTCAGCGCGCTCTGTCGAGCCACCATCGACCGAAGGCTCTCGCCGGAAACGAGTCGCGACCGCAGCGCCAGCCAGCCCTCTGCGGTCTCGGCGTCGTCGACGGCCACGATGCCGGCGTGGCCGATCCGCGCCACCGAGCCCAGCGCACCGTAAAGCTCCGCGACGGCCTGCGGATCGGACACCAGTTCGGGCCGCAGCACCTTCACCGCGTGCTCGCCGCCATCCCGCAGGTCTCGGGCGCGCCACACCGTGCCGACGGCGCCGGTCCCCAACTGCTCGAACAGTTCGAACCGCGCGCCGAGTCGCCACCGGTTATCAGACACCTGCTGCCTCGTCATCCATCGGAAGCACCACCGAACGCCGAGCATTGTACGGATGAACGCCGGTGTGCCGGTACGAGGGCCTCGATCAGGCCGAGTGCCTGCGCGGGCTCCGGCAGGGCGTTGATCTCGTCTTGAATCCGCTGCGCTGCGCGCCGATACGAGTCCTCGTGCAGCATCGTGGTGACGGCGCGCGCTGCGCCCTCGGGTGTGAACGTCACGGGATCAAGCTCCAGCGCGGTACCGAGTTCGACGCACCGCCGGGTGTTGTACGGCTGGTCGGCGCCCATCGGGAGCAGCACGGAGGGGATGCCGTGCGCGAGCGAGCCGATGAGCGTGCCGGAACCGCCGTGCGCGATGACGAGGTCTGCCTCGGCGAAGATCTCGTTTTGCGGGACGAACTGTTCGATGCGCACCTGCTCCGGCTGCGCTCCGAACGATGCGGGGTCGAGTCGCCGCCCCACGGTTACGACCAGGCGGACGGGCAAATCGCGAAGCCCGGCGAGCAAGCGCTCGAACACCGAACGATATGTGTCGAGTGTCCCGAGGGTGAGGTAGACCAAGGGCTGGTCCGCTGTATGTGCACGGCGCGGTGCGTGGTCGTCCGGCGCGCACCAGAAGGTGTCCTTCGGTAGCGGATAACGCGGATCGCGTACGCTCGGCGGTGCGGGCATGATGACCAGTTGGCCCGGGAGCCGGGTCAGATCCGGGTCGGGCACGAGCCCGTTTTCCGCGCGCAACGCGCTGATCGGTTCCCGGATGACCTCGTTGCGGGCCAGGCCTCCGGCCAGCAGCACGATGACACTCACACACGGGATCCCGAGCTTTTCCGCGGCGATCGCCGAACCGAAGTCGATCTCGTCGCGCACGATGACGTCCGGCTGCCACTCCAGCGCGATCTCGCGGATCGCCGCGGCGTGCCGGCGCGCGCCCCGGCCAGCGAAGTTGTCGCGCAGCACCCGCTCCTCGCGGGCCAGGTCGACCGGCTCCGGCGTCTGCGCGGGCTCGTCCGTGGACGGCGGCTTCGGTTCGCTGGTGCGAAAGGCGGTGAATCCGGCGGCCGTGATCTCGTCGTACCGGTTCCCGGAGCCGGCCACCGCTACTGTGTGTCCGGCGGCCAGGGCCGCACGAGCGAACGGGATGAGGGGCCGGAAGTGTCCGCTGCCGCCGATGAAGGTGAAGAGAACGCGCATTCCGGCGAGCCTACCGAGCAGGGCCGCCGCGCGCTTCCCGAACAGATCGCGCTGCGCAAACAGAGGCAGGCTAGCGAGACGCCGAGCACATGGAGTTCTTCTGCTACCACCGCGACCGGGCCGGGTCTGCCGCCTTGCGCGTGGAACTGGTGGAAAAGCATTGGTCGTACATGGACCAGTACGCGAAGGAGATAATCGGCGTGAATGAGCACAAGGTAGCTACAGGCGTCAGCAAGCGGGACGGGTGGCGTGTTTTTCACCCGGCCCGTTTAAGCTGGCATGCCGTCGCCGGGATCATCCTCCTCGGCGGCGGAGCCAGCCTGGCGACTGGGTATGGGATCGACTTACTGGCAGAGAAGGGCGACATCGGCAGCTTTCTATATCTACTCGGATTTGCCTTAGCGGCCCTGGGTTTCTTATATTTCAACACGTTTGCGTACTATGTGGCGATTGACGATCGGTATGTCGCTCAGGGGCGTCGCCGACGTGCTCCGGCCGACGTCATCGAGCGCTCTGCGGTCAGCTACACGACATGGGGATTCATCCACGGGGCGGTTCACGGACAGCTCCACGACGAGGGCGGCAATGTCCTGATGCTGATTGAGCCGTCAGTTGAGCGGAAGCAGCTCGTCGCGATTGCCCAGGAGCTTGGGGTGCCTTTCCGCTCATCAAGCTAAGTCTGCGGCGGAATGCTGCTTGGCTCTCCGTCAGACGTCGTAGGTGATCGTCACCGGGGCGTGGTCGGACCAGCGGGCGGTGTGCTCGACCGCCCGCTCGATCTTCGCGCTGACGGCGAGCTTGGCCAG
>NZ_DATNGK010000319.1:0-8767 GCF_035605935.1 Actinocrinis sp. | reverse complement strand
CTCCCGGGGATGGCGGCCAGCGTCCGGCGCACGTCATCGGGCGGGCGCACCTTCCCCAATACCAGGTAATCCCAGGCCGCCTCGGCGTACTGATCCCACGTGCGGTCGTGCCGTACTAGCGCCTGCTTACGCAACACCGCGTGCAAGCGATCATCGGTGACGAGTCGCTCGATCGCCCGGGCGATGTCGTGATCGTCCCGCGGGTCGACCAGCAACGCGCCGCCGCCGGCGGCCAGCTCGAGCGTACTGCCGTAGTTGGACGTGATGACCGGCGTCCCGCAGGCAAGCGACTCGGCAATCGGTAGCCCGAATCCTTCGTCGAGGGAAGGAAAGAGAGTGCATCGCGCGAGCGCGTACGCGGCCCATAACTGATCATCGGCGACGTCTGCGTGTACCTCGACCGGATGACCGGCGCCCTGCAGTTCTTCGACCTCTCGGCGGAACGTATCGGCACCCCATCCGGCGCCTCCGATGAACGCCAGGCCGAACCTGACGCCGTCGCGCCACGCCAGCCGCGCGGCATGCAGCACTGCCAGATGATTCTTGCGTGGTTCGTGACTGCCGACGGCCAGGACCATCGGCAGCTCGTCGGTCAGGAAACGCGCGCGCGCCTGCTCGAGGGTGGTACGGGTCGGGCGATCGGCGTGCACGGGCAGCGGGACTGCTGCGATGTGCGGCCCGGTCAACCCGGCACCGGCCAACATGCGGCGCCATCCGCGGTACTCGACCGCTGCGGCCTCGGAAATCGTCGCGATGCGGTCAGCGTGCGAGAGACCGGCCAACATCGCGGCGAATCCGTTGACGACGGCATCGCTGGCAACCGTTTCCGGGACCATCAGTGGCACGCAGTCGTAGCCGATCGCCGCGGAGGTGCTACCGGAATACCGGAAGAGGCCCTGGAGCGCGGCCACCCGAGGGAGCTCCGCCATGAGCTCCGGCAGCACGTAGGTGCAGCGCCAGGGAACGAGCACGGCGCGGTCGGCGCCGGGTGATTGAGTGGCGACGCCAATGGCGGGCGCCTCGCCCGCCGTTTCGTGCTGGGTGAGCCGCACCAGGGCCGCGCGTCGGGGGTGCCAGGCCACGAACACCGGCGCGTGGGTGCGCTGCCAGCGCTTCGCGGTCTCACGCGCGACGCGCTGGATGCCCGTGGTGATCGTCGTTGATGCTGTGTTGTGAAGGTCGACAACGACCTCGCCGGTCAGGACCACTACTTCGGACAGTTCGAGGTCACGGCGGTGCCGCAGATATCCGGCGAGGCTTCGCGCGTGGAGCGCTTCATCGAACGCGGCGAGCGGACCGTCCAGTCGGCACGACCGCATCGCCCGTTCGACGGCGGACGGACCGGGTAGCGTCGCCGTCAACACGGCCAGCGCCAGCCACAACTCGTCGGCGGAAGGGTTCGCGAGCCGTTCCCGGAGCTGTGCTACGAGCGTCTCCGTCGTCTGGGCCGGCGGCACGGCGAGGGCCCCGAGCAAGACGCGCAGCCGGGCCGATCGGGCCCGCCTGATGGCCTCCGAGCGGTGGTTGGCCCACCGGAGGAAGCCGTCCGCGCTTCCAGCGGTCAGGGTGGCTGGGCTCACGGCACCGGCTCCGGATGACGGGCGTCGCTCGCGAGCACCTGCCGCTCCGGTGCGACGAGACCGCGCCATAAGTCATCTGCATAGTCGGACCACGTCCGCGATGGTCGGCCTGCGATCTGCGCCCGCAGCCGGGCTAGGAGGGCGTCGTCGATCAGCAGTTGCCGCATGGCATCGGTCAGCGCGACGTCATCTCGGGGATCGATAGTCACGATGCCGCCACCCGAAGCAATCTCGGCCAGGCTGCCGAAGTTCGACGTGATTGCCGGGACACCGGCCGCCAGAGATTCCACGACGGGCAGGCCGTACCCCTCGTGCAACGAGGGAAAGACCGTGAATCGGGCCGATGCGTACGCCTCACGCAAGCTCGCATCGTCCACCCGGTGGCGCATGATCACCGGCCGACCAACACGGCGAAGTCGAGAGACGAGTCGCGGGACCGCGTCGCCCCATCCCATGCCGCCGATGAGCACGAGGTCGAATCGCAATCCTTCGCGCCACAGCGTCTCGGCGGCGAACAAGATGGCCAGATGGTTCTTGCGAGGCTCGAAGCTGCCGACCACAAGAACGGTCGGGCCCGTGGCCCCGGCCCGTGCCCCGGCCGTCGTTCCGGAGCCGGCTGGAAGCTGACACTCGACAATCTCGGGACCGGTGAGCCCTTGCGCCGGCAGTGCGTCGACGAATCCCTGGAACTCCGTAGCGGCGGAGGAACTGATCGCCGCCACCCGGCGCAGGTGTTTCACCACGCCAAGGTAGCTGGCGAACCGGCTCGCTCCCCCGACCGGCACCAAGTCGGCGCTGACGACCGGGATGCAGTCGTAACCGACAGCGACGACCCGGTTGCCGCTGAACTCGGCCAGGGCGGCGAGGGGCGCCAACGCGGTGGGCATGGCAACGTCCGGCAGCACGACCACGCTGTCCCACGGCACGATCAGCCCAGCGGTGTCGCCTGCTCGCCGGTGCGCGACACGGGGCGGCTCGTACTCCGGCTTGTGCCAGTCCACGACGCGGGCGCGCTCGGCGGCCGACAGCGCCCGGAGCCCTGAGCCATCGTCGGTCCAGGCGGCAAACGTGACATCGTGCTTGGCGGCCCATAACGGCATGGTCCGCCGGATGACCTGCTGGATTCCGGTATGTAGATCGTGTCGCGCCGTGTGGTCGACGTCCACCACAACGCCGTGCTGGACCAATTCAATGGCTCGCGTGGCCGACACCGAGGAGCTGTCAGCGAGGCTCTCCTCCAGCAGCCAGAGGCTTGTCTCAAGGCTGGTCGAGATCTCCAATCGTCGCCGCAATGCCCGGACCTCGCTCGCTGTCGCCATGCGGCCCGCCACGGCCAGGCGAAGCAGCCACAGCTTGGCTGGGGTGGTCTCGGAGCGGACGTGGTCGATCAGCCCTCGGAGCACGGCCGCGGCGTCGTGTATCGGGTCATCATCCCGGTGTGGCAACCCGGGACCTAGAAGAGCGGCTCCTACGACCCGAAGTCGATGGGCGAGGGCTTGGCGCGCGGCCGAGGGATCAACCCGCCTGATCATCGCCACCCGGTCCGCACGTGCGCCGGCGCGAGCTGCTGGACGCGGGATCGCGTCGCGCGCTCCCTGATGTGGGAACAGAATGCGACGGGATTGGCTGGCACTGCGTCATCATAGGATCCGAGGCGCGCACCTCCGTCGCGCAGTTCTCCTCGTGCGCGTCGTCCGGATGCGGAACCTGCGCATAGGATACCTCGGCCCAAAATTGGACGAACAGGATCGTGGAGTGGCGCTGTTCGGTCCAGCAGCTGGTGCGCTCCAGCGCTCGTGCGCTCTTCCGCGGAGCAACGGTACGCAATTTGCTCATGGGAATCGGCTCATCGGATCGACATCCGAAATTGATAGCGTTCGCTGGTGTCCTCCTGGGGAGCGACCGTTCGGCCGGTCCGGCAGTGGTTCGTCGGGGCGCGCGAAGGCCTCACCTCACCCGAGTTCACGGGCCGATGGGGTCCCGCGCTGCGCGCCGGCCTGGCTGTCTGGTTGGCCAGCCGGGTGGCCCTCTTTCTCGCCGGAGTCCTCTTCGTCTACAGCCAACCCGGGCACGGCGGCATCGGTCGCCCCGGATTCTGGCCCGTCGGCGTCTTCTACGCCTGGGACTCCGGGCAGCTTCGCCGGATCGCGACACTGGGCTACACCGGGCTGACCGACTTCGCGTTTTTTCCCGGCTATCCGAAGCTCGCCCGGCTGCTCGCCGACTTCCTCGGCGGAAGTCACCTACAGATAGCGATCATGCTAAGTATCGTCGCGTGGGCCGGGGCGGCTGCGGCGGCGGTCGCGATCTGGCGCCTCGGGGCCGACAAGTACGACGAACGAGTGGCTACTCGCGCAGCCGTAATACTCCTGTTCGGACCGTTCGCCTATTTCCTGGTCGCTCCCTACACCGAGGGCATGTTCCTCGGCTTGGCGGTGTGGGCGTGGTTGTGCGGCACGCGCCGACACTGGTGGCTGGCCGGCCTGCTCGGCGGCCTCGCCGGATTCACGCGCATCAACGGCGTCTTTCTCGGTGCGGCCCTCATCACCATGTACGTCGAGCAGCACTGGTCTGGCCGCCGACTGCATATCCGGCCCGACAGTGCCGCACTGCTACTGCCGTTCGCCGGCGTATTCGCCTACTTCGCCTACCTCCGTGCGCTGACCGGGCGGTGGACGACCTGGTTCAGCGCGCAGAGCCTCGGTTGGCATCGTCATCTCACGGAACCGCTGATGTCGCTGCGCGTGAGCGTCGAACATGTCACGCGCTCGACGCTCCCGACCGAGCTGCGATTCCAGTACGCGCTCGAGCTCGTGTTCGCCGCGATCGGCGTCGCGTTCGTCGTCGTCTTCGCGGCTACGAAGGCATGGAGCGAGTTCGTCTACTGCTTGTTGACGATGGCTGTGGAGCTGACCAGCACCTTCTACCTCTCGGTGCCGCGCGCCGTGCTGCTGCTGTTCCCGATCCCGCTCGTGATCGCCGCCTGGTCGTGCCGGCGGGGGTACGCCTGGCTGTTACCGGCCCTCGCCTCGGTCAGCGTTCCGCTGCTCGCGTACCAGATGTCGCTGTTCGTCGATCACCGCTGGGCCGGTTGAGGCCTGCTCCTGAGGCACGCGCGGTAGGCTGCCGGCCGATAACACTGCGGGGTAGTGCCATCGAGCACCGGAGATGGCATGCCACGCTTGCACCTAGCACGCCGAACGTGCACACCGGAAGGGCTGAGCCGTTGCCAGAGTCGGACGGTGTCCTGATCGGTGAACCGCCGACGCTTGAGCCGTCTGATGAGCCTGGGCCCAGCTCAGACCGTGCTGATCGGTCCGGCTCGGCCGATCTGGGCAATCCTGTGCCGCTGTGGTTCGACTGCGGCCTGGTCGTCGCGTGTGCCGCCGTGGTCGCGTTCGGCGCCGTTGGCCTGCTGCTGGCGGTAGTGGGCCACTACCGCGCGCTCGTGGTATTCCCGTTCGGGGCCGCGGGCACCCTCGTCGGCGCCCTAATCGCCTGGCCGCGCCGGTCATCTGGCAAGTCGGGCGCCGCCACCCTTCCGGCGATCGGCATGTGCCTGGTCGCCATGGGCTTCGCGCTGTGGAACGCCGCGTACGCGAGCCATCACGTCGCCATCGGGCGGGATCCCGGTGTGTACACCGATGCCGGCAAATGGCTTGCGGTACACCATGACTTGCTCGTTCCGACGGGTCCCGAGTGGCTCACAAAGGACGCGAGCGTGATCGTGACAACGCCGGGCATCTACACCGAGGGCGGTCACGCCGAGTTCCAGTTCAATCACCTGACGCCGGTGCTCTTCGCGGAGGCCGACAACCTGGGCGGTGACCGGCTGATGTTCCGCGTCACCACGCTTCTCGGGACCCTGGCACTGTGCGCCATATATGCGGTGGGCTGCCGACTGACGCGTCGGCCCTGGCTGGCGCTTGTAGCGGTGACTGCCCTCGCAGTTGCACTCCCGCAACTCAACGCGTCTCGGGACACGTATTCCGAACCAGCCGTGCAGTTCCTCTTGTGGGTCGGGATCTATCTGCTGATCAAGGCGTACGAGCAGCGCCGCCTCGGCGTCGCCTTGCTCGCCGGGGCCGCCCTGGGCGGAACGATGATGGGTCGGGTCGATGCCCTTGTGTACCTGATCCCGCTGCCCTTTGTCGGGGCCGGCGCCTGGATCGCGGCTGGCACACAGCGTTCCCGGCGGTCGCTCGCTCGGGTGATCACGGGCGTCGCGTGTGGCGCACTGCCCTTGGCGGTGCTGGGGACGCTCGACGCGCGGACCCGCGCCGGAACGTACTACAGCGATCTTGGCCGCGAGATCGGTCGGCTGCAGGCTGCCTTCGTCGCCTCGATAGCCGCCGCGCTGGTGGTGGCTGTCGTCGCCCGGCTGTGCGCCGGCCGATTCGAGACTGCGACCACGTGGCTTCGGCAGCACCGGCCGACAATCGCGCTCGTCGTCGCGTCCGTCACCGCACTCGGTCTCCTCCTGGCCTGGACCTTGCGCCCCGTCCTCTCTCACCCGAGGGGCGCTTCGAACGAATTGGTCCAGGCGCTGCAGGCTGCCGCGGGCGTGCCATCAGATCCGGGGCGCAGTTACGCGGAAAACACGCTGCGCTGGTTCTCCTGGTATCTCGGCCCGGTCACGGTCGGACTCGCGATACTCGGTGTAGCGGTACTGCTCATTCGGTCGGGTCGGCGCGTAGACGCCGCCGCTGGGATCGTTATACCGGTGGCGGGCATTGGGACCGCCCTTTACCTGTGGAACCCGTCGATCGTTCCGGACCAGATCTGGGCAATGCGCCGTTTCGTACCGGCGGGGCTGCCATTATTCGCCGTGCTGGCAGCAGTCGGGCTCGCCCGCATCATTCCTCGGGCCGCGCCCGGCCGGACGCGGGCGCGCTGGGCCGGCCCAGCGGCTGCCGCCGCCGCGATTGCGATCATCGGCTTTCCGCTCGCTGTCTCGATTCCGGTTCGCAACTTCCAGCCCCAAGCGGGCTATCTCGCAGCGGTGAACCACTTGTGTCAACGGGTCGGCCCCAACGGAGCCGTCCTGTTCGTCGCGGGCGACACGGCGGAACAGCAACTGGCCGGCGCGGTGCGCAGCTGGTGCAACGTGCCGGTAGGAGTCATGACGACGCCGATGTCGGCGAGCCAGTTGGACCAGCTCGCGGCGAGCTGGCGGGCCGACGGGCGTGAGTTGTGGGCTCTGAGCTCGACGCCGCGCCTCATGATGGCGGCCGGGCCCGGGCTCGCGCCCGATCTCGTGACGACGGCCACTAGCCCGCATGAGCTGGAGATGACGATCAATCGTCCGCCGCAGTACTACGCGCGGATCGACCTGCCGGTGTGGGCGGCTCGGGTATCGGGTTAGACCAGGCCGGCCACGCGTGGTGGATACGCGTCGGGTCGACCGCCTGGTCGGCGGCTGCGCGAACCGAACCCGAACCGCGAGGCGAGACATAGCTCGTAGCACTCTCCGGATGGCTGCTCGAGGGCGTCCGGACGGCCTGCTAGCGTCGCTCAACGTCGGATTTCGGTTGCGCGGGAGGTCGAACAGGTGGATGTCCGAGCCCGTCTGCGGCCAGTCATCATCGCAGCCGCCGAGCGTGGACAGGCCCTGGCGAGACGCCACAACTGGCTGCCGGAGGCGCCCATTCCGCAACCAGGTGGAGACGGGACGCCCGGAGACGGGACGCCCGTGCTCAACGAGCACGGCCTGGCCGGGATCGACGCGGTCCTGCACACGCTGCGCGGCGTCGAACTATCGCGAATGCCGCAGGTCGAGGGCACGATGCTCAGCGCCGGATGCGCGGGCAGCCTCTACTTCAGGTGGATTGAGAGCAGTTACGGCCCGGTCAAGCGCCACATTGGTGTGGAGTTCTACACGCCGAAGCCCGACGACCTGCCACCCGGCGTGGAGTGGGTTAAGTCCACTGTCGCCGACATGCAAGGCGTCGAGGACTCGTCCGTAGAACTCGTCTACTCCGGCCAGAACTTCGAGCACCTCTTCGGCGACGACGCGGTCGGCTTCCTACTCGAGTCGCGTCGAGTGCTCCCGCCCGGCGGATGGCTGGTCATCGACTCGCCCAATCGCGAGATCACCGCCGCCCTGACCTGGACGATGCCGGAACACACCATCGAATTCACCCCTTCGGAGGCCGCAGATCTGGTGACCCTCGCCGGATTCGATGTGACGAGCATCCGCGGCTTGTGGCTGTGCCGCGAACCCGCCACCGGCGAGCTATATCCCCGGTGGTCGGAGGAGGGGTCACCGCTACCGGCGGAGGAGATTGCCCGCCGCGCCGCGATGGCCAGCTTTCACCCCGACTACAGCTTCATCTGGTGGCTGGAGGCGGGGCGAGCGGACCGTGAGCCCGACGTAGCCGCGCTACGGGCGCGGCACGCCGAGATCTTCGCCCAAGCCTGGCCGGAGCGGCGCAACCGGCTCCTGAGCGCCGTCGGCGAGCGGTCCCACGAGGACGGTCGCGAGATTGTGAGCGTTCCCGCCGGCATCCCGGGCTGCCCGCTTTTCGGGCCGTACATGCCCTTCAGCCCTGGGCACTATCGGGCGACCTTCACCCTGCGCCGCCGCGGAAAGGCGGCGTCCCGAGGCCGGCTGGCCGTTCTGGATATCGCCGACGGCCAGGGCAACGTGCTGGTACAGCACCCCCTGCGCGCTGGCGATCTGCGACCGGGTGAGTGGACACAGGCGAGTATCGAGTGCGACGTGGCGGAGCTGACCTGGGGTGGCCAGTTCCGGGTCAACTGCACCGGAGCAGCGGCCATCGATGTGATCGTCGGCGTGGAGGTGGAGGAAACCGGCACGTCCGTGGCGCCCAGCGCACTGCGTGATTCGGCCGGTTGAGCACTGCCCCGTATCCTCCATCTCGTGTCGGGCGAAGCGTTCATCTCTTACAGCCAGAATCATGAGGACGTCGTACTGTGGCGCGCCCTGAATTCGGTCCAGGGCGGTCATTACATCGACGTCGGCGCGCATGACCCCGTCGTGCACTCGGTGACGAAGGCGCTCTACGACCGTGGGTGGAACGGCGTCAACATCGAACCGCTGCCGGAAATAGCAGATGAGTTGCGGACGGCCCGACCCCGGGACCGAACCGTGCAGGCTGCGATCACCTCGGACAGCGCTCCCACGATCACACTGCACGGCTTCAAGGGCACTGGCCTCTCGACGC
>NZ_DATNGK010000318.1:0-16251 GCF_035605935.1 Actinocrinis sp. | reverse complement strand
GGCGGCGAAGGCGGCCATCGGCACCTTGCGCGACCCGGAGCTCGAGGTGCCCGAAGCCGACCGCGAAGAATTGCTCGAAGCCGCCGACCAGTCGCTCGACCGGCTGACCCGCTTGGTCGAGAACCTGCTGGACATGTCCCGCCTCCAGGCCGGCGCGATCAAGCTGCGGCTCGAAGCGATCGCGGCCGACGAGATCGTCCCGCGCGCCGTCGATGACGTCACCGACGTGGTCGAGGGCCGTGTCACGCTGGAACCGCCGCAGTCCGACGTGCCGGCGGTGCTAGGGCCTGTTCGGGGTTCGGATCATGGCGAATCGGCTGATCGACTTCGCCTGGCCGCACGCCTGAATCATCCAAGTACAACCCGGTACGAGGATGCTCCAGGCGCGCGCCCATGCTCGTCGCTGAGCCGATTCGCTGATCATGATCCGAACCCCGAACAGGCCCTAGCCGACGGTCCGCTGCTCGAGCGCGCGCTGGCGAACCTGGTGGCGAACGCGGTGAAGCACACTGATTCACCGGTCACCGTGACGGTGTCCGCGCTCGGTGGACACGTGGAGGTCCGGGTGATCGACCGCGGGCCCGGCATTGCGGTGGCGGACCGCGGCCAGGTGTTCCTCCCCTTCCAACGGCTCGGCGACCGCGACAACGCCGCCGGGGTCGGTCTCGGTCTCGCGCTGGCCCGAGGTCTGGTCGAGGCGATGGGCGGCACGCTCACGCCCGAGGACACACCCGGTGGCGGGCTGACCATGGTGCTCGCGCTGCCCGCCGCCGTCAGTGTGCTGTGAGCGCGCGGTACCAGTGGCCGACCAAGTCAGCGTATTGCGGAGAGCGTGCGGCGAGTTCGTCATGTGTGCCGAGGTCGGTTCGCTCGCCGTCGAGCAGCAGCACACGGTCTGCGCGGCGAGCTGAACCGATGCGGTGCGCGACGAGGACAACCGCGCCGGGGCGCGCCCGGAACGCATCCTCTGCGCGCCGTTCGGTGGCGTGGTCGAGATGGCACGTGGCCTCGTCGAGCAGCATGACCGGGGCCGGCGAGAGGTAGGCGCGCACGAGCGCCAGCAACTGCCGTCGCGAGGCCGAGAGGTGCGCCGGAGCCACCCGCGCTTCCAGTCCGCCGAGGGCATCGAGCAGTTCAGCCGCGCCGATACGGTCCGCGGCCGCGGCGATCTCGGCATCGGAAGCGTCCGGTCGCAAATACGCGACGTTCTCCCGGACTGAGCCGGCGAACACGTACGCCTCTTGCGGAATCAGGGCCCGCAGTCGCGGGAGCTGACCTGCGGGAATCCTCTCCAGTCGTTCGCCAAAGAGCGCGACGCCGCCGGAGTCGGGCGGCAGCAAGCCAGCGAGCAGGTTCACCAGCGTGGACTTGCCCGCGCCGCTTGGGCCGACGATCGCGAGGTGTTCGTCGCGCCCGATCCGCAGATCGAGATCCGCGATCACGGGGTCGGAGTGCGGCCCGTACCGGAAGGAGAGTCCTGATACTTCCAACGCCGCGGCCGCAATCGCGGGCCGGGAGGGCGGAGCCGGCGCCGCCACGGTACTTGGCGCAGGCGCCGGTTCGACGGCGGCGACCAGTCCGCCCTCAGCGAGTCTGCGCACGGCGACCGAAAGCCGCAGCGCGGATGCGCCGACTCCCTGGACCAGCGTGCGCAACGCAGGCTCTAGATTGACGGCGACGTACGTCAACGCCCCGACCAACGCCCCCGCGGTCAGTCCGTGCCGCAGCAGCGGCCGCGCGGCGAGCAGGATCAGCAGCAGCGGCACGTTGCCGCCGAGCACGACGATGCCGCGCCGCGCGGCACCGTACCCCGCGAGCGCGCGGCTGAGCCGGTATTGCTCGGTTACGGCCGCGCCCACGCTCGCCGAGATCCGCGATTCGACGCCTGCGGCTGTGATGTCGCGCAGGCCCTCGATCGCCGTCCCGGCAAGGGCTGCGACGCGCTCCTCGGCGAGGAAAGCAGCACGCTGACGCGAGATCATCGGCCGCAGCAGGACCACGAATCCGAGCAGCGAGAGCAGCAGCGGCACGACGACCAGCGCGGCGAGCGGCAGCGCGAGCGAGGCCAGGCCGATGCACACCGCGATTGCCGTCACCGCGAACTGCCGCACCACGAGCAGTTGCCCGGCCACCACGTCGCGCACCGTTTCGACCTGGCGGGTCAGCCGGGCAACCGGGGCCGCGCCGAGCGGTCCGTGCTCAGTGTTGCCGCCGCAGGCGCGGGCCAGCGTTCCGCGCACGAGCGCCGTGACGAGAGCATCGCGCAACGGCTCGACTACGTCGCCAAGCCGGGGGTACATCGCGCGAGTACCTAGCGCTCCCAGCGCGGTAACCGCACCAAGAGCGAGCAGCCAGATCAGACCGACAATTGAGTGCCCCCGCAAGAAGCCGTGGTCAAGCGCGGCGGCAACGAAGCGGCCGGACACGAGTGCGGGGGCGGATTCGAGCAGCGACCAGGCGAGCAGCGCGACGAGCACGCGACGTCGGCGCAGGACCTCGGCCGCGACGAAGCGGAAGCCGGCCGAGGCCGACGTGGACACGGTTCCGGCCGCGGCGGTCACCGGGCTTCTTCCTGCTCGTATTCGCCATCGAGAAGCGCCCGGTAATCGGGTTCTGACCACAGCTCATCGTGCGGCGCCAGAGCGCGCAAGGTGCCGTTTTCCAGCCAGGCGACCAAGTCGGCGCGGGCTGCGGCGGCCGGTCGGTGCGCGATCACGATCCGGGTGCGCCCTGCCGTGGCCGACTTCATCGCCGCGCCGACCTTCGCCTCAGTGATCGTGTCCAGCGCGGCCGTCGCGTCATCGAGCACGATCACGCGAAGCCCATCGCCCGCGCGGGCCAGCGCACGGGCAAGGCCGAGACGCTGAGTCTCGCCTCCGGAAAACGGCGCCTGCGCCAACGGCGTCTCGTACCCGTCCGGCAGCTTCCTGATAAATCCGTCCGCAGCCGCGGCCTTCGCCGCGAACTTCGCGCGTTCCGGATCCGCACCCAGGGCGATGGTCTCGCGCACGGTCTCGCCGAGCGGCGCGGGGCGCTCGAAGGCGTACCCGACCGCGCCGCGCAACGACTCGCGAGACAACTGCGGCAGCGGGACACCGTCGAGTGACACCGTCCCGGCGTCCGGATCGACGAGTCGGCCGGCGAGCGCGGCAAGCATGCTCTTGCCCGAACCGGCCGCCCCGACCACCGCCACCTCGATGCCACCAGGCACCGTCAAATCAAAGTTCTCAAGGACCGGGCCGTCCGTGCCCGCGACCGTGACCCCGTGGAACTCCAGCAGCCCGCTACCTGACCGCGGCAGATCCCTTGTGCCGTACGTCATCCGCGGCAGATCCTCCGTCTCGGCCAGCCGCATCGCGGCACCGCGCGCCTGTGCAAGGGCCAAAGCCGCTTGTGTAGAAGAGAAGAAACCTAGGCCGAGCGCGGCGTAAGTCGCGGCGGCGAGCACCTGGCCGACCGCGAGGCGGCCGGAGGCGAGCCCGAAGCCCGCGACCGCGAGAACCGCGGTTTGCGTCATCGCGAACAGCAGCATGCTGCGCCAGCCCGCGACGCGTTGCGCCCGCCACAGCGACATGCCCACCGCCGACAGCTCGGGGACTGGGGCCAGCACCCGCGCGGCCTCGGCATCGCTGGTGCCGGAAGCGCGAATCGTGCGAATTCCACTGAGCGCGTCGAGCAAGCGTGCCGCGATCTCGCTCTGCGTGCGCTGATACGCCGCGGCGAGATCGCCGGTCTGCTGCACGAAGGAGCGCAGAATCAGCACCCCGACCGGCACGGTCACGGCGAAGGCCGACACCAGTCGCCAATCGATCAGCCCGAGTGCGAGGATGCCGCCCGCCGCCATGACGAGATCGGCGATCGCGTTGACGATGGCGATCGGGGCGTTGGCCGCGTCCGGTGCGGCTCCGACGAGGCGGCCAACGAGGTCGCCGGGAGCGAATCGCCGCGTGGCGGCGGGGCCCGCGTCGAGCAGCCGATCCACCAAGCGGCGGCGCAGCGATGCGGTGGCGGCGGCGCCGCAGTACGGCTGACCGAACTCGGATACGAGGTCCGCGACGGTCAGCAGGGCGAGAAGGACGCCGAATCGCAGCACGGCGGGGGCCGTCGGCGCGGCCGGATTCGAAGTCGCTGGGTTCGACGTCACAGCGTCGACCGCTCGGGCCAGGGCATCCGGAAGCAGGACTACGAGGGCTGATGCGGCGAGGGTCGAGACAGCGGTCACGGCCGTCCAGCCGGAATGCCGGCGTGCGACATCCAGCAGCAGGCGATCGGCCCGCCGCCGAGCTTGGGCGTGCTTTGGAACTATCGCCGGGGCTACGACGCCTGCCACGCACGCTCGCTGCGTTGGAGGCGCGCCCACAGACGACCCGGTATGAGGACGCCCCTCCGCCTTGCGATCGCACGCGCCAGACGCCGCGGCCTTATCCGACGCTAGTTCCAAAACACGCCCTAGGGCGAGGTCCGGGTTCGCCGCGCTCCCGCCTATCGTCATCGACTCCCCTTCCGGACGCGACCGGGCGTTCCCCGCGCTGGTGCGCGCGGGGAACGCCGGACCGAGTGCGAGATCCGCTATGAGCTGTGCGCGGATCTCTCAGGCCTGTTCGGCCGTCAGACGCAGAGAACGACGCTCGCGGTGCTAACGCAGCTGAGCAGGCTCAGCGTCGAGGCGCCGCCGCCGCCGTGGCCACCGCGCTCGGCCGGAGCTTCCAGACCCTGCAGGTCGAGGATCGCCATGATCTTCTCCTTTTCGGTTGGGAATCAATCTCTTGCCATCTCACGGCCGGGTGGCCGGGAGTCTTTGTGGGCACTAAGGCGTGCCTGTATCCACGCCGGCGCCGAACGGCAGTCCTGGGCTCCTTCCCAGCGCCGCGCCGAGCGCCAGCAGGACGCCTGCGCTGCCCGAGGCGAGGTCCGTCGAGAGCCGCAGGAGCTGGTCACCGGGGAAGGCGAGGTTTCCGTGGTAGGACACCGCGTGCCAGGTCAGGCGGCGGATCTGGCGGTCGAGCACCGCGCCGACGTCCAGGTCGCCGAGATCGACGTTCGCGTCGCGCAGTCGCGTCAGGTACGCGATGAGTCCGGCGCGTCCGTTGAAAAGCCCGGGCTGGATCACGAAGTCGACGTCGCAGGCCTTTGCGATGCCGCGCTCGATCGCGGCGAGCGGCGAGTCGGACCGGTGCGCGAGGTAGTCGCGCAACACGATCCCGATCCCGGTGCTGCCGATCTCGAGATAAGGCAGCACCCTGTCTCCGTCGGTCACCTGGACCGTGCCGTCCGCCATGTTCTGGCAGGCGTCGAGGTCGCGGCGCAGCGCGGTTTCGGCGAGGTCGAGCAGACCGGTATCGCCGGTCTCCTCGTAGAGGCGCACCGCGAGCAGAGCCGCGCCGGAAGCGCCGTGCGCCAGTCCTTCGCGCGCCTCACCCATCCGCTCGGCCTGCCGCGGGCCGCGTGCGGCCAGTTGCTCGGCGAGCCGATCGGCCGCGCGCAACGCCGAGTCACGCCATGCGCTCTCGCGGGTGGACCCCGCGAAATGTAGGTCCACCAACCCGATTCCGGCCAGCCCCTCGGCCAGATCCAGCAGTCCGTCTTCGATCCCGGCGCTGGTCAGCTTCGCGTCCGCGAGCCGATCCAGCAGCTGCAAGGCCTCTTCCTGCCGCCCGAGGACGTCGAGGGCGTACGCCGTACCGTGCGTTCCGGTGAGCGCGCCGGGCTTCACCGAATCGCGCCAGCTCGCGTCCACCAGCCAGTCGACCTGCTCCGGGTCGACCCGTGTGCCGCTGACGTGCAGCGCGTACAGGACGCCGGCCGCGCCATAGGCCAGGCTGTGGCCGTGGCCGCCGTGGCGGAACTGCTCGATGTCGCCGGGGAACAGCCGATCGGCGCGGTCAGGCGTCGCAGTGGCGGCGATCCCGGCGCTGAGCGAGGCGCGCAGCGCGGGCCAATCATGCGATCCGGCCGGGTTGAGCAGCGTCGCCGGGTGAACTCGCGCGCCGCCGGACTCTGCCCCATCGAAATCTGCCGCGGCGGAACTGACCGACTCGAACGTCTCAGCGGTGAAATACCGGGTGTCGAAATAGTTCTCCGGCAACGGAAACAGCGCGAGGGCCGCATCCATGAGCTGCCCGGCCTTCTCCCGGTCCAGATGCATCATCGCGACCAGCGGCATGAGCAGCCAGATCCTCAGGCTGGCCAAGGCATACCGGTCCACATCGAAGCCGCGCAGGCTACGCGGCGCGGCAAAGCCTCCGGCGCCGAGGCGTGGCGGCGTGTAGTCATCCGCCGGCGAGGCGAGTTCGAAGTCGAGGAAGACCACGCCGCCATCCGGCCGCAGCATCACGTTGTTCGGATGCAGGTCACCGAAGACGATGCCGCGCCGGTGCACGGCTTCCAGGGCCTGCTGCACCTGGCCGGCGATCCGCACCGCCCAGCTCGCGTATTCGGCGATCTTCTCAGGGCTCTGGCTCGGATGCACGAGCGGGTACTCCCGCACGAAGGCGGCGTTGAGCGTTTCCCCTTCGACAAAGGTCTCGACGAGGAAATGGTGCTCCCACGCGGTGGCATATTCGACCACCTCGGGCACGCACTCGAGGCCGCGCAACCGGTCCAGGATCTGGTGCTCGTGACGCAGCCGGGCGATCGCGTCGACGCCGCCCTGATCGAGGCCCGAATGCGGCCGGCCCTCCTTGAGCACCACCTTCCCGCCCCCGGCTACCTGCGGATCGTTCGGCCGGCCGAGATAGATACCGCCACCGTTGGAGAAGTGCAGCACCGACTCGATCTGGTAGGGCAGATCGAAGCGCTGGGCATCGCGCGCCGCCAGCTGGGGCTCCAGGCAGGCCGGCGGCTTCACCCAGTCGGGCACGCAGAACACCGGTCCGCGCCGGTCGCTTTCCATGCTGCCGTCAGGGCGGCGCAGCGCCAGTTCCCGGGAGCCGTCCGTACCCACGTGGTAGAACTCTGCGAAAGCGCCGAACCGGGTGTACAGCGGCCCGGCATTCCATCGCAGATCACTGAGCACATACGGCCCCGGCTCGCCGCCGACGATTGCGTCGAGTTCGGTGAGCGTGCGCTCCAACTCGACTTCGTCCAACGGGTATAGAGTAAGAAGTTTCCCACTGGCACCACGCGGCGCGTATTTGCTGTTCTGCATCAGCAGCGCCGCCGGCCCGCGCAGGAACTTGAATGCGATGCGCCGGTCGAAGCAGTATCCGCACACTTTCTCCAGCACCTGCTCGGCGTTCTGCGGCGTCGCGGAAACGTGAATTTTCCAGCCCTGCAAGGGAAGCCGCACGTCCTCGAGCTGATAGACCGCCCAAAGGTCGCGGTCCTCGCGCCGCCATCCGGTCGGCACCGGCTGGCCGGCCGCCGCGAAGTCGGCGACGGTGCGCTGCCACCGCTCGGGCGCGTCGTAGAACACCGGATCGGCGAAGCAGAACGGTTCGTAGCGGGCGTCCATCGCGGGGCAAACCCTCCCAAAGGTTCCGGTGCTGGATCCGGTGCGTGCCCGGCGGGCCGCACATTTGAAGTGGAGCACCGCCCTTCCGCGATTCGCGCCGCTCCCGACCAAACGCCGTCCAAGCTCCGACCGCTCGCCGACCATCCGCACGGCTTCGCCACCCCCGGGGGCACTCACAAAATGAAACTCAGTGGTCGAATGCGCCCCCCTATCGAGGGAATCTGAGCCCCATGGCGCCGCGCCACGGCGCCTCCTGACTTTCGCGTTTCCGCGCAGACCAGAGGCATGGCGCGACATTTCGCACCGGTACGCCGGGCGAGCGGACCTCGATATATGCGCCGCTCGCGCTCTTCAGTGCACTGTCAGCGTTCTCCTAAATTCAGTTGCGTGACTCGTGACGCCAACACCGACTGTCGCCCTCGAGGAGGTGCCGGGAATGGGCTCCACGCAAGCCGATAACTCCACCGCCAGGGAGAGATCCGCGGCGTATCGGCTGGGCACGGCGCTGCGGCTGCGACGCCTTGAACTGGGCATTTCGCAACGGCAGCTAGCCCGCCTGATCGGCCTGTCAGCACACAGCAACCTCGGCGATTACGAACGCGGGCAGCGCATACCGCCCGGAGACATCGTGGTCGCCTGTGAGCAATTGCTGTCCGTCGAGGGGGACTACTTGCAGAGGCTGCGCCGGGAAGCACTTTGCGAAAGGGCCAGGAGGTTGTGCCTATACCGGGACTGAGCACTGGCTGTTCGAACTGACAGTGTTCTGACACGACGGCGGCGGTGCGCGATCTGACAGCAGATCGCGCACCGCCGCGCCACCCCGTGCTCCCCGTGTCCCCCAGAACCGGCAGCGGCCCGGGTCCGCCGCCGGCGCCGGCTCAGTCAGCGCCCACTAATACGTGCTCATCGCCTGCCCGAAAGCCCCGGCCGACTGGACCACCGAGGAGCAGGTCGCGCTGGCGAAGGAGGCCGCGCCGCCCGCACACTGCTTGTCGCGGGTGGCCGACCAGAACGAGAGCCAGGCCAGGTTCTTGCTCTTGGCCCAGCCGGCCAGGGCGGAGGCGTCGGCGACCGAGAAGTTTTCCGAGCTGACGTCGTTGACGCCGATCATCGGCGTGACGGCCACCTTCGCAAGGGCCTGCGACGCCGAGAGTGAGGTCCACACCGACTGGATCTGACCCGCCGTGGCGGTCGCGGCCTGCTCGGCCAGGGTGGCCATGTCCCCGGTGAACGAGGCGCCGAAGTCCATCGCCATGATGTTGACCGCGTCCAGGTTCACGCCGCCGGCCTTGGCCGAGCTGAGCACCGCGACGCCCTGGCTGGTCAAGCCGGAGGGCAGCACCGGGAGCGTGTACGAGACCTTAAGCCCCGGGTTGTTCGCCTCCAGGGTCGCGATCGCCTGGTTGCGCAGGCTGATCGACGCGGTGTCGGCGACAGCGGCGCCCTCGACGTCGAAGTCGATGTACTTAAGCGAGTAAGCGCTGATCACCTTCTGGTAGGCCGCCGCCAGTGACGAGGCCGAGGTGCAGGACTGAGCGAGTTCGGTCCCTGACGCGCCACCGAAGGACACGCGCACGTCCCCGCCTGCGCTGCGCAGCGCAGATATATCAGAGCTAATCGATGCATCGGTCAGTGCGGTAACGCCGCCCCATTCCGGGTTGCAAGCGCCGTTGGTGGTGATGAACGCCAGGTTGAAGAACTTGGTGCCTTCGGCGGCCGCGCTGGCCGACAGGTTGTACAGCGGGTAAAGCGACAGGTCGGCGTAGGGAGCGAACTTCCCGAACGCGCCGGACGGCGGCGGCGCAGGGGTCTGCGATGCGGACGGGCTAGGCGGTGCGGGCTTAGATGGCGTGGGCGACGCCGGGACCGTCGGCTTGCCGCTGCTCGGCGTCGAGCCGCCGACGCACGCCGCGCCGTTGATCGTGCAACCGCTCGGCTGCCCGCTGCCGGAGACCTCGAAGCCGAAGCTGATGCTGGCGCCCGCCGGGACGTTCGAGTTCCAGCTCGCCGGCGTGACCGTGTAACTGCTCCCTGAGGCCGCCTCCGTACCGTTCCACAGGCTGGTCACGCTCGACCCGGCCGGCAACGCGAAGCCGACCTTCCAGGTGGACAGCGCGGAGGAGGTGCTGTTCGTGATCGTGTACTGGCCGATGTAGCCGCCGTCCCAGGAACTGGTCTCGGCGAAGCTCACCGCCGGAGCCGCCGCGTTCGCTCCGGTCGCGGCCACGAAGCCGGCGCCCACGGCCAGCACGGTCACACCCGTCCCCGCCGCAGCGAGCTTGACCCGCCGCTTCGAACGCAGTGAACGCGAAGAGCGCGGCGAGCGCCCGTCCTCCTGCACGGCATGGCTGCCCATGAACTGGTCCTTCCGGTGGGGTCGAGGTGCGGACCTCACCGTATTGAACTGGCCGCCGCCTGACAGCCCTCGATCATTAAGCTCGCCCTAAGACGGATTCAGGGCGGCGGCGCGGCGGGTCACCGGGGTTCGGAGCGAGCGCGGACGGTGATGAGATTGGCCTACCGAACGAGCCGCTACGAACTCGGGCTCGGGCCGACGACCTGGACCTGGGGGGTGTACCCGTTCCACGTGGCGAACACCGAATACGTAGTCGACGCCTGGCTGAAGTCGACGCGCAGCCAGCCGGCGGCGCCCCAGGTCATCACCGAATATCCGGTCGCCGGGGTGGCCGACACCAGCGTGACGTGGTGCGCCGAGATCGCCAGCACCACGACGCCGCCGGCGGTCTCGTACCGCGACAGCGAACTGCTCGGCGAGGGCGTCGGGGAGGCGGACGCCGAGGGCGAAGAGGCCGCCCGTGACGTGCCGTGCTGCCCCGGCGTCGGCGAGGTGCCCACAGGCACGTGCGTGCTGCCCGATCCGAGCCCGGCCGGCGGTGACGGCATCGGCGCCGCGCTCCTCGCGCCCGCCGCGAGCACGGTGGGCGGGGTCACGGCCGCCGGGATGAGCACCGAGTCGACACCGAGCCAGGCCACGGCGGAAGCCACCGCGGTGGCCCCGGCCCACGCCGCGACGGCGAGCGGTGCCCGCCGTCTGTCGCCCGAAGCCATCAGGCCCACTGGTTCCCTCTCCACCGGCCATGGATTACGGTGCCACGCTATGGCGAACGTGCTCCTGGTCGAAGACGATCCAGACGTCCGGTCTGCGGTCATCCATCAGCTCACCGCATTCGGGCACGCGGTGCGCAGCGCCGGGACCGCGCTCGCGGCACTGCGCGAGGCAAGCCGCGATCCGGGTGACATCATCGTGCTCGATCTCGGGCTGCCGGACCTGGACGGCTCCGAGACGCTGAAGATGCTACGCGCAATCACCAAGGTTCCGGTGATTATCGCGACGGCCCGCGACGACGAGGCCGAAATCATCCGGTTGTTGAACGCCGGCGCGGACGACTATCTGGTCAAACCGTTCTCCGGCGGTCATCTCGCCGCGCGCATCGCCGCGCTGCTGCGCCGGACCGGCTCCGGCCAGGTCCCCTCCGCGCTGCGCATCGGCGGCCTCGAAGTCGATCCGCGGCGGCGCGAGGCGCGGCTCGACGGCCAGCCGCTGGACCTCAGCCGCCGCGAATTCGACCTGCTCGCGTATCTGGCCGCCCGGCCCGGCGAGGTGGTCACCCGGCGCGAGCTGCTGACCGAGGTCTGGCAGCTGCCGTACGGCGACGACCAGACCATTGACGTCCACCTGTCCTGGCTGCGGCGCAAGTTGGGCGAGCGAGCCAGCGCCCCGCGCTACCTGCACACGGTGCGCGGCGTGGGCGTCCGGCTGACCGAACCGCCGCGATGAGATGGGCGCTGGCGAGGGTGGCCCTCGCGGTCACCAGCATGGTCGCCCTCGCCTTCCTGATCCCGCTCGGCTTCGCGATCGACCACATCGCGGCGCAGCGCGCGTTCGCTGACGCCCAGGCGCGGATCGCCGCGATCGAGCCGCTGCTGGCCGTCACCATGGACCGCACGCAGTTGCAGGGCGCGCTGGAGACCATGTCCGGTGCGCAGGACATCGCGCTGCGGCTGCCGGGCGGTGTAGTACTCGGCACCAGCCACGCCAGCCCGGCGCAGCTGAGCGAAGTCTCGGCGCAGGGCCGCGCCGGGACCCTCGCGGTGCCTGGCGGCTCGGTGCTGGTGCAGCCGGAAGTCGTCAACGGCGGTCAGCTCACGCTGATCGAGGTCTTCATCGACGCCGGGAGGATCCACAACGGCGTCGTGCGCGGCTGGCTGATCCTCAGTGCCGTCGCGGTCGTGCTGGTCGCCGGTTCCACGCTCGTCGCCGACCGCCTCGCCACGCGGGTCGTCGGCGCGGCCCGACATCTCGCCGACGCGTCGCGCAAGCTCGGCGACGGCGACACGACGGTCCGTGTCACCGCCGACGGGCCGAACGAGTTGCGCGAGGCCGGCGACGCCTTCAACACCATGGCCGACCGCGTCGTGCACCTGCTCGCCGCCGAGCGTGAACTCGTCGCGGATCTCTCGCACCGGCTGCGCACGCCGCTGACCGCGTTGCGGCTCAACGCCCAGGCGCTCGGCAACGTGCCGAACGCGGCGTCCACGCGCGAGGCGGTCGCCAAGCTCGAGCAGGAGGTCGACCAGATCATCCGCGCGGCGCGCGGCGGAACCGCTACGTCAGGGTCCTGTGACGTGACCACCGTGGTCGCCGAGCGGATGGAGTTCTGGTCGGCGCTCGCCGAGGATCAGGAGCGGCCGTGGCACGTGGTCGGCGCGTCCGGACCGGTGCACGTACCCGTCGCGGGCCCCGAGTTGGCTGCCGCCCTCGATGCAGTACTCGGCAACGTGTTCCGGCACACTCCCGAGGGCACCGCGTTCCAAGTCACCGTGCATCAGGGCAACGGCTCGGTGGCGATCCTCGTCGACGACGCCGGGCCAGGCCTCGACGACGCGGCCCGCAAGGTGCGCCGTGGCGAGGGTTCGGGGCGCGTCGGCTCGACCGGCCTCGGCCTCGACATCGTGCGCAAACTGGCCGAGCGCACCGGCGGCTCGCTCAACATCGACCGCTCACCCCTCGGCGGCGCGCAGGTGCACTTCTCTTTCCTCACGCCATCGACGAAGACCGCGGTCAGCCCGATGGGTGCGCAGGTTGCGCGAGCAAGGCGATATGCGCGCCGAGGACGCGCGTGACGATCAGCACCGCCGAGTTCGGCCCCGAGGGGCGAAGCTGCCTGCGCAATACCGCAGGATCCACGTCCGCGCCACGCTTCTTCACCGTGAGCACGCCGATCCCGCGCCGAGCCACTTCGGCACGTAACTGCTTCACGTGGAACGGCAGCACGTCAGTGATCTCATACGCCGACGCAAACGGCGTCGACACAAGCCGATCACTACTCAGATAAGCAATCGTTGCGTCAATCGTCCGCGCGCCCAGATCCTGCGCCAACTCACCGATCAACCGAGCCCGGATCACCGCACCATCGGGCTCGTACAGGTACCGTCCCACCGCCGCTGGCTCCGGGTCCCCCACTCCCCGGGCCGCCAGGCTCCACGGCCCCGGCAATAACGTCGCCCGCCGCCGCTCCCCCGCCAATCTCCCAAAATAAATCCCCGCCTCCTTCACCTCTCCGCGCTCCGACACCCACTCAGCCTCGGCCCCGTCCGGCACCAGCTCGTGCGGAATCCCCGGTGCGACCTTCACTCCCAGCTCCCCGACCCGCTCGGCCAGCTCCAGCGCGAACCCCCACGGCGGCGAGTACGCGGCCGGGTCGAAGATGCGTCCCCGATCGCCCCGCCGCGCCGGATCGAGGAAAGCGGCGTCGCACCCTTCCAGTGCAACTTTCGTGACATCAGCGCACTGCATCTCGATCCGATCACCGAGCCCGGCGGCCCGCACGTTGGCCGCGGCCACCGCGCACGTGACTGGATCTCGGTCCACCGCCAGCACGTCGATCCCGGCCGCGGCGAACGCGAGCGCGTCGCCGCCGATCCCGCAGCACAGATCCGCGACCCGCCGCACGCCCGCCGCCGCGTATCGCCGCGCCCGCCACTCGGCGACGGACCGCCGCGTGGCCTGCTCAAGTCCGTGAGCGGTGAAGTACATGGTCGCGGCGGCCGAACCGAACTTCGCCTCGGCATGCGAACGCAACCGGGCCTGCGTCAACGCCGTCGCGACCAACGCCGCCGGGTATCGATCACGCAGCTTTGACGCCAGCGATAACGCCGCCGTTTCGACGTAGACGCCGCCGCTCAACTCCGCTAGCAACTGCTGCCCGGTCGGCTCGAGCAGCGCCGTAAAGTCATCGATCTCCACAGCGCCCATTCTCGGTCCCCCGCACGTGTCGGGTGTCGACTCTTGGCCATGGCACGAATCGGTCGATACCCTACGCCCCATGGCCTTTACCAATGCGGATGAAGCTCCCGAGAGCCCGGAAACCGCCGCATCGGATTCTGGCCCGACGCTGACCGAGACGCGTCCGGAGACAGTCCCGGGTCAGCGCAACGAGACAGCCCCGCCCGCCTCTCCCCGCCGCTTCCCCCGCTGGTCGCTGCAGACCTACGGTCCGTGGCTGCTGGTCGCCGGGCTGATGACGGTCTACCTGCTGATCTCGCTGGCGCGCTACTACCGCTTCGCCCCGACGTCGTGGGACCTCGGCCTGTTCACCGAGGAGATCAAGCAGTACGCGCACTTCCATGCACCGATCGACGACGCGCGCTCGCCCGGTTACGAGATCCTCGGCGAGCACTTCAGCCCGATCATAGGATTGCTCGGCCCGATCTTCCTGATCTTCCCCACGCCGGTCACGCTGCTCGTCGCGCAGGCGTTCCTGTTCGCCGTGGCGGCTGTCCCGATCGTGCGCTTCGGTGTCGAGCGGATCGGCACAGGGTCTGGGTACGCGCTCGGTGCCGCGTACGGGCTGTCGTTCGGGTTGGCCGAGGCGATCGACGCGGACTTCCACGAGATCGCGTTCGCCGTCCCACTGATCGCGTTCTCGTTGTGCGCCATGTTGCGCGGCAAGTACACCGCCGCCGCGCTCTGGGCGCTGCCCCTCATCCTGTGCAAGGAAGACCTGGGGATAACGGTCGTCCTGCCGATCGGCATCGCCCTGATCCTCTACGGCCGCACGCTGCTCGGCGCGGTGGTCTCTGCCGCCGGAACCGCCGGGTCGCTGCTGGCCATCTACTGGATCATCCCGTCGCTCAACCCCACCCATCAGTACGAATACTGGAACAAGGGCGGCTGCGCGGACCCGACCCAGCCCGGCGGCGCGAAGCCGATCACCTGCTTGGTCGGCCAGAGCATGCAGAACGCCGGCGGCAAGCTGGAGCTGATCTTCCTCCTTCTCGCCATCACCGCGTTCGTCGCGCTGCGCTCGCCGCTGGTGCTGCTCGCGGTGCCGAACCTGGGCTCGCGGTTCATAACGACCAACGCGACGTTCTGGGGCACCACCTGGCACTACAACGCGATCCTGATGCCGATCCTGTTCGTCGCGGCGGCCGACGGCATCGCGCGTGCCCGCACCGCAGGTCCGCTGCCGGACGTCGCTGGCACGCTTCGCCGCGGAGCGCGGCGGGTGAGCACGGCGATGTCCGCCCACGGCGCGGTCGCCATGCTCGCCGTTTCGCTCGCCCTTGTGCAGCAATTCCCCTACAACCAGCTTTTCGACCCCAATACGTTCACCTTCGACCCGCGCACAGAAGCCCTCAGCCACGCGATGTCGCTGGTCCCGGACAACGTCACGGTCGAGACCACGATCAACATGCTGGCCCCGCTCTCGGCGCGCGACGACACTTTCTGGGTGGGCAACGCGGCCAGCCCGACCGCGCCCGAGTACGTCGTTTTCGACCAGGTGGTCTCCGGATTCAGCCCGCCGATCACCGACGTTCCCGGCTTCGAGCAGCAGCGGCACCCCGGCGCGACATACAAGGTGATCTACCAGGACGGCTTCGGCATCTACGTCCTGCACAAGACGTCCTGACAACTCCACTTAGGATGGCGACTGAGCCATAAGGGCTCGTCCAAACGTCGTGACGATTACTCAGATCGTTCGATCGGATCGGAGTGGAACTGTGGCAACGACTCGCAAGGCCGCGGCGCATTGGGAAGGCAGCCTGCTGGAGGGTAAGGGCGAGGTCTCGTTTAACTCGTCCAGTCTTGGCAGCTACCCGGTCACCTGGGCGGCGCGCTCGGCGGAGCCGAACGGGGTCACCTCCCCGGAGGAGCTGATCGCGGCGGCCCACTCCACCTGCTTCTCGATGGCTCTCTCGCACGCGCTGGCCCAGGCGGGCAACCCGCCGGCCACGGTGGACACGGCCGCCGAGGTGGACTTCCAGCCCGGCACCGGCATCACCGCCATCCGCCTGAGCGTGCGCGCCTCTGTCCCCGGCATCACCGCCGATGAGTTCGCCGACTTCGCCGCGAAGGCCAAGGAGGGCTGCCCGGTTTCCCAGGCGCTCAAGGCCGTCCCGATCACCCTCGAGGCCGAGCTCATCTAACGCACGCCGCAGATCCAAACGAGGGCGCTTGTCCAGTTGAACCGGACAAGCGCCCTTGTTCTGCGACAACCCTGCCAACCGCCGCCCGCCATCGCGCTTTTCCCCCAATAAACCCCCGCGATGACATCTCCGCGACGCGGCTTGAGTGCAGCGGCGAGTCTCGTTCACAACGGCTCTGGGCCACAGACGCCCTTGCGCGCTGGGAGTCTCGCGATAGCTTCGCCGACGGCGGATGAGGGTAACGCGGGACACGCGTGCACAGGTTTTTCATTCCACCACGCGCAAACGGGTGAAACATCGAAAACACCCGCCATACAACCCCTAAACCCCAGAAAATAGACACAGGG
>NZ_DATNGK010000317.1:0-28633 GCF_035605935.1 Actinocrinis sp. | reverse complement strand
CTACAGCGGCTCTCCGAACACGGCCGGCACGTACATGGGGCAGATGACCAGTGACGGCGGCACGTACAACATCTACGAGCACCAGCAGGTCAACCAGCCCTGCATCCAGGGCAACAACTGCACCTTCGAGCAGTACCTGGCGATCCGTACCTCGCCGACCAGCAGCGGCACCATCACCACGCAGAACTTCTTCAACGCCTGGGCCAGCCACGGGATGAACCTGGGCTCGCTGAACTACCAGATCCTCGCGACCGAGGCCTGGGGCGGTGGCAGCGGCACCTCCAACATCACGGTGAGCCAGGGTAGCTCCGGTGGCGGCGGTGGCGGCGGCGGGGGTGGAGGAGGTGGCGGCAGCGGTGGCTGCACCGCGACTCTCTCGGCCGGCTCGCAGGGAAGCAACTGGTACAACCTCAACGTCTCGGTCTCCGGCTCCAACACCTGGACTGTGACGATGAACCTCGTGGCGCCCGCGGTGGTCTACAACACCTGGAATGTCAGCGCCACCTGGCCGAGCCAGTACGTGATGGTCGCCAAACCCAACGGCAGCGGCAACAACTTCGGTGTGACGATCTCGCCGAACGGCCAATGGACCTGGCCAAGCGTGTCGTGTAGTACGAGTTAGCCAGCTATCCGGGATCGAAGAGAACAGCGCAGGTGGCGCGGCGAGCACTCCGGTGCCGCCGCGCCACGGCGTCACGTCGCGCGGCTCGGCTAGCGAGTCGGCGCGGGACCCGTGCTTGAGCGGACGACGAGCTCGGTGGCCAGCTCGATGTGCAGAGCCTCGGCCTGATGACCGTCGAGCACGCGCATCAGCGCCGTGACTGCCATCCGCCCCATTTCCTGCAACGGCTGGCGGACCGTGGTGAGCTTCGGTGTCGTGGAGCGACTGACGTCGATGTCGTCGAAGCCGATGACCGACACGTCACCGGGCACGCTCAGATTCCGATCCGCCGCAGCTTGCAGCACGCCCACGGCGACCTTGTCGTTAAAGCAGATGATCGCGGTGGGCCGCCGCGGAAGATCGAGCAGTTCACCGCCGAGCTTTTCCCCGGTCGCCGTCACCGGTTCGCCCGACCGGATCAGCCCAGGATCGACGAGCTCGCCGACCTGTGCGAGCGCGGAGGCATGGCCGGCCATGCGAGCCTCTCCCGCGGCGAGGGCGGGGGCGACCGAGATGACGCCGATGCGCCGGTGGCCGAGCGCGGTGAGGTGCTCGGTCGCGTCGCGTGCGCCGGCGAAGTTGGCAGCGGAGACCGCCAGCATGTCCTTCGGTACACGCACCCGCGGATCGATCACGATGAACGGCGTATTCGACGCGCGCAATGCCTCTAGCTCGGTCACGCTTTCGGGCGGCAGGATCAGCACGGCTGCGGCGACGTCTCGCCGTGAGGGCAGGCGGCGCAGCACCGTGTCGTGGTAGCCGGCGCCGCCTGCGTCCAGCAGCATTTCGCGGCCGTGCAGGCGCAGTGTCTCAGCGATCGAGGACACGATCGGCCCGAAGTAGTCGGTCAGCTCGTAAGGGCAGCGCACGAAGACCATGCCCTGAGCACGGGGGCGCGGACGCGGCCGCGGAGCTCGGCCGCCGCTCAGCTGCTCGACGGCGTCCTGCACCCTGCGACGGGTCGTCTCGGATACGTACGCGTGCCCATTGAGCGCGCGCGAGACCGTGGCGGGCGAAAGCCCGAGGTGTGCAGCGAGTGCCCGGACGCTGGCGCGGCCCGCGCTGGGGTCTGCGCCGGGTTCAATCATCTGCAACACCCGCGATTGTCACAGTCAGAGCATAGGCGATGCGGTGACGTGCGGGAACGCTGTCCGCGTGGGCAGTCGGCTTGACACTGGTAAAGCATCCTGCTTTCCTTCCCGCAACGCCTGTTGCAGGCCACGTTTCACAGCTATCCGCCCTGCAAAAGCCGCCTGTCGGCACGCAGCGCTGAGGATTGCGGCCAGCGTCGCAAGGCACTTGTTTCAGACAGTGTTTCTTCAAGAACGCGACTGCCCACTCCTCTGAGGAGGATGCTTTGAAACACCTCATCCGACGACCGCGCGACGTGCGCCGCGTCGTCGCTATAGGCACGGCGGCGACAATCGTCGCCGCCGGAATCACCACGGTCAGCATGCTCAGCGCGAGCGCGGCCGTATCGACCAGCGCCTGGTACAACGTCGTGAATGCCAACAGCGGCAAGTGTGTCGACGCCGCGGCGGCGGCCACCGCGAACGGCACGGCGGTTCAGCAGTACACGTGCAACGGCACGGGTGCGCAGCAGTGGCAGCTGCGGACGGCCGCGGACTCGGGCTATTACGTGATCGTCAACTCCAACGGCGCCCAGCCGGCGATCGACGTGGCCGGCCCCTCGACGTCGAACGGCGCGCTGATTCACCTGTGGTCGGACGGCGGCTGGAGCAGCCAGGAATGGCAGCCGGTACAGGAAGGCAGCGGCGACTATCACTTCGTAAACCACTACAGCGGCCTGTGCCTTGACACGCCGGCCGCGTCGACGGCCGACGGCGTTCAATTGCAGCAATACACCTGCAACGGCACAGGCGCGCAGTCCTTCGCGCTGAACGTGGTCGGCGGCTCGACCGGTTCGCCGAGCCCGACGGCAAGCCCGACCGGAAGCCCGAACCCGGGCAACCCGGATCTGGGCCCGAACGTGAAGATCTTCACCCCGTCGATGTCCTCGTCGTCGATCCAGTCGACCGTCAACTCGATCTACGCCGCGCAGCAGAGCAATCAGTTCGGCACGAACCGCTACGCGATGTTGTTCATGCCGGGCAGCTACAACGTCGACGTCCCGGTCGGCTTCTACACGCAGGTCGCGGGCCTCGGCGCCTCGCCGGACAACGTCTCGCTGACCGGCGGCGGCGTGCACGTCGACGCGGCCTGGTCCGGCGGCAACGCGACGCAGAACTTCTGGCGCGATGTGGAAAACCTGTCCGACACGCCGAGTTCCGGCACGCTGGAGTGGGCCGTCTCGCAGGCCGACCCGTTCCGCCGGGTCGACGTGCACGGCAACATGACGCTCGATGACTACACCTCGGGCAACAACAGCAGCAACTGGTCCTCCGGCGGCTACATCGGCGACTCCCGCATCTCCGGGCAGATCAACTCGGGCACGCAGCAGCAATACCTGACGCAGGACACGTCGATGGGCAGCTGGGCGGGCTCGAACTGGAACATGGTGTTCGTCGGTGACAACGGCGCGCCGGGGCAGTCCTTCCCGACATACACGAACGTCGCCTCCTCCCCGACGATGCGTGAGAAGCCATACCTGTACGTCGACTCGTCAGGGCTCTACAACGTGATGGTGCCCGGGCTTCGCACCAACGCAGTGGGTCCGGACTGGACCAGCGGCTCGACGGCGGGCACCTCGCTGCCGATCTCGCAGTTCTACGTCGTCAAGTCCGGCGACACCGCCACGACGATCAACAACGCACTCGCCTCGGGCCTGAATCTGCTGTTCACCCCAGGCGTGTACCACCTGTCCGCGCCGCTCAACATCACCCGCCCTGACACGGTAGTGCTCGGTCTCGGCCTGGCCACGCTGATGCCGGACAACGGCGTCAGCGCGATCACGACGGCGGACGTGAACGGCATCGACATCGCCGGCCTGCTCATCAGCGCCGGCACCACCAACAGCCAGTCGCTCGTGCAGATCGGCCCGGCCGGTTCCTCGGCCAGCCACGCGAGTGACCCGATCGAGCTGCAGGATGTGTTCTTCCGGGTCGGCGGGGACGTGGCCGGCCGGGCGACCCAGTCGCTCGTGGTCAACAGCGCCAACACCATCGGCGACGACAACTGGATCTGGCGCGCGGACCACGGCAACGACAACACGTACGGATGGGGCACGAACCCGGCCGCGAACGGCTTGGTGGTCAACGGCGCGAACGTGACCATGTACGGCCTCGCGGTCGAGCATTATCAGCAGTACCAGACCTTGTGGAACGGCAACGGCGGCCGGACGTACTTCTACCAGTCGGAAATGCCTTACGACGTGCCGAACAACAGCAGTTGGACACCCGGCGGCGAGAACGGCTACCCGTCGTATAAGGTCTCGAATTCGGTTACCTCGCACGAGGCGTGGGGACTGGGCGTGTACTGCTTCTTCAGCACCAACTCGGGCGTGGTCGCCGACCGAGCCATCGAGGTGCCGGGCAGCGGCTCGTCGTTCCACGACATGGTGACCGTCTCGCTCGGCGGCACCGGAACGATCAGCCACGTCATCAACAACTCCGGCGGCTCGGTGCACTCCGGCAACACGGTCACCTATCTGACCACAGGTCCGTAACTGCGCCGGTCCAACTGGCGCGGTGTCGTAAGTCGCGCAGTGCCGTAGGGAGCGCAGGTGAGTCTGCGCGGCGGTCGCCCCGTCTCCTATTCCGAGGCGGGGCGCCCGCCGCTCTGCCAACCCCGATTGAGCGGGCCTGCGATGGGGTCGGGCTCCGGCGATTCGGATTCTGATCCCCCCGCATCGGCAGCTGCCTGCTCCGAGTCCTCAACCAGCGGCGCATTCGACGTGGAAATCGCGATACCGCCGCCGATGACCAGTGCGTACCGCGCGGCCGACTCGATATTGGCCAACCGGTCCGCGACCGTCTGCCGGAAAGCCGCGGCCGCCCCGCCTGACTCGAACCTGACCTCGACGGTGGCATTCACCAGGTAGCCCGCCGCGTGCGGATCAAGGGCGTCCATGCCGGGAACGAGTTTGTCGAGGTTGTCACGCAGCAGCGCGCACTCTTGCAAGAACTCTGCGACTTCGGCGGGCTCGACGTAAAGATCGCCGTCCGCGAGCCGAGGGAGGATTTCGGCACCGAGCGCCTGTGCGCGCCGCGAGCCCCAGACCGTGTCACGCCACGAGTCATAGCCGGCCTGGCCGTCGGCATCGGTCGGCGGGTCGAACAAGTCGCGCTCGCCGTCTTCCCGGTCGATGAACACTTGCACCGACAGAATCACCGCTGAAGTAGACCACGAGCCCGAAGCGACTCGCCCGGATTCGGCCGTTGCGTGCCACCGTTTCGCCGGAGCGACATCTGAGCGGCGCCGCTGCTGACGTAGGCGCGGCACACCGTGAGCAGACGATCACCAGCCGGGCCCGAATGGCGGTCGGCGAACCGGCCGCTGACGCGATCCTGGCGGGCATCTCGATGGGGGCGCCGGCCACTTCTTCACCGATTCGTCGTTGTCGGACTGCGACGCGCCAGCCGCCTCGCTGGCCTGGGAACGCAGCGTGAACTTCCTCAAACAGCTGTGATCAGCCTGACTTCCACAAGGTGAGGTCCACACGCCTGCCCTGACATCGAAGCACCTGCGTCAGTAGTGCGCATCGGCGCATCGGCGGCTCAGTCCGGTTTCGCGTCCGCGTCCGCGTCCGCATGCCGAAATCCGCAGTACTCGAGGACGAGTTCGCAGAACATCGCCTCGGCCCAGGAGAACCAGGCGCGAGTCCAGGACGTCGGCCGGTCGACGTGAAAGGACTCGTGGATGCGCGTCGTACCGGCGTGCGTGGCGAGCAGCGTGTCGATCGCGGCGCGCTGATCGGCGGCATTGGAGCTGGTGAGGGCGGCGGCGGCGATGGCGATCGGCCAGATGCGACGCCGCGGCGTGTGCGGACTGCCGACGCCGGACGCCGCCGAGCCGCGGTAGAAGTACGGGTTTCGCTCACTGAGGACGAAGGCGCGCGTCGCCAGGTAAACCGGCTCGTCGGCTCGGCAGTAGCCAATCAGCGGGAGCCCGAGCAGGCTCGGGATGTTCGCGTCGTCCATTTCTAGGACACCGCCGCGACCGTCGACCTCGTAAGCCCAGCGCGGTCCGGTAATCGGATCGTCAATCAGGGCATGGTCGTGAATTGCGGCTTCGATCCCGGATCGCAATCGCTTCGCGCGGGCGATCAGGTCCGCGGGCGGGGGCGGGTCAGACGCTTCGGCGAGTTCGCTGATGCGGCCGAGAACCGCCGAGGCGAACTGGTTTCCGGGCACGTTGTAGCCGTAGCGCGTCGGGTCGTCACTCGGGCGAAATCCACTCCACGTCATGCCCGTGACGGCCACGTCGGGACCGAGACCGCGACGTTTCAGGGTTCTGTAATGCAGCCCGTGCCTGCGGCGGAAGCGGTACGCCGACCGAGTTTCGTGGTCCTGCTCGGTCTCCCAGGTATCGAGAATGCGGCCGAATGCGCGCCAGAACCGCGTGTCGAAGATGTCCGCGCGACCGTAGCGGCGCCAGATGCGGTACGCCAGCAGGAGGGGGTAGCACAGCGAGTCGACCTCGTATTTGCGCTCCCACACCCAGGCGCTGCGTTCGACCTCTGCGGCGTCCTTGCGGTGCCCGGCTCCGTTCGGCTCGGGATTGAAGGCGTTGGCGTAGGGGTCGAGAAGGATGTAGTCCAACTGCCGGCGCAACACTCCGATGGCGAGCTGCTCGGCGTGCGGACCTGCGCCGATCCGAACGAGTGGCATGACCTGCGCGGCCGAGTCACGCAGCCACATCGCCGGAATGTCGCCGGTGATCAGGAACACGGTGCCGTCCGCGAGCCGGCGCGCCGTGCGGTGCTGGAGTTCGGAGAAGAAGCGGGTCACGATCTGCGCCGCCTGCTTATGGCCGAGGACTGCGCTCACGCGCTCTTCGACCTCTCCAAGGTCCAGGTCACCGCCCACGTTGCGAGACTATGCCCAACACGTGGGCAAGAGCGTCAAGGGCGGCCGGGTACCTGCGCTCGGTCGGCGTGCCGTAGCCGACGATTAAGCCCTGCATGCGTGGACCGTCGCCATGCTGGTCACCGTGCCAATAGGCGCCGAGGTTACCGACGGCGATGCTGCGTGACGCGGCGCGGGCCAGCATCTCGTCTTCGTCAGGGCCCGAGCCCGGCAGGCTGATCAAGGCGTGCATGCCGGCCGCGATGCCGTGCAGCGCGAAGCCGTGGGCTGGATTCGCCGGGCGCGAATCGAGGCGCTGGACCAGCAGATCCCTGCGATGCCGATAACGCAGCCGCACGCCGCGGACATGGCGGTCGTATGCGTGGCTGGTGATCAAGTCGGCGAAGGCGAGCTGGCCTAGCGCTTCGGATCCGTGGTCGGCATGCAGCTTGGCATCGGCGAACGGCTCGACGAGCCTACGCGGAAGGACGACCCAGGAGAGCCGCAGGCCTGGCGCGAGGGTTTTCGAGGCTGTCCCGACGTACGCGACGTGATCCGGGGCGGTGCCTTGGAGCGCGCCGACCGGTTGGCGGTCAAAGCGGAATTCGCCGTCGTAGTCGTCCTCGATGATCAGGCTGCCGCTCGCGCGGGCCCACTCGATCAATGTTCTGCGTCGCGTGGGATGGAGGGTCGCGCCGGTCGGGTACTGGTGCGCGGGTGTGACGATGACCGCGCCGACATCTGGCAACGCGCGCTGGGCGAGCAGTTCGGTACGCGCGCCACGCTCATCCACCGGCAGCGCGGCGATGTGCGGCCCGGCTCGGCGGATCACCTCCCAGTACATGGCCGGGCCGTAAGGATCCTCCATCGCGATGGTGCTCACGCCGCTGCGGTACAGCATGCTCGCGAGCAGCGAGAGTGCCTGGACGTAGCCCGATGTGATGACGATCTGCGCCGGATCCGCGAGCACACCGCGGGCTCGACCGAGGTAATCGGCGAGTGCGGTACGCAGTTCGAGGCGTCCTCGGGCGTCGCCGTATCCGTATACGTCGTCGGGCGCTGCATTAAGCGCGCGCCGCACCGAGCGCAGCCAGGCTGCCGTGGGGAAGGTCGACACGTCCGGGCTGCCGGGGCGCAGATCGTGGGCCGGAACGGGTCGGGCGACGGCGTCGTCGGGCGCCTCCTGCGGACGCTGCATGAGGTCGGCGACCTCGGTCCCCGAGCCCTGACGCGCGACGAAGTAGCCTTCCGCGACGAGCTGGTCGTAGGCGGCGGTGACGGTGCCGCGGGCGAGGTTGAGCTCAGCGGCAAGTGCTCGCGTGGACGGTAGGCGCGCACCCGGCGCGAGGCGGCCGGAGCGGACGGCGTCACGCAGCGCACGCTCCAGGCCGGTGCGCCGACCGGACGCCGGATCGAGATCGACATGAAGGTCGACCCCGAAAGTGGACCAGAAATCGGACACAGCATTGGACCTTAGCACCGGTCCACTGCGGCCATAAAGTAGACCCATGACCACAGAAACCACTGCTCAGAGCACTTCGACCCAAAACACGGCGCAGGATGGAAGTCAGCGCGCGACGGTTGCCGAGCGCGTTGTACCACCGGTCCGGCTGGCTGTGGACGAACTCGTCCCGCACATCAACAAGGCCATGTACGCGCTCGACGCGGCGGCCCGGAAGATCTCGCTGGAAGCGCCGCTACTGGAATTGGTCCGCGCCCGCGCCTCGCAGCTCAACGGCTGCGCCTACTGCGTGGACATGCACAGCCGCGACGCACGCAAAGGCGGCGAGACCGAGCAGCGGCTGTACGCGCTGCCGGTGTGGCGGGAGACGCCGTTCTTCACCGCCCGCGAGCGAGCCGCGCTGGAACTGACCGAGGCGGCGACCCGGCTGACCGACGGCTCGGTGACCGACGAGGTGTTCAACCGCGCCGCGGCGCAGTTCAGCGAGGTGGAACTCGCCGAGCTGATCTGGGCCATCGCCGTGATCAACACCTGGAACCGGCTGGGCGCCACCGCGCGGCCCTGGCCGCTGGACTGACCGCGGCCAGTCCGGCCGGAGCGGCGCGAGGCCCTAGGGAGTGGTTCCGACACCCGACCTAGCCGGTCGACGAAGTCGCGTTGCCGCTGCCTGTGCCGCCGCTCGATCCGCCGCCGCCTCCCCCGCTTCCGGGGTTCGGGTCGGCGGAGGAAGAAGACGGCGCGGCGCTTGTCGTATCGGCCGGCGGGGTCGTGGCGGAGGCGCTTGGCGGCGCCGGGCTGGACGGCGGCGGCGCGACCGGGGAGGAGGACGTGGCGGGCGGCGGGACGGGGGCCTTCGGCAGGGGGAAGGCTCCCGGAGCGTAGATGTCCGTCACGTACACCTTCGCGCCACAGTTCGCGGTGAGTGACACCACGCCTGTCGGCGTCGTACCGGTGACCGCGTAACCCAGGAAATACATCGAATTCAGGCTCGCGGACGGGCTCGGCGACGGCGTCACCGCCTCCTGCGGGCAAGCCACCGAGGCCCAGGCGAACTGGAACTGGTACGCCTGCCCGGTCTTGAGCACCATCGCGGTGCCCCAGGTCGGCACGGCAGGCAACAGCGCGGCCTGCGTCGGATCTTCCTTGAGGATCTCCACGGAGGAACGGGCCGTGCCTGCCTCGTTGGCGACCGTGAGCACCGGCGGCCCGACGACAACGCACGGGCTCTGCGCGATCGCGTCCACGTGCGCGTACTCGACCCCGCGCACCATCGGGCCGAGCGTGGTCGTCGTCTTGAGCAGGTCGGCCGTGCACAGCGGGACCTTCGCGGCCGCGGCGGCGGACGGCGTGGCCACGACCGGCCCGACCGGCCCGATCGCCAGTCCGGTTTTGCCGCCGGTGCCGGTCGGCCAGACCGCGTGACCGCCGTTGGCCGCGGTCGCCGCGTTCGAGGAGCCGCCCGCGCCGTTCTGGCCGCTCGCGCCGGAGCCGCCGCCGAGGCCGACCGCCCCGGAGAGCGTGGGCACGATGTCGAACCGGTCGCCGGTGGCCATGGTCACCGCCATGGCGAGCATGAGTACGCCCGCGCTGCCCGCGAGCACCATCCGGTTGCGCTGGCGGGTGTGCGCCTTGCGCCGGATCCGGGCGAGGCTGCCCGGCGGCGGGCCGGCCGCGCCGACGACGGCCATGCGGGTCCGCAGCGCCTGCGCCAGATCGAGCTCGGCTGCCGAGAGCAGACCTTCGCTCAACGCCGCCCGCTGCGCCGCGCTCTCGTCAGAAAGCGCGGCCAGGTCGGGGGAATCGCCCATGGTCGCGGCTGGACCGTGCCAGGCCACGCCGTGGTCGCCTGGCTCGGTGTGCTCCCCCACACCGTCGCGCTCCGTGCCCCGACCGGTCATGCCTTGCTCGTCCGGGCCAAGCAGCTCGGAAGTGTGCTCCGAAGTCGCGTGGCCCTGCGCTCCGTACCGCCGCGCCGCCGGGCCCTGGGGTCTTTCGGCCCCCGAATGGTTCGCAGGCCCCCCGGCCGGGCGGCGTGATTGCCCACCTTGCGGCGGGACAACGCCGTCCTTGCTCATCGATGCTCCTCCATGCGGGCGCGCAGCGCCTCGATGCCGCGCGAGCCGTAAGCCTTCACTGAACCGATAGACACGCCGAGCGCCGCGGCGACCTGAGCCTCCGTCATGTCCGCGTAGTAGCGCAACACCAGCACCTCGCGCTGCCGGCGTTGCAGTCCGCGTAGCGCCTGGATCAGCGCGTCGCGCTCAAGGACGTCGTAGGCGCCCTCTTCCGCGCTCGCCGCGTCCGGCATCGGCTTGGGCAGCAGCCGCAGGCCGATCAGGCGGCGGCGCAGCGTCGAGCGCGACAGGTTCACCACGGTCTGCCGCAGGTAGGCCAGCAGCTTCTCCGGCTCCCTGACCCGGCCGCGGGCCGCGTGCACCCTGATGAACGCCTCTTGGACGACGTCCTCGCAGGAACCGAGATCGTCGAGAAGCAGGGCGGCCAGCCGCAGCAGTGACGCGTAGTGGGTCTGGTACGTGTTCGTCAGTAGGTCGGCCGTCACATCGACGTCAGTCGCCACCGCGCCCCCAACGGCGGCGGGCGGCGGCACGGGTGGATCGGTCGACACGGGCACGTCCGGCGTGAATGTGGCTTCCGGCATGCCGACCAGAGCTGACCACGGGCCGGCGTTCGCGCGCCGGCCCGATATGTCCAGACTCGGGTCGATCATGGTGGCAGTCACAGCAGTTAGACATTCGAACCCCCTCCAGCGTTGTACCCCATCCGAGTGGATCTGTGGACGGAGTACCGGGGGTTTTCACGAAGGGCAGGATCCCATCCGAACGGGCCGCGCGGGGAGCTTCCGCCGGAAAAACCCCCGCGCGGGTGACGTCGACCGACAGGCCAGCGCCAGTTCAGCCGCGGCTGAACTCCTTGGCGACCAGCTCCGCGATCTGCGCGGTGTTCAGCGCGGCGCCCTTGCGCAGGTTGTCGCCGCACACGAAAAGCTCGATCTCGCGCGGGTCGTCCAGGCTGGAGCGGATCCGGCCAACCCAGGTCGGGTCGGTGCCGACCACGTCGTTGGGCGTCGGGAACTCGCCGTTCGCCGGATCGTCGCACAGCACTATCCCCGGCGCGTCGCGCAGTGCCTCGCGGGCCTGCTCCACGGTGATGTCACGCTCGAACGAGGCGTGCACAGCCAACGAGTGTGTGGTGATCACCGGGACGCGCACGCAGGTCGCGGAGACCTTCAGGTTCGGCAGTCCGAGGATCTTGCGCGACTCGTTGCGGACCTTCAGCTCCTCCGAGGACCAACCGCCATCCTTAAGCGAACCGGCCCACGGCACCACGTTCAGCGCCAGCGGGGCGGGGAACGGGCCGAGGTCGCCGACCGCGCGGCGCAGGTCGCCGGGCTGCGAGCCGAGCGTCGCGGAGCCGCCCACCTTGGCCAGCTGTTCGCGCAGCGTGTCGATGCCGGCCTGTCCTGCGCCGGAAGCGGCCTGATACGAGGCCACGATCAGCGAGGTCAGGCCGAACTCGGCGTGCAGCGCACCCACCGCGACGATCATGGAGAGCGTGGTGCAGTTCGGGTTCGAGATGATGCCCTTCGGCCGGTTGCGCACCTGGCCGGGGTTCACCTCGGGCACCACCAGCGGAACCTCGGGGTCCATCCGGAACGCGCCGGAGTTGTCGACCACGACCACGCCCTTGGCCGCCACGATCGGGCCCCACTCGGCCGAGACCTCGTCAGGCACGTCGAACATGGCGACGTCGACGCCGTCGAACGCCTCCTCGCTCAGCGCCACGACCTCGACCTGCTCGCCGCGCACGGTCAGCCGCTTGCCGGCCGAGCGGGCTGAGGCGATCAGCCGGATCTCGCCCCACACGTTCTCGCGGGTGGAGAGCAGGTCGAGCATCACCGTGCCGACCGCGCCGGTCGCGCCGACCACCGCGAGGGTGGGCCGGTTGGCGGCGTAGGGATTGCGGCCCGAGCCGTTGGCTGCGGAGCCGTTCGCGCTGTTCATCGTCCGGTCCCTCCATAGACCACGGCCTCGCCGTCGGCGTCGAGGTCGAAGGCGGTGTGAATGGCCTGCACGGCCGGCTTTACGTTGTCCGCCCGGCAGACCACCGAGATGCGGATCTCGCTGGTGGAGATCATCTCCGCGTTGACCCCGGCCTGGGAGAGCGCCTCGAAGAACACCGCCGTGACTCCCGGGTGGCTCTTCATCCCGGCGCCGATCAGGGAGACCTTAGCGATCTGATCGTCATAGGCCAGCGAGTCGAACCCGATCAGCGGCTTGACCTTGGAGAGCGCCGCGACCGCCTTGGCGCCGTCGTTCTTGGGCAGCGTGAAGGAGATGTCGGTCAGGCCGGTCGCCGCGGCCGAGACGTTCTGCACCACCATGTCGATGTTGATCTCCGCGTCGGCTACCGCGCGGAAGATCCGGGCGGCTTCGCCCGGCTTGTCCGGGACCCCCACCACGGTGACCTTCGCCTCGCTGGTGTCGTGCGCGACGCCGGCGATGATCGCCTGCTCCATCTCGGCCCCTTCCAGGCTGTTGCGGATCCAGGTGCCCTCCAGGGCGGAGAAGGAGGAGCGCACGTGGATGGGTACATCGAACCGACGGGCGTACTCGACGCAGCGCAGGTGCAGAATCTTCGCGCCGCTGGCGGCCAGTTCGAGCATCTCCTCGTACCGCACGTTGTGTCTCTTGCGCGCGGTGGGCACGAGTCGCGGGTCGGCGGTGTATACGCCGTCCACGTCCGTGTAGATCTCGCACACCTCTGCGTCCAGGGCGGCGGCGAGCGCCACCGCGGTGGTGTCGGAGCCGCCGCGGCCGAGGGTGGTGATGTCCTTTGTGTCCTGCGAGACGCCCTGGAAGCCGGCCACGATGGCGATCGCGCCCTCGTCCAGCGCGGTGCGGATACGGCCGGGGGTCACGTCGATGATCCGCGCCTTGTTGTGCACCCGGTCGGTGATCACGCCGGCCTGGCTGCCGGTGAACGAGCGCGCCTCGAAGCCGAGAGTGCCGATGGCCATGGCGAGCAGCGCCATGGAGATCCGCTCGCCCGCGGTCAGCAGCATGTCGAGCTCGCGGCCTTCGGGCAGCGGGGAGACCTGCTGGGCGAGGTCGATAAGTTCGTCGGTGGTGTCGCCCATCGCGGAGACCACGACGACGACTTCGTTGCCGGCCCGTTTGGTGTCGACGATGCGCTTGGCGACCCGTTTGATGCAGTCGGCGTCGGCGACGGAGGAACCGCCGTACTTCTGCACGACCAGGCCCACGTTAGCGCTCCTGACTTGGGATCGGCTGGACTTAAGGAGGTGACCAGCGCCTTGGCATGGTCGCCGCCCAGTTTAGCGAGCAGGCCACGACCACCTAGGGCTTTTCACATCGCGAGACGGCGTCTCAAAATCTGCGGCGCGCGGCCGCCCGGGCCGCCGGATTTCGCGAAACGGCCCGGCGGCGGCCGCGATCGGCCGTGGTCCGCCTCGCGCCTTACTCCTGAAGACGCGAGCGGGCCACGATCGACTGCAGCGCGCGCACGGCGGCCGAGGCGGCGGGTCCCCAGTCGGTCAGGTACGAGAACTGCCACCACCACAACGCTTCCAGGGTGCGCCCGGCGCGGTAGTGCGCGAGGCCGTGGGCGAGGTCGGAGACCGCGGTGGCGATGTCGTCGGAGATCCGGCGCCGCTCCAGCTCGGGCTGCGCGGCCAGCGGGTCGAAGACCTCGCGGTAGCTGTCGCAGGGTTCGAGCAGCGCGGCCAGCTTCTCGCGCAGCTCGTCGAGGTCCGGGTCCGGTCCCGGGTCCTCCTCGAAGCGCTCCTCGGGCACCACGTCGTGCACCGCGCCGAGCCGGCCGCCGGCCAGCAGCAGCTGGGAGACCTCGAGCAGCAGCATCGGGACCGCGGAGTCGGTCGCGTCGCCGCGGGCCACTGCGCGCACGACCACGAGGAAGGACTCGATCTGATCGGAGATCTGGTCGGCGAACTCGCCCAGCTCGGCGGCGCTGTCCAGCACGGCCGGGTGCTGATCGGCCAGCTCCAGCTCATCTTCGGCAGTGCCCGCAGCGGCGGAGCGCGTGGTGTCAGACATCGAGTGATCTTCTCCCTTCGAAGGCCCGGCCGAGGGTGACCTCGTCGGCGTATTCCAGGTCGCCGCCGACCGGCAGGCCCGAGGCGAGCCGGGTGATGCGCAGCGCGCCGTCAGCGGTGAGCGGCTTGACCAGGCGGGCGAGATAGGTGGCGGTGGCCTCGCCCTCCAGGTTGGGGTCGGTGGCCAGGATCAGCTCGGTCACGCCGCCGTCGGCGAGGCGTGCCATCAGTTCCCTGATGCGCAGGTCGTCCGGACCGACGCCGTCGATCGGCGAGATGGCCCCGCCGAGCACGTGGTAGCGGCCGCGGAACTCGCGGGTGCGCTCGATCGCGACCACGTCCTTGGGCTCCTCGACAACGCACAGGATGCTCTGGTCGCGGCGCGGGTCGAGGCAGATCCGGCAGCGTTCGGCGGAGGCGACATTGCCGCAGACCTCGCAGAAGCGCACGGTCTCCTTGACCCGGATCAGTACCTCGGCCAATCGCTTGACGTCCACCGGATCGGCCTGAAGCACGTGGAACGCGATGCGCTGGGCGCTCTTCGGCCCGATGTTGGGCAGCCGGCCGAGTTCGTCGATCAGATCCTGGACGACGCCTTCATACACGTCGAGCACCGCCCTACGCATGATCCGGTGGGGCGCGCCGCCGAAAACCGTGTGACGGTTCGCGCGGTCGACCCGCTGTCCGTCGTCCTCGTGTTGCTCATTCCTCCGCCGCTCAAATCCCCAGGCCCGGCATGCCGCCGCCCATTCCGCCCAGCGCGCCGAGCGGTCCGAGCTTGTCCTTCTGCAGCTTCTCGGCCTCCTCGTTGGCTGCCTGCACCGCGGCGATGACCAGGTCGGCTAGCGTCTCGGTGTCCTGCGGGTCGGCCGCCTCCGGGGAGATCTTCAGGTCGACCAGTTCGCCGAGTCCGGTGACGGTGGCGGTGACCAGGCCGCCGCCGGCCGAGCCGGTGACCTTACGCTCGCCGAGCGCGCGCTGCGCCTCCTCCATCTGCTGCTGCATCTGTTGCGCCTGCTGGAGGAGCGATCCCATGTCGAATCCGTCCGGAAACACCTTGGGCTCCTTGTCGGCTTGAAGCTGTCGAGCGAGACGACGGCCTGTCTTCGGTAACGGAACGAGCCTATGCGGTTCGGGCACTGGACGGGGAGCGCGCACCGTCCGATTCACGAACAGTTGACGCGATACCGGTCAACGCGCGGCGATTGCCGCACCACGGCCCGTGTCTGCCGGCCAGCGAACTCAATCCGCGTCGGATTTCTCTTCCAGCACCGTCGCGCCGAGTTCGCGAACCAACAGATCCCGGGCGGTCGGGCCGGCGTCGTCCACGTCCTCGTCGTCGGGGTCCGCTTCGTCCTCCTCCGGGGCGGTGGCGGGCTGCGCGAACGGAGGGGGCGCGGCGGCCGGTGCGGACGAGCCTTGCCTGGCTTGATTGGCGTTGGCCCCGGCCGCATGGCTCGGTGGCACGGCGGGTGACGGCGCGGCGGCCGCGGCAGCCGAAGCCGGTGCTGCCATAGGTGGCGGGATCGAGGCGCTTGGCAAGGAAGCAGGCGGACCCGTGCCGGCCGAAGGGTCGACCAGCGCGTCGATTTTCCAATCGATTCCGGTCAGCTCGCGCAGCGCGTCGCGCAGGGTCTCCTCGCGGTTCGAGCCGTGGAAGTTGTCGCGCAGTCCGGGATTGCTGAAGCCGAGTTGCAGCAGCCTGCCCTCGACGCCGACCACGTGCACGGTTTGCAGCATCACCCAGGCGACTTTGCTGCGCCGGGCCACTGCTTCCAGTACCTGCGGCCAAAGCTGCCGGACCGACGCCGACTCGGTCATCCCGCCGCCGGGCGCCCCTGACTGCGGCGTCTGACTCTGCGTCATCGCTCCCGGCGACGCGGAAACCTGAGATGCCGGACTCTGGGTCGCGGCTCCCTGCGGTGCGGCCTCACCCGCGCCGCTGGCGCCGTTCTTCCGCCATGGCGGCGTGAAGGCACCCTCCGCCGCCTCCGCAGCCTGCTGCCCTTGGACCGCTGAGACCTGTCCGTCAGCCCCCGCATTCCCGAGATCCACCGCTCCGGCAGCCACCGCAGCCGGCACGCCATGCGGCGCAGTCGCCGCGGCCATCGACGGTCCCGCCGGCTCCGCAGTCCCGCCCCGCTGCCGCTCAGCGTTTATGCCGCTCGGCCGCGTGCCAGCCGCTGAGACCTCGCTGACCGCACTGAACGCGCCCCCGCGCTCAAGCCGGTCCAACCGGGCCGCGACGCCACGAACCGGATCGTCCGCACTCGGTAGCAGAACTCGCGCACAGATAAGTTCCAGCAGCAGCCGCGGCGCCGTGGCCCCGCGCATCTCGAGCAACCCGGCGTTGACCAGATCAGCCGCCCGCGAGAGCTCGGAAGGGCCGAAGGCGGCGGCCTGCTCGCGCATCCGGGCCAACTGGTCGCCCGGTGCCGTGATCAGGCCCTTGTCCGCGGCATCCGGCACGGCGGCGAGGATTACCAGATCTCGCAGCCGCTCCAGCAGGTCGGCCAGGAAGCGCCGCGGATCGTGCCCGCCCTCGATCACATGGTCCACAGCCTGGAACGCGGCCGCGCCGTCACGCGCGGCGAACGCCGAGACCGCCTCGTCCAGAAGCGTCGCGTCGGTGTAGCCGAGCAGTCCGACGGCCATCTGGTAGGTGACGCCGTCCTCTCCGGCACCCGCGAGCAACTGGTCAAGCACCGACATCGAGTCACGCACGGAACCGGCGCCCGCGCGCACCACCAGCGGCAGCACGTCCGGATTCACTTGTACCGACTCGCGCTCGCATACCAGCGCCAGGTAGTCGCGCAGGACGCCCGGCGGCACCAGGCGGAAGGGATAGTGGTGCGTACGCGAGCGGATGGTCCCGATGACCTTCTCCGGCTCGGTGGTGGCGAAGATGAACTTAAGGTGCGGTGGCGGCTCCTCGACCACCTTAAGCAGCGCGTTGAACCCGGCCTGGGAGACCATGTGGGCCTCGTCCAGGATGTAGATCTTGTAGCGGGACGAGACCGGCGCGAAGAACGCCCGCTCACGCAGGTCGCGCGCATCGTCCACGCCGCCGTGCGAAGCGGCGTCGATCTCGATGACGTCGATCGAGCCGGGCCCTCCGCGCGCCAGGTCCCTACACGATTTGCATGCGCCGCATGGTGTCGGTGTCGGCCCCTGCTCACAGTTCAGACAGCGGGCCAGGATCCGGGCGCTGGTGGTCTTCCCGCAGCCGCGCGGCCCGCTGAAGAGGTAGGCGTGGTTCACCCGCTGATTTCTCAGCGCTCGCTGAAGCGGCTGAGTCACGTGGTCTTGCCCGATGACCTCTTCGTAGGTCTCGGGGCGGTACCGACGGTATAGCGCGAGTGACACGCCTCTGAGCGTAGCCGCTCCCACCCACACGATCGGCCGCCTCGCGCCGACCTGTGGATAACTCGAGCACAAGCGACTCGACCGAGTGCCCGCGCGAGCCGGGCATGCGAAAGACCCCTCGCGCACCCGCCAGAGCCTGCCTACCCTTGCTGCCTTCCGGCCCTGGGGGGGTTCAGCGGGGTGACGCCACACGAGGGGTCCGTCAAAAAGGATAGCCCATCGCGAGCGGCCGCCGAGCCGGGTCACCGCACGCAATGGTGTAGCGAAGCACCCGTGTGCGTCCGGTAAGCTTGCCCGCGGAGGATTCGCCTAGTGGCCTAGGGCGCACGCTTGGAAAGCGTGTTGGGGGCAACCCCTCACGAGTTCAAATCTCGTATCCTCCGCTCACAGAACAGCCCCTGATCCGACTGCGGATCGGGGGCTGTTGCCTTCGAGGGTGGCGTAGCGGCGATCTCTTTCGTGTGGTTCGGGGGTACGCCGCGGCGGCGCCAGGCCAAAGGTTGTCATACCGTCAGATCGCAGTTCGGGGCCCTCGGACGGCGCAGTGGCCGCACGGCGCCAGGTGACTCGTTGCGGAACTGAGAGCGCCGCCGGCAGGGAGTGGAAGGCCACAAAACGGTAGGCTGTTTGGGTGATCTTCAAGCGGATTGGGGACGGACGCCCGTATCCCGACCACGGACGTTCGTCGCGCGGTTGGGCGGAGGTCGCGCCACGGCAGGTTCGGCTGGACCAGCTGGTCACGACCCGGCGCCAGCTGGATCTTGACGCCCTGCTGTCCGAGGACTCGACCTTCTACGGGGACCTGTTCGCGCATGTGGTGAAGTGGCGCGGCGAGCTGTTCCTCGAAGACGGGCTGCACCGCGCGGTGCGGGCCGCGTTGCAGCAGCGCACTGTACTCCATGCGCGCGTACTCGACCTTGATTGAAGATTACCGTCGGTAGCAGCCCGGGTACCGTCAGGGCATGGATCTGACGCCCTCTCAAGCCAGCTCGTCCGAGGAAGAGCCCGCAGGCGCCCCGCGGCACCAGGAGCCGAGCGTCACCCCTGCGCCGGATACCGCCACCGTCGCCTCCGCTCCCCCTGCAGCCACTCCTATGGCCGCTGCCGCGGCAGCGGGCGCGGTCACGCTCAGTCGCGGTACCGCGAAGCGGACGGGCAACGAGATCGGTGGCAAGAAGTTCCGGGTCGGCACGGGGGACGACTACGTGCCCTTCCGTAGCCGTACGAAGCGCAGGCGGCGCCTGATCGTCACAGTCATCGTCGCCGCGGTACTGCTTGCTGCTGGCGGCTTCGGCGTCGTGTCCCTGTTCAGCTCCCCCGCACAAGCACCAGCGGCGAGTGCCTGCACGGGTAAGGCCAACGCAGCGGCAGCGGCAGCGCACAAGGTCGATCCACGCCTCCCCGCGACGGCGCAGATCAAGGTGAACGTCTACAACTCGACCGATCGCCACGGCTTGGCCGCAGCCACCGCAGCTTTGTTGAAGCAGCGTGGGTTCACGGTCCTGAAGGTCACCAACGACCCGCTTAAGGCCAACCTGACGGTGTCCGCACAGATTCGCGGCGCAACGGCGGACGCGCCCGCGATGCACGTCGTCGCGGCCGAGGTGACCGGGTCTCAGCTCAAACCGGACGCGCGGACCGACGGGACCGTGGATCTCGTCCTGGGCGCCGGATTCACCGCGCTTGCCAGCCCTGACCAGGTGTCAGCCGCGCTCAAAGCGGCGACCGCGGCTCCAGTGAAGGCGAGCGGCGCCTGCGCGAGCTAACCGCGAATTCAGGCGAACGCGGTTGCCAAGAGGGTGAGCCCTGGCGAATAACGAAGCAGCGGTGATTGGGAGGCGCGGCCATTGAAAGGGCTTTCGCATAGGTTGCGCCGTCGGGAAATCCGGCTCAAGCTGAATCTGAGCGAAAGCGAGCCGGCTGCGCGGGGCGGGCCGAGGAGGGCGAGGGGCATGGCGGAAGCCGGAGAGGTCGACGCGGCCGCGAAAACGACTGAGTCGCTCGTCGAGGCGCGGATGAAGCTCGCCTACGACGCCGCCGTTAATGAACTGACCCGGGAAGACACGACGCTGGGAAATCTCCGGAATCGCTCGAACACCGTGCTCACCATCGCCGCGCTGATCACCTCGTTCGCGGCGGGCATCGGTTTCATCCAGATCGATCCGGCGAAGGGCACCACCTTCCCGAACTGGGCCGCGATCGCGCTGCTGGTGATCCTCGGCGTCATCGTGGCGCTCAACGTGGTGGTCATGTGGCCGATCGACTTCGCCTTCGGCCCGAACGCGAAGGCTTTTCTGCGGGCCAGCGAGAATCCCGCGGAAGGACCGATCGACCGCAAGATGGTCGAACAGCTGGTCGAGTGCGCCGGCACGAACACCCGGAAGATCAACAGCAGGGTGAAGCTGTTTCAGCTCGCGGTTTTCCTCCTCGGCGTCGAGGTCGCGATCATCCTCGCCGCCAGCCTTTCCACAGGCAGGTGAACATGACTCCCAAAGCATTCCACGATGACGATGACGACGGCGGTTATGTCGTCCACGGAAAGAATCTGATCGCGGAAGTCAGCGTGACCGGTCACTCGGATCTGGTGAGCTTCTTCACGCACGAGGGTCTTTCGGTTTCCAGCGAACAGATTGTGCACGAGGACGCGGTCCGCGTGCGCATTTCCGGACAGCCGGAAACGGTGGACGACTGCGTGGGCCGCTTCCTCGAGCAGAACCCGCAGGTACCGCTTCGCATCCTGGGAACGGTTGCCGACGAGGGCGAAGGCAAGGGCGGCGACAGCGACCCGTCCTGACGCGGAAGGGCGGGAACCGGAGCTACCGGTTCCCGCCCTCAGCTGGCGGTGACGGAGGGATTTGAACCCTCGGTGGCTTGCACCACAAACGCTTTCGAGGCGTTCTCCTTAGGCCGCTCGGACACGTCACCGCGGAGAACCTTACCGGACCGGTCGGGCAGACGCGAAAAAATACTCAAGCAGCGCTGCGGCTTCTGCGGACAGCACGCCGGGGACGACTTCGGGCCGGTGGTTGAGTCGCTGGTCGCGCGGGATGTCCCAAAGTGAGCCGACCGCGCCGGCCTTGGGATCGAAAGCGCCGAAGACGATCCGGTCCACGCGGGCAAGGACCGCGGCCCCGGCGCACATGGCGCAGGGTTCGAGGGTGACGACGAGCGTGCAACCGTCGAGCCGCCACCTTCCGCGCGCCCGCGCCGCTCCTTGCAGCGCCACGATCTCGGCGTGGCCAGCCGGATCGGCGTGCGCCTCGCGGACGTTGCGGCCGCGGGCGAGGATCTGGCCGGCGTCGTCGACGATGATGGCTCCGATAGGCACGTCGCCGGTGCTAGGTGCCTGTTCCGCCTCGGCAAGCGCCTCTCGCATCCACGCGGAGTAACGGGAAAGGAGCCACGGCGGCAGCGGCGGGGGGCGGTCTGCGGTCGAGCCGGATGAAGCGCCCGGGGTCAGCGGACTTCCTCGAGTTCGTCTGCCGCGCCCAGCGCCTCCGCGACCTCCGCGAGCGCGTCCGCCGGGACCTTGCCCTCTCCGCAGAGGCCGATGAGCTTCGTCGCGCGCACGCCGAAGTCCGCCAGCAGGTTCGCGTCGCCGGCCGGTCCCGAGTGCAGCGGACGGTGCTCCGCGGGCTCTTCGCCGAGCCCGGTCGCCGAATCAGGTCCGCTGCCGTTCAGCAGTTCGTCCTCGATGGCGTCGGCTCCGTCACCTCCGTCGGCTTCGACGTCGCCGTCATCGTCCGCGGCGACGGCGGCCGCTTCGTCATTCAGCGCGTCTAGGTCGTCCGAGGCCGGTTCGGCTACCGCCGCCAGCTGCTGCGCGGGCCGGCCGTCCGGTCCGATGGGCAGCAGGTCGGTCGACAACAGCAGGTCCGCATATGCCGACCGGGAGACCGCGGCCATGTCCGAGACGAACAACCGCGGGTCCTCGTCGGCGTCGAGGCGGATCACCGCGAACCACACATCCTCCTGCTCAAGCAGCAGCACTGAGGTGTCCGGCTCTTCCTCGTCCTCGTCGTCCTCGGGAACATCCCGCATGAACTCCACCAGGCCGGCGACGTCCTCGATCTGGTCCAGATCGGCGTCGCGGGCCGTCCAGCGGTCCGCTGACCGCGCCAGCAGTGCGGCGAAGTACGCCACGGCGAGCACACTCTCCCCTCGGATTTCGGGCCGCGCGGTCACCGTCCCGCGCGGCCGGTTCCACACTTTGCACATTCAACTCAACCATCACGCCATTCGTCGGCCTGGTCATCGCGCCGCGCCGCCTTGGCGAACTGCTCGCCGAAGCCGAGCCTGGCCGCGAGCCCGCCGACCGCCTCGCGCAGCCGCAGATCCCGGTCGAGCTGGAGCTGGTCGCAGACGAACGCCAGGTCCAGCGGTCCCAGCCCGAGGTCGGCGAAGATGTCCTGGTCGCCGAACGGCACCTCGTCCGTCTTGAGCGGGTCGGCCGCCGGATCGACCCGCTCGAGCAGGTCCCCGGCGATCCGGTCGTCCGCGGCCGCCGCCGCGTTGGACAGGAACAGCCGCACTTCCCGGCCCACCAGCCTGGCCGCCACGAAGTATTCGTCGCCGAGCCCGACCAGGCCGATCGTCGGGCCTTCGGAGACCTGCTGGTGCAGGGCGAAGAGGAAGTCGTCGAGGGATTCGGCCACATGCGGCGGCAGCCCGACCGCGTCCCAGCGTCCGTCCTCCTGGAAAACGGCCACGGCGAAGTCGACGAGCTCGTCGTCGAACTCCAGGTAGTCACCCTGCCGCGCCATTTCCGTCCTCTCCAGCGGTTGCGTACCACGAACCGGGGCCGTGCATGCATGCTTCGCGAAGCAATGTCTGCACTCGCATCGTGACAGAAAGCGATGCTCCACGGCACCGGTTGGCGCGGGTGTATCGGCGCGCCGCGTTCGAGGGCGGCTCAGCGGCCGGGATCAGCCGGGCGGGTCAGTACCGGAAGGTACGGAGCACTCGGGCCTCCAACTCCGCGGCGCGGGCCCGGCGAGGGGCCACTCGCTTGCGCAACTCACGCGCTTCGGCGAGGTCGGCGAGGAATCGGGCGCGGCGAACCCTGCGGTCCCGTTCCCGATCCTCGGCGGAGGTGGCAGAGGAAGGAGAAGAAGAGGAGGAGGCGGGAGACGACTCGGCGGCGCCGGCCTTGTCGGCGGAACGCGGTGCGTCGGACTTCGGGGCGCGACGGGGCTTCTCGTCGTCGCGCGCGCGCCGGCGATCAGTCATGGCCGGGCCCCTTCGTCCATGTTCGGCCGTTTCCTTTCCGGTACCCGGCCGTCGCGGCCGGTAGACGTGACGGGCACAGATCGAAGCCGGGCTGAAACCACACCCGCGCCCGAACCCACGCTTGAACGGCGCCTCAGTTAGAGACCGCTTGCCCGCATAGACTCTGAGCATGCGCATCCACGTCGCGGAGCATCCGCTGATCGCCCACAAGCTCACCGCGCTGCGCGACCGGAACACCGACTCGCCGACCTTTCGCAGACTGGCCGACGAACTGGTAACGCTGCTCGCCTACGAGGCCACCCGGGACGTCCGCGTCGCGCCGATTGAGGTGCAGACCCCGGTCGCTCCGGCCCGCGGCGTGCGACTGGCCGCGCCCAAGCCGCTGGTCGTGCCGATCCTGCGCGCCGGGCTGGGCATGCTGGACGGCATGGTGCGGCTGCTACCAACTGCGGAGGTCGGCTTCCTCGGCATGGTGCGTGACGAGGGCACGCTGACCGCCTCCACCTACGCGACCCGGCTACCGGACGACATCTCCGACCGCCAGTGCTACGTGCTCGATCCGATGCTGGCCACCGGCGGCACGCTGATCGCGGCGATCCGGCTGCTGGCCGAACGCGGGGCCAGCGACGTGACCGCGATCTGCCTGCTGGCCGCGCCGGAGGGGATCGCGAAGCTGGAGGAGGAGCTCAAAGGCCACCCGATCCCGGTCACGGTGGTGACCGCCGCGGTTGACGACCAACTGAACGAGCACGGATATATCGTGCCGGGGCTTGGGGATGCGGGAGACCGGCTCTATGGGGTCGTATAACCGCGTATAGGGGTGCTGCTAGAACTGCTTAGAGCAGCCAAGGAATCGAACTGCGTCGACGCGCTCTAGGCGCTGGCGGGCGCGCGGGGTGAGTTCGAGTGCGTATACGCGCAACTCTGCACCTGACGAGACGGCGACGGTCGCACGGCCGGAGTCCGCAGCGCGTAGTAGCGCAGAGTGCGCACACCACCTCGGAGGGCGACGGAACCAGCGTGCGCCGGGCGTACGAGCAACCGGACGAATACGGGTAAGACGATACCTTTCGGACAACAACCCGGATCACCTTGCGCCTGCTCGGTTTCCAGCCCCCGGCTGACCGGGTACCTCTAACTCGTCAGCCGCAGCGCAGCAGATCAGGCTACGCTGGTATCGGTCAGGACTTACGTGCCACGCGTGGTCCGGCGTCAGCGGTCTGACCCGAACGGGCCGGTCAGGTCGGTGCGTCGGTGTCGCGTTCGGAGGGGAAGGGTCGCGATCGTTATGCCGAAGGCAAAGCCGGCCATTCAATGGGGCATCGTCATCTTTGTGCTGTTCTGGATCGTGCACGACCCGGACACCACGTCAAGCTTCGTCAAGGACGTGTTCGTATTCGTCTCCAACTTCTTCCACTCCATCGGTAACATCGTCAGCTTCCACAGCAACGTCCACGGCTAGCCGATGGCAATGTTCCCGTCGACCCCGTCGGCTCAGGCGCCAGGGCATATACGCAAGTTCCTGGATCCTGACGAAAAGGTCGTCATCCACACCCGCTTCCACTGGGCACAGCTGATCGGCCCGGCGGCGTTGGCCGTGGTCGGCGTTCTGGTCACGATCGCGGTCAACGTGTCGCAACCGGTGAAGACCGGTAGCGCACTGAACGTCGCGTGGTTGCTGTGGGCTCTCTGGGTGCTGTGGGCGGTGGCCTCGATGTGGGACCTTCGCAAGGCGATGGCGTTGCGCAAGGCCAACGCGCGCACTCAACTGCTGGCCGCGGTGGTGGTCGCCGCGATCCTTTTCGCGATCACGTGGCTGGTGCGCAGCAAGCAGTTCGGCGTCGGCGGCATGCTGCTGGTGGTGCTGCTCGTGGTGCTCGGCTGGTCGGCTCTGCAGATCGGCGAGTGGGCGGATCGCTACTTCGTGCTGACCAGCAAGCGGATCGTGGTGATCGAGGGAATCATCACCACCACCGTGCGTTCGATGCCGGTCTCGCGACTGACCGACATGGCCTACCGGCGTTCCGGCTTCGGCCGGCTGTTCGGTTACGGCCTGTTCGACATCGAATCGGCCGGCCAGGACCAGGCACTGAAGATCATGGACTATGTGCCGGATCCGGAGTTCACCAACCTGCAGATCTCGCACCTGCTGTTCGCCAGCCCGAAGCCGGACCCGAAGAACATCGTGATCGGCGGCCAGGTGAATCCGAACAGCGGCAACGTCTCGCTCACCGGCCAGATGGACGGCTGACCCGATCCATCCGGCCGGTTGACGCGGCGCGGCTATCTACTACTGCGGCTTACTACTGCGGCGCGATGACTTGCCCGGCTTACGCGACGCCCTCGGGTACGGCGTCGAGCGTCTCCAGGATCGCCGTCGCGAGCGCGCGTGCAGTCTCCGCGGTCAACTCGACAGCCACACGGGCGCCGGCTCCACGATCAGGATTGCGGAAGTCGATGTTCAGCGTGTGATCCGCTGACGCGTGCACCGGGTGGTCGAAGTACACGGTCGTCTCAGTCAGCGGAAACCAGCCCTCGGCGCCCTTTCCGCTGCCCTCGGTGTCGACCTTGGCGGTGATGTAAGTGCACATAGACGCCGCTCCCTACGCGCTCAGGTGCTTGCCGAAGAAGGACGCGACGCGTTCCCAGCCGTCCTTGGCGGCCTCCGGGCGGAACGCGGGCCGCTCGACGGCGAAGAAGGCGTGACCGGCGCCGGGATAGCTGTGGAAATCGAACGACTTGCCGAACTTGGTCAGCAGCTGTTCGAGCTCTGCGACTTCCTCCGGCGAGGGGTGTTTGTCCTCCGCGCCGAACAGGCCGAGCAGTGGGCAGTTCAGGTTGGGCAGCTTGTCGTAGAGCGGACTGATGTGGCGCAGCGGGTGGCCTTCCAAGCCGGACGGGTCACCGGTCACGAACGCGCCATAGCAGTCCACCGCGGCGTCCAGCGGCAGGCTGCACGCGGCGAGCACGGACTGGCGGCCGCCGGAGCAGTAACCGATCACGCCGACCTTGCCGTTGGCGTTCGGCAGGGAGCGAAGGTACTGCGCCGCGCCTGCCACGTCGCCGACCAGCCGCTCGTCCGGAACCCCGCCCTTGGCCCGTCCGGCCGCGGCAGCGTCATCGGGGGCGGCGCCGGGAGCGTCATGCCAGTACAGGTTGGGCATCACCGCGTTGAAGCCGAGGTGCCCGAATCGGCGGACGATCTCCTTCGTCCCATCGTCGTATCCGGGCAGGTGATGGATGACCACGACGCCGCCGCGTGGCGCCTCATCCTGGGCGATGGCCGCATAAGCCTCGATCTCGGCGCCCTCATGCCCTGTGATTCGTACGGTCGTTGACAGAAAAGCATCGCTCATGCGACACATCCTGCACCTGCTCTCTGAATGTCGCATGTAGCCCCTCCGGTCTGGCCGGCGGCGCGGCGGTCGCAGCTTCGTGCGACAGCGGTTCGTGGACCGCGCGTTGGTGCGATCCTCTCTTGTGCGGCGTTGATCGAAATAGAAGCGATACCAACTGACGCTGGACTTCGCGGCGAATCGCGCTACGTTGATCATGCAGCCCTCGAATACACACGGGGGCTGCACTTGTGCCCGCAGCCCCGGTCTACCTGCTGCGCTACCATGCACGGGTCATGGATACCGCACCCGCTCCCGGCCGGGGAACGCCTCTGCTGACCCTCCTCAACCGGCCGGTCGTTCTGCTGGCGCTCGGGCTCGGGCTGTCCGCAGCCGCGGGTTCCGCGTTCATCGCCGTCGTCAACCACTCGCTGCTTCCGATCGACGTCAAGCCGCTAGTTCAGCTGTTCTTCCTGCTCTCGGCGATCGGCACCGGCATGTTCGCCGCCTTCGAGCAGGAGATGACGCGGGCAGTCAGCCGCGCGCTGGCACTTGGGCACTCCGAGGCTGACGTCATCCGGCACCAGGTCCGTAACGCCGCCTGGGTCGGCATCGGCACGGTCGCCGCCGTCTGCGCGGCGAGCCCCTACATCACGCACCACTGGTTCTACGGCGACTGGCTCGTGTTCGGCGAGCTGCTGATCGGCCTGGCCGGGATTTGGGCCTCTTTCCTCATCCGCGGCGTGCTCTCGGGGCGGCAGCAATTCCGCTCTTACGCGATCACGATGGTGGTCGAGGGGTTGGCCCGGCTGCTGCCGAGCCTCGTGCTGGCGCTTCTCGGCGTCGGGTCCACTTGGTCGCAGGGCCTCGTCTTCGCGCTCGGCTCCGCGGTCGCGGCCGTGTCCGGGCTCTTCGTCGCCCGTGCGCCGATCCCGTTCGAAGCGCCGGCGGGCGCAGAGGCCGAGGTCGCGGCGAGCAGCGAGCCGGAGACCGCGAATCAGGCTGCTGTGCGGCTGGCCAGGCTCACCGGCGGCGTACTCGCCGGGCAGGTGCTGATGTACGCGATGCCGCTGGTGGTCAACGGCAGGCTGTCCAGCCCCAGCGAGGCGGGTTTGGTGCAGGCGGTGGGCGCGGCGGTGGGGTTGACCCGGCTGGCGCTGCTGATTCTCTTCCCGCTCCAGGCTCCACTGCTGCCCAAGCTGAGCGCCGCGGCCGCACTCGGCCGGATGGCCGAAGTGCGGCGGATGACGGGCATTCTGGTCGCGGTGTGCATCTGCGCCGGGTTAGCCGGCGTCGCGGGCGTCGGGCTGGCCGGCTCGTGGGTGATGATCAATGTCATGGGCGCGAAGACACCGCTGTCCACCGCGCTGCTGATGGAACTGGCCACCGGAACGCTGTTCCTCTTGGTGGCGAACATCCTGCAATCCGCGTTGACGGCGCTGAACCGGCAGCAGACGGTGCTGGTGGCGTGGTCGCTGGGCGTGGTCGCGATGTTCATCGTGTTCGCCGTGCCGCTCGGGCCGCTCACCACCGCCGCGATCGCCTCGCTGGTCGGACCGGCGGTGACGATGGTCGTCATGGCCTGGGATGTGCTGCGCACGACCGGCGGCCGGCACGCGGCGTCGGCGTCCTCGGCGCAGCCGGAAGGTGAACCGGGAAAAGCCGAGCCGGTGGTTGAGCCGGCGAGTAGACAAAGCACCTGAAGGAACGACAGCAGCAAGCAGAAAGAAAGGCCGGGGCCCGGCGGATCTCTCCGCCGGGCCCCGGCCCTCTTGCTTGTTTGCTGCTTACCGAATCGTCAGCTGGCGCTGAAGTAACCGCCGAGGTCGACGATCAGGCGGAGCGATCCGCCGGATCCGTTGAAGAAGTCGACCTTGCCGTTGTTCGGCACGATCGCCAGGTTCGGGACCGCCTGACCAGCCGAGAAGTTCAGGTTCGACACGGTCGGACGGTTCGGGTCCGGGTACGCCGTCAGGTAGCCGCTGGCCGTGGTCGAGGCCACGGTCAGGTTGGTGAGCACCGCGGTGGCGCTCGCCGGCACCGGCAGTGTCAGCACGCCGTTGGCGCCGACCGAGCCAGGACCGCCGTTGCCGAGGCCGAACCGGGTGTCGACGACGCGGTCCGGGCCGATCGCGTGGTACTTGGCGCCGGAGGTTCCGGTGCTGAAGTAGCCCGCGACGTCCGCGATCACGTCGGTCGTGCCGGAGGTGCCGTTGAAGAAGTCCACCTTGCCGTCCGCACCGACCGGCACGATCACCAGGTTCGCGATCGTCTGGTTCGCCGAGAAGTTCAGGTTGGACACGGTCGGCCGGGACGCGGCCGAGTTGGGGTACACGGTGAGGTAACCGCTCATGGTCGGATTGGTGACCGTCACGTTCATCGCCACCGCGGTGATCCCGTTCGGGATCGTCACGCTGCCGATGGTCGTATTGCCGACCTGGAGACTGGCGGTGCCGTTCGCGCCGACCTTGCCCGCCGGAACGCCAACGCCCTTACGCGTGTCCATCGCGCGCACCGGGC
>NZ_DATNGK010000316.1:0-2026 GCF_035605935.1 Actinocrinis sp. | reverse complement strand
GGCTGCACGTGATCATCGGCGACGCGAACCTGGCGGAGACGTCGACCTATCTCAAGCTCGGTGCCACGTCGCTGGTGCTGGACCTGATCGAAGAGGGGATGGACCTCACGGATCTGGCGCTGGCCCGGCCGGTGCACGCCGTGCATGTGATCAGCCGGGACTCGTCGTTGCGCGCCACTGTCGCGCTTTCGGACGGCCGCGAGCTGACCGCCCTTGCGCTGCAACGGATTTACCTGGATCGGGTGGCCAAGTTAGTGGACAGTCGCGACCCCGATCCGCGTGCGGCCGACATCGTCCAGACGTGGGCGAACGTGCTCGACCTGCTCGAGCGCGACCCGATGGAGTGCGCGGAGATCTTGGACTGGCCGGCGAAGCTGCGGCTGCTGGAGGGCTTCCGCCACCGTGAGAACCTCAGCTGGTCGGCACCGCGGCTGCACCTGGTGGATCTGCAGTATTCCGACGTGCGGCTGGACAAGGGCCTCTACAACCGGCTGGTGGCGCGGGGTTCGATGAAGCGATTGGTCACCGAGCAGCAGGTGATCGACGCCGTCGACAACCCGCCGACGGACACCCGCGCCTACTTCCGTGGCGAGTGTTTGCGCCGGTTCGGCGCCGACATCGCCGCCGCCAGCTGGGACTCGGTGATCTTCGACCTGGGCGGCGATTCGCTCGTTCGGATTCCAACACTTGAGCCCCTGCGCGGCAGCAAGGCGCACGTCGGAGCCCTGCTGGACTCCGTTGACAGTGCCGTCGAACTGGTGGAACAGCTCACGCAATAGATGAGCTATCCCAGGGCAATCCGGGCGTTGACCGGTAGTGTGGAGTAACCGGCGGGCGGCTGTGAGCCCGCCGATGACATACGCAGGAGGCAGCGATGGCTCAGGAGCAGACCAAGCGTGGCGGTGGTGGCGGCGAGGACGACGACCTCACCGGCAGCACGGCCGCCGGGCAAGAGCGTCGCGAGAAGCTGGCCGAGGAAACCGACGACCTGCTGGACGAGATCGATGACGTTCTCGAAGAGAACGCCGAGGACTTCGTGCGCGCGTACGTCCAGAAGGGTGGACAGTGACCTGGCCGCATCGCGAGCAGCTGGCCTTTCCCACCCCGATCTACCACCACAACCCGGTAGCACCTTCCGTCCCTGTGGACTTGTCGTCCTTTTCTGAACTGCTGCGCCGTCAGGCGCCCGAACTTTTGCCCATGAACCGGTCGGGTCTCGTCGATGCGGTGCCCTCAGGCGCGCTGCCGCACGGCACCACGATCGTCGCGCTGAAATACCCCGGCGGCGTGGTGATCGCCGGCGACCGGCGCTCAACTCAGGGCAACATGATCGCCGGTCGGGATGTGCAGAAGGTGTACATCACCGACGACTACACGGCGACCGGGATCGCAGGCACGGCGGCGATCGCGGTGGAGTTCGCCCGGCTGTACGCCGTCGAACTCGAGCACTACGAGAAGACCGAAGGTGTGCCACTGACCTTCCGTGGCAAGGTGAACCGGCTGGCGACCATGGTCCGCGGCAACCTCGGCGCGGCGCTGCAGGGCTTCGTCGCGCTGCCGCTTTTGGCGGCCTACGACCTCAACGACCCGGATCCGCGGGCCGCCGGCCGGATCGTGTCGTTCGATGCCGCCGGTGGTTGGAACATCGAGGAAGAGGGTTACCAGTCGGTGGGCTCGGGCTCGATCTTCGCGAAATCCTCGATAAAGAAGCTTTACTCGCGGGTCGTCGACGCGGACTCCGCGCTGCGGGTGGCCGTGGAAGCGCTGTACGACGCGGCCGATGACGACTCCGCGACGGGCGGTCCCGATCTGGTTCGCGGCATCTATCCGACCGCTGTGATCCTTGCCGCCGAGGGCGCCGACGATGTGGCGGAGCAGCGCATTGCGGCGTTGGCCCGTGAGGTCATCGAAAGCCGCTCGCGTAAAGATACTTTCGGTCCCGATAGTGCTGCTGAGTCGCACGATGCGCGGGGAGATTCGTGAGCTTTCCATATTTCATCTCGCCTGAGCAGGCTATGCGCGAGCG
>NZ_DATNGK010000315.1:0-6837 GCF_035605935.1 Actinocrinis sp. | reverse complement strand
CAGCGACAATGTGCCTGAGGAAGACGGCAGTTCGCGGTTGGACAGCGGGCGTGTTCCTAGACGACCGCTTCTGCCGCACTTGCAGCCCCTTCCTCCGCGTCTGCCGCCGCTCACACAAATCCTCCCGTTGCGAGTGTTCCGCTCGCGTATTTCCCGGGGTGCGCTTTCATGGGCTATCGGACCGGACCGGATGTGGCTCAGTTGGAGGTCAACGCCTTGGTCGAACTGGAAATGCTCGAGGCACTGTGGCACTCGGAGTTCGTTGCTCAGTCATCACCCGCAGCAGCCCGCGTTTCCCTATGTGTGTCCACCGTGAATCCGGCCTTTGCGGTGGCGGTGTCGGCGGGGTAGGTCCGGCGCGCCCGCAGCAGCAGCAATCCGTTGATCAGCAGCGGTGCGAGTCCGATCAGGAACGCGCGGTCCAGGCCGCTTTGGGTGCGTTCCCGTCCGCCGGGACCGGTGCCCAGCGTGTCGGAGAGCCAGCCGAAGGCGACGGGCGCCACGGCCTGCGCCCCCATCCGCAGAACCGTGCGCACGCTTTCGGCCCTTCCCCACAGCCGCGGATGCATGATGTCGAGCCGGGCGGCGTCCAGCGGAGGATTCGCGGCAGCGAGCGCGCCCGCCGCACCCGCGAACAGCGGCAGCGCCAGCCAGACTTGACGGGTCAGCAGACCGGGCAGGAACAGTGCGACGCTGGCCGTGTACGCGACGCCGGGGACGATCACGCGCGCGGTGACGTGGCCCGCGCGCCCGAGCCGGTCCGACCACCGCCCGCCGAGATTGACGCCAGCCAGCGCGGCGATACCGATGATCGGCACCAGCGCGGTCAGCTCTCCGCGCCCGACCCGGTAGCGATCGCGCACCAGCTCGAAGGCGAACGTGTGCAGGCCGGCGAAGAAGAAGTAGCCGACCGCCGATGCAACGATCAGCAGGACGTTGGTACGCACCGACAGCACGTACTTCGTCGCCCGCCACAGGGACCAGAGCTCAGGAATCTCGTCGATGACCTGCGTCCGGTCCGGACGGACCGCCGCGGCGCCGGCGCGATCGCGGCGCGACCGGGCGGGTGCTGCGCTTTCAGTTGCGTTTCGGCTCACGCCCGCACCGCGCCGAGGTTCGTCCGGTTCGCCGGTGCGCGTGCGGCGTGGCTCCGGCAGCCACTTGATCAACGCGAACGCGAGACACAGGCCGAAAGCGGCGATCAGCCAGAAGGCGGCGCGCCAGCTGACGGCGGCGATGTCGCTGCCGGCGACCAGGCCCAGGCCGGATCCGAGAAGTTCGCCGGACAGCACGCGGGCGTAGATGCGGGCGCGCTGCGCCGGCGGAAACAAGTCGCCGCACAGCGAGGCCACCATCGGCCCGGCCGTCGCGGTGACCGCGCCGAGCACCACGCGGGAGAGCAGCAGCCACAGGTAGGAGCGCGCCAACCCGCCTGCCGCCATGGCCAGGCTCCACAGCAGCACGGTGCCGGCCAGCAACGGCATCCGGGGAAGCCGGTCGACCAGCTGCCCGACCGGGATCGTGGCCAGCGCGCCGATGACCGAGGGCACCGCGGTCAGCAATCCGATCTGGGTGTTTCCAATATGCAGAATCCGGCGTAGCTCGTTCGCGACCGCGCCGATGACGCCCGAGCCGGCCGAATCCAGCGCCATGACGCACGCGAGCAGCAGCACCGCCCGCCAGCGCCCCGAGCCGCCGAAAGCCCGCCGGACCACCCGGCCGAGTCGTACGTGAATGCGCATGCGCGCCGACGGCCGTTTCACGCTTGCCGCCACCCGACGCTGGTATCTCCACCAGGAGCAGTCACGGCGGGCATTGCCGTCGTCTTGGCCGTGAAACGTGTCGGCCCGCGCAGGCAGTTCATGGCGTGTCCTCGCCCTTCCGGCCTGGCGCACGCCGTCGTGGCCGGTAGACGTCGTGCCGTGCGCCGAGGGCCCCGGAGCGGCTCACCAGGACCATGCCGACCGCGACCGCGACCAGGGCGGCGGCTTGGCCGGTCAGTGCTGCCGGGCTGTCGCGCAGTCGCTCACGGAAGACCGCGACGCCGAGCGCGATGCCGGTTAGCGGTTCGGCGAGCGCTCCGGCCGGCAGGGAGACGTGCAGAGGCGCCGCGTCGAACGCGCTCTGCGCCAGCAGCAGACCGACCACGGCCACGACGATCAGCGCATACGGCTGCCAGTGCCCGATGCTGCGCAGCACGCCGGAACGCGCGGCCAGCAACCAGCCGCGGGTGAGCGAATCCTGGACCCCGAAAAGGATGCCGCCCGCGCCGGCAAGCAAGATCGCCCCGACGCCGAGGCCGAGCCGCTTGGCCGTTAGCACGAGCAGCCCGGCCACCCCGACCGCCACCGCCGCGGCCAGCCAGCGCGGGGAGAGACTGGCCGGATCGCGGCCGCCCGCCGGCCTGCCCGCGACCAGGAACACGGCGACGCCCGCGCTGGCCAGCACCGCGCCCGACCACTCCCGCCCGCTCAGCCGCTCCCGGTACAGGCCGTGCGCGATGACCAGGGCGAAGATCAGGCTGGTGGCAAGGATCGGCTCGACCTTGGTGATGTCGCCGTGCCCGAGCGCGATAGCACCGAGCAGCTGTCCGCAGACCATCGCCGCGATCCCGCCGAGCCACAGCGGCTTGCGGGCCAGGCTCAGCAGCAGCGCGAAGTGCATCACCCGCTCCAGCGGCTCACGGTGCGCGGCATGCTGCTGCACGACGAAGCCGAGGCCAAGGAAGCACGCGGCAGCCAGCGCGTACGCGATGCTCATCGCAGACCTGCGCACGCGGCCCGCCGTGAGCCGCGATCGGCACAGTCCGCGCAGTCGGCGCGGTCGGCGCGACGGCGTTCTGGCGGTCGGTGCGTCCGCCGCGTCCGCCGCGTCGGCTCAGTCTGTCGCGGGTCGGCTGGGATGGGCATTTGCGTGGTGCGCCGGGGTACGCGTGTGGATGTAGAGCTGGCGGCGGTCGTTCACGGTCAGCTGTTGGCGCTTTGGCAGTGGCAGCTCGTACCGCACCGGGCGCTGGTGGTCCGCGAGCTGTCGCTGCGCGTTGTACACGCGGCTGAACTTCCACAACATCCGCGCGAAGTTCGTCTGACCGTGCATCAGGTTGCGCCCAAGGACGCGCGCGGCACCGACGGCCGCGCTCACGCCGAGGTGCTTGCGGTTGATCACGGCCTGGGTGCGCACCAGTTCGCGATAGAACTCCTCAATCGGAAGCTTGGTCGGCACGACGGCGTGCTGGATGTCGAAGAGCCGGTAGTCGCGCGTGGTAAGCCGCCGCGACTCGGTGTGCCAGACCTCGGTGCCCGGATACGGGGTCATCACGGTCAGGTGCACGATCTCCGGAACGGACAGAGCGAACTGGCGCACGACGCGGAACCGCTCGGCGTCCCAGCCCGGGTCGACGATCAGGTTGATCGCCACCGCGATGCCCAGGCGCCGGGCCGCCTCCAGCGCGTGGAAGTTCTCGTCGGGGCTGATCCGCTTGCGGTAGAGGTCCAGGCCCTCGGCGTCGATGGCCTCCATGCCCAGGAACATGTAGCGCAGCCCGAGACGGGCCCAACGCTCGAAGACCTCCTCATTGCGCAGCAGCACATCGGCGCGGGTCTCCAGGTAGTAGTGCTTGCGCACCCGGCGGCGCTCGACCTCGGCCGCGATCGCGTCACCGTGCTCGGGGCGGATGAAGGCCACATCGTCCACGATGAACAGGTTCGGCTCGCGGATGCCCGCCAGCTCAGCGGCAGCCGCCTCTGGCGAGGCCTTGCGGTAACTGCGTCCGTAGAACGTCCAGGCCGAGCAGAACGAGCAATCCCACGGACAGCCGCGCGTGAACTCGATCGACGCGCACGGGTCCAGCTCCCCGATGAAGTAACGGCGCCGGTGGCGTGCCAGGTCACGGGCCGGACACGGCGCATCGATGCTGTGCAGCATCACCGGAGCCGCACCCATGCCCTCCGCGGTCACGATGCCCGGCACGCTGGGCAGCCCGCCGTCGCGCACCGCCGCCAGCAGCGGCCCGACCTCCGGCTCACCCTCACCGCGCAGAATCGCGTCAACCGTTCCCTCGGCCTGCTCCAGCACCGTGGGGGCGATGAACGAGACACTGTGTCCGCCAAAGAAGACGAAGCAGCGCGGCAGCGCCTGCTTGACATGCTGCGCGATCTGCAGAGCCTCGGGAATGTTGGCCAGATAGTTGAGCGAGACGCCCACCGCCTGCGGCTCGAACGAGGCCAGCTCACGCTCCAACAGCGAACGCGGCGAGACCTGCAAATCCACCATCCGCACATCGTGACCCTCGGCCCGGGCCGCCGCGGCGACCCGCTCCAGCCCCAGCGGCTCGAGCCGCAGGAAGATCTCCGAGTACATTAACGCGCTTGGATGTACCAGCAGCACCCGCATGAAAACCTCCGTAGGCCGCTGGGCTCGTTTCAGTCTGAATCGGGCTGATCGTTACGATCCGCCGCCCTACCCGGGGCAGTCGCCGGAAAACCGAGGCGCCGCGCACTTGAGCGATTCGATCAGCCTGCACGCCACGTCCACCCTCCGCCGAGCATTGTGCCCGGACCAACAACGCGTCGAGCAGCCGGCGATCGGCGGAAGGGTGGGCCGGCGGGGGAGAACGGCGCTCTTCCTTTATGCGGGCTCGTCGCCCAGGGCGTGTGTGGCGGGGCTGCGGGCGTGGATCCACGCGGGCAGGGCGGTCAGTGTGCCGACAGTCAGCAGGATGGCGAATGCGGCGGTGAGCAGCCATGCTGCCGGGGGGTGTGACTTCGCCGCCGAACAGCCAGTACAGGCCGAGTCCGGCCAAATGCCCGCCGCGACCGCGGTCATGTCGGGTAGCAGCCGTGCGACTCAGAGTGCTGAAACGACGTGCCCTGGTACGCGTCACCGGACCGGACACCACCACCCTCACGGCCAGCGCCGGCGGCCTGACCCTTGGCACCGCCATCACCGGCACCACCACGGCGTTCGTACTCTGCTGCGCAAGCTGCAACTAACCGGTTGATCCACCGCTCCGCTACGCGCCGAGGCATGTCCTCGGTCGAGCATGACGGTCCTGATCGCCGATAGGGCATGTTGTCCACACAGCCCGCCGATTGTCAGGTCTGTGGCGGCGCCGCACCGGCCACGCGGAGACTGGTCCCATCTCTTTCAGCCGCCAGCCGTTACGGTGTATATGCGCTCGTTCCCGACTGTGCCGGAGTGGACATAGTGAACCTGTTCAACCCTGAGGAGTTCTTCTCCGGCGGTGGCGGCAGCGGGGCAGGTTCGGCGCGCGGGCAGGGCTTGGCTGAGACGTTGATCGCCGACTACACGTTTCCGGCCCGGGCGTGGCTGCCGTCGACGGCGATCGTGGTGCTGCTCGGGGAGTTCGGGGTGGCTAGCGCCGCCGCTCGCACAACCATCAGCAGAATGGCGCGCCGGGGAGTGCTGGAGCGCAGCAGACAGGGGCGGTACAGCTCGTACCGGCTTACCCAGGAGGCCGCCACCGGGCTGTGGACCGGCGGCGGTTTGATCGCCGCGTTCACTACCCAGCCTGATTCATGGGACGGCTTGTGGACGCTGGTCTCCTTCTCCGTTCCGGAGGAGGAGAGCACGCGGCGGCGCGCTTTGCGGACCGCGCTGCGGGGATGGGGCTACGCCCCGTTGTACGACGCGGTGTGGCTCTCGCCGTTCCCGCTGACGCCGGAAGCACGGCGGGACCTTACTGGTGTGGCGCCGGGGTCCATGAGTGTGTTCCGCGCGCGGCACGTGGACCTTGACGCGCAGCTGGACCGCCATCCGCTCGAGGCGTGGGACCTGTCCGCGATCGCCGCCGAGTACGAGGCCTTCATCAAACGTTGGGGCAGCCTGCTGCCCTCCGTCGCCGACGGCAGCATCACCGGTGCCGCGGCGGTGCGCGCCCGCACCGAGTTGATGGACACCTATCGGCATTTCTTCCCGACGCTGGATCCGCTGCTGCCTGCCGAGCTACTGCCGTCGGATTGGCCACGGGCCCGGGCGAGAGAGGTGTGTATCGCCGTCTACGACGGGCTGGCGCAGCAGGCACAGGAGCACGTGCGCGCGGTGGTGGCCCGATTCGCCGACGGCTCGCACGGCGACATCAGAGCCCATACGATCGCCGGCATGAGCGCCGGCGTCAGCTCCGGGCGCGGCTGACGCCGCCGGCCGGTCGGTGAGCGGGGAGACCGGCCCCACATCTGGTCTCCCCGCTCACGCCCACCTCATTCCGGCAGTCTTCCGTCCGCTGTCGTGCGGCCGAGCGTGAGGCTGTGCGCGTTCTTGATATGGCAGAGCTATTCGGTTAGCTGGAACGTATACAGCGCGGCGGGGCCGTCGAAGACGAGATACACGTCGAGGTGCGGCGTTCGGGGCGAGTGCGGACCCGTCAGCACGCCGCAAGCCGATTCTGTCTCCCGTTATTTGCGCAGTCCGCGGTGGTGTCAGCTTCCGAGTTTCCATTGCTGGTTGGTGCCGCCGTTGCAGGTCCACAGTTCGACTAGGGCGCCGTTGGCGGTGGAGCCGCCGGTCACATCCAGGCAGAGTCCTGATTGGACGCCGGTGAGGGTGCCGTTGGTGTTGAGGTTCCATTGCTGGTTGGTTCCGCCGTTGCAGTCGTAGAGGTCGACTTTGGTGCCGGCGGTGGTGCCCTTGGCGTAGGCGTCCAGGCATTTGGCGTTGCCGTAGACGGTCAGCTCGTGCGCCTCGTTGTAGGTGAAGAGTTGGTTGGCGGCGCCGGTGCAGTCGTGGATGTCGAGTTGGGTGCCGTTGGTCTGGGTGGCGTTGGGTACGTCCAGGCACTTGCCTGCGCCCACCGCGTGCACCTCACCCGACGAACCACCA
>NZ_DATNGK010000314.1:0-2446 GCF_035605935.1 Actinocrinis sp. | reverse complement strand
GCGGGAGCCGCCGTGAGCTTGCGCAGACGCTCTTGCTCGATTTCCTTGATCTGCTCGCGCACCATGCGCAACCGCATCATATCGCGGCGCAGCTCCGCGCGCGTGTTCTCGGGCAGCGGCGTCCCTTCCGCGGTGCGAAGACCGTCGAGCCTGTCCGCGGCCTTGCGTAGCGTCGGCTTAAAGGTGCGGATCCCGAAGCGCGCCAGCATTGCCTTCATCCGGTTCACGAGGCGCGTACGGTCGCCGACGAGCTTTTCGTGCTCGCGGCTCGGCCGCTTGGCGTCTTCGTCCTCGATCGTCGGAATCGCCGCCATGCTGCAGTGGCGCTTCTCGCCCCGCAACCAACCGAGGACGGCGCGCATCAGCAGCTCTGTGTCCACACGATCCGTACACAATTGCGGAGCGGGTTGCCCTGGGCTGTCTCTGCCCGGCCGCGGGGGGCGCAGTGGGATGACATGGCGGATCTCCAGACGGCCGTCGCCGACGATGATGCGCTCGATGACGAGCTGCAAGATCGCCTGCTTGTCGGCGAACGTCGCCTCGTTCAGGCGGGCGTGAATGCGATCACAAAACGCCTCCAGGCTGGTGCGAACAGCCTCGGCCTGGACGCGCTGGCGACGGAGGTGATCGCGCTCCTGCTGCTGGCGCTCCAGGGCCAGGCGCTCGTCAGCCAGATGGCGGCGCCGCTCCGACAACTCGGCCAAGGTCACCGCGCCGGCCTCGTAGGCGTCCAGTAGGCGCTTGTCGGCCCGCGCCACACGGTCCAGCCGGGCGCGCAGCTGCTGGTCGGCCGCACGGTCCCGCACCGTGCCGACCTCTGCCGCAACGGCGACATGGTCGAACTGCGCCACCAGCCGCTCCGGGCTGGCGAGAAGGCCGGCGACGTGGTCCCACACCGCGGCTTCGATCTCTTCGGCCTTGACGTTGCGGCTCGGGCAGGCTGCGGGACGGGCACTCAGGATGCAGTCCTTGCCGTGGCACTGGTAGTAGCGCCGCTCCGGCTGCTTGCCCCGTGCGGCATAGGTGCGCCCGAACATGGCCAAGCCGCAGGTCGCGCAGGTCATCAGGCAGCGTAGAAGATAGTTGTGCTTGGTGTTGTTCCGGAATGACAGCGCGGCGTTGCGCGCGAGTTGCGCCTGCGCTCGGTCCCAGGTCTCCTGGTCGACGATCGCCGGCACGGGGATGGCGATCCACTGCTCGCGCGGCTTGAGCTGGCGGCACGTCGCCTCGCCGGTGCGGGGTCCATACGGGCGACGCGGCTTCCTCGGCGGGACAAAGCTGTAGCGGTTGGCATAGGCCGTGCCGGCGTAGACCGGGTCCGCCAGGATGTGGTGCACCAGGGATGGCGACCAGGCATGGCGGCCGGAGCGCGGGACGTCGGGACCGGCGTTCAGGCGCTTGAGGATCTGGCGGATGGTCGTCCGCTCGTCGATGAGCCAGCCATAAAGGGTGCGCACCAACGCGGCCTCTTTGTCGTCCACGACGAGGTGGCCTGGCACGGCCTCCTGGCGCGGCACGTAGCGATAACCGTAAGGCGCACAGCCGCCCTGGTAGTGGCCGTCGCGCGCCTTCTGCAGCTTGCCACGGCGGAAGCGCTCGCCGAGAACGGCCCGCTCGTATTCGGCGATGGCGCCCTGGATCTGCAACAGGAGTTGGTCATTCGGGTCGTCCGAGATCGGGTGCTGCAAGAACACGATCTCAACGCCTGCGCGGCGGAACTCTTCCAGGAGCAGGACCTGGTAGGCGTATTTGCGCGCGAGGCGATCGGGGGTCAGCACGGCGACGATTCCGACGACACCGTCGCGCACGGCGTCCCGGAGCGCGTCGAGGCCGGGCCGGTCGAGCCGGCTGCCGCTGTAGCCCTCGTCGCGGAAGACGAAGTCGTCGCTGATCTCGTGCCCTCCCGTAGCCGCCCAGTCGCGCAGAGCGGCGAGTTGGCTGTCGATGGTCTGGAAGCGCTCCTGGCGCTCGGTTGAGACGCGGGCATAGAGTGCGGCGCGCATGGCGGGCTCACCTCGGGTCGAGGATGGGAGGCAGGAAGCGGCGGGTTGTCGAGGAGACGGCGGTAAGCCTGGTCCACCCGCTCCTGGCCGTTGCGGGCACGAACCGGCCTCGAGTGGATGATCCAGGCTGCCCCCGCTCCGGCGCATGATCTGTTCGGCATGGGGCAAGACCTCTGCAGGAGGCTGGCTCCATCGCCTGCACCATGTCGGCCTCAGGGAAAGCGCGCGTCACTACGCCGGCACCGCAGCGTAGGCTCCGCTCCAGCGAACGGCATCGACGCGGTGAAACGGACCGCGTCGATTGCGTTCGGATCGTGCATTGGCTGCGCAATGCGCTGGCGCGCGTGCAGCCGAAGCAGCGCCCGGCGATTGTCGCCCTTCAAGGGCCTTCAGGGCTCCCGGTTACGCACGATTTTCGTGGCCAAGACAGATCAAATGGCAGA
>NZ_DATNGK010000313.1:0-2360 GCF_035605935.1 Actinocrinis sp. | reverse complement strand
AATTGGTCTACGTGTTGGTCCCTGCGAACAGCGCGCTGCCGACGAAGTTGGCGAGACGATGGCGCGGTCAGCCAAAACCTTGCTGGCTAGGTCTGGTGTGTGCCCAATGTCGTGGACCACCGGAGGTCCGATTGTGGGGCGAACGAAATTAGCGATGACTGATGACGAGGGATATTGACGCCTCGAATCCACCCGTTGTGGAGTCCAAAGAGGTTGCGGTAGCTGGAAAAGCGAGGCGCCGCAGGCGAATTGATCAGCGGCATCCCCGCTACAAGTGGGTTGCCTTGTCCAACACGACATTGGGCGCGCTGCTGGCTTCCGTCAATGCCTCGATCGTGCTGATCTCGCTGCCGGCCATTTTCCGCGGCATCGGCCTGAACCCGCTGGCGCCAGGAAACGTCAGCTACCTGCTGTGGATGCTGATGGGCTACTTGGTGGTGACCGCGGTGCTCGTCCTCCCGCTCGGGCGCCTCGGCGACATCTTCGGCCGGGTGCGCATCTACAACCTCGGTTTCGCGATTTTCACGGTCGCCGCCATTGCGTTGTCGTTCGACCCGTTTCACCTCGGCGGTGGCGCGGTGTGGCTGATTTGTTGGCGCGTCATCCAGGGCATCGGCGGGGCCATGCTGATGGCCTGTTCGGCGGCCATCCTGACGGACGCGTTCCCCAGCAGGCAGCGCGGGATGGCGCTGGGGGTCAACCAGGTCGCCGCCATCGCCGGCCAGTTTCTGGGTCTGCTGATCGGCGGGCTGCTGTCGGAATGGGATTGGCGCGCAGTCTTCTGGGTCGGCGTACCGCTGGGCGTGGCCGGGACGGTGTGGAGTTTCCGCTCGCTGCGTGAAGTCGGCGTCAAGACTCCCGCTCGCCTCGATTGGCCCGGCACAGTGCTTTTCGGCGTGGGCCTGACCGTGCTGTTGGCCGCACTCACCTACGGGATCCAGCCCTACGGCGGTCATCCCACCGGCTGGACCAACCCCTTGGTGCTCGGCTCGATCACGCTGGCCGTTGTCGCACTGGTCACGCTGTACTTTGTCGAATCGCGCGCACCCGCTCCCATGCTCGACATCAGGCTGTTCCGGTCCAAGCCCTTCGCGCTGGGCAACCTTGCCGGGCTGATGGCCTCCGTCGGCCGCGGCGGCCTGCAGTTCATGCTGATCATCTGGCTGCAGGGCATCTGGCTACCGCTGCACGGCTACAGCTTTGAATCCACGCCGCTGTGGTCGGGCATCTACATGCTGCCGATGACCCTGGGCTTCCTGCTGGCAGGCCCGCTGTCGGGCACGCTATCGGACCGCTTCGGCTCCCGACCGTTCACCGACGGCGGTCTGGTGTTGATGGCGATGACGTTCGTGGCCCTGGCCCTGATACCGGTGGACTTCGACTACCGGGTGTTCGCCGTGCTGATCTTCCTCAACGGCGTGGGCGGCGGCATCTTCACCGCGCCCAACGCCGCGGCGATCATGTCCAGCGTGCCGGCCGCCGAGCGTGGCGCCGCCTCGGGTATCCGCGCGACGGTCACCAACGCCGGCATGTCGCTATCGATCGGCATTTTCTTCTCACTGATGATCGCCGGCCTGGCCCACTCGCTACCCGGCACGCTCAGCGCCGGCCTGCAGCAGCAAGGCGTACCCGCGACGGTGGCCCACCACGTGGCCAACCTGCCTCCGGTCGACAGTCTGTTCGCGGCGTTCTTGGGTTACAACCCGATCGCCGAACTGCTGGGCTCCTCCGGAGCCCTGCAGCAGCCCGGGGTCAACGCGGCCGTGCTGACCGGAAGACAATTCTTCCCCCAGTTGATCTCGGGGCCGTTCCACAACGGGTTGGTCGTGGTGTTCACCACCGCCGCGGTGATGATGGTCATCGGCGCGGCGGTCTCCTGGGTCAACCCCGGGCGCACCGTCGACGACAGCGACGACTAAGCCTTCGAGCGTCTTCAGCACGCGCCGCAGTTCACCGCTCATCCAACTGTCTCTTCGTGATTCGTACACCGCCACAATCGAGCGGTAATACCACAGCTGCGGCGACCAACCTTCCCGGCGCCTTCACAAGCGGCGTCAACCTCGCCGACGGCGACGTGACACCTCGCCTGCTACGGTCGATCTCACCGTGCCCTTGCCAGCCTGAACTCGGCGCCCACATTGCCCGCGACCGCTTCCCGGACGCGACGTCGAAGTAAGCCCGATCCTGCGATCTCTGGGTTATGAGCTACGTGCCAGGAGTTCTCGTTGTACGCAGAATCAGCGTCACCCTGCCATGGGCTAGTCAACCAAGTTGGCCGTAACCCCCGGCGCGGCGGCGATATCGTCGTCACTATCAGCCGTCATGATCTTACGCTAGCGCTCCGGAATGACGTTTCGCTA
>NZ_DATNGK010000312.1:0-39331 GCF_035605935.1 Actinocrinis sp. | reverse complement strand
CCGGACGCCGCGCCGCCGCCGGTGAACCCGTCGTAGAGCGCGAGCGCCCCCTCCCAGCTGCACAGGCCCAGGTAGAAGACGAGGACCACGCTGAGGACGAAGGCGGCGGTGCGGGCGCGCACGTTAGCCTCCGTTCCGTTCTGCTTGTTCCGGTCCTTAGCTTGCGGCGCTGGCTTCGCGGCGGCTAGGCCGGCGAGTCGAGGAAGTGCTCGAGCCCGACCGTGAGGCCGGGGTGCTGGGCGACCCGCCGCACGCCGAGGACCACGCCGGGCATGAACGAGACCCGGTCCAGCGAGTCGTGGCGGATCGTCAGCGTCTCGCCCTGCGCGCCGAGCAGCACCTCCTGATGCGCGATCAGGCCCCGCACGCGCACTGAGTGGACCGGCACGCCCTGGACCGTGCCGCCGCGGTGGTGGTCCGCGTCCTGGCTCGTGGCGTCGGGGAACGGCTTACTGCCGGCCTTCGCGCGCGCATCCGCGATCAGCTCGGCGGTGCGCTGCGCGGTTCCGCTCGGCGCGTCGGCCTTGTCCGGATGGTGCAGCTCGATGATCTCGACCGATTCGAACAGCGGAGCCGCCTGCGCCGCGAACTTCATCATGAGCACCGCGCCGAGCGAGAAGTTCGGGGCGATGAGGACGCCGGTGGACGGATGCTCGGCGAGCCAGGACTGCACCTGCGCCGTGCGGTCGGGGGTGAAGCCGCTGGTTCCGATGACCGCGTGGATGCCGTTCTTGACGCAGAACTCGAGATTGCCGAGCACCACGTCGGGGTTGGTGAAGTCCACGGCCACGGTCGCGCCGGCCTCGAGCGCGGCCTTCGGGTCGTCGTCCACGTCGATGCGTGCGACTACCTGCATGCCGTCGGCCTGCTCGACCGCGGCACAGACCTGGCGGCCCATCCGTCCATTGGCGCCGAAGACGGCGACGTTGATCATGGCATGTCCATTCGGCGAGGAGTCTGCGCGGCGATATCCGGTGGGGCGGGGGTCACGGCGGTCAGGCGATGAAGGACGAAGGGTCCTTGTACGGGCCGATCACGGCGAGCGCGGGATCCACGGTGAGCAATTCGGTCGCGACCGCGCGCACGTCGTCCAGGGTCACGCCGGAGATCAGCTCCAGCACCGTGTCCACCGACAGGTGCTCGCCGTAGACCAGCTCGCCCTTCCCGATCCGGCTCATCCGCGAGCCGGTGTCCTCGAGCCCGAGCACCATGCCGCCGCGCAGCTGGCCGATGCCGAGCGCCAGTTCCTGCTCGGTGATGCCCGAGTCGACGAGGTTCGCGATCTCGGCCCGGCACAGCGCGATGACCTCGCGCAGCTTCTTCGGCTGGCAGCCCGCGTACACGCCGAACGCGCCCGCGTCAGCGTATTGCGAAGCGTAGCTGTACACCGAGTACGCCAGGCCGCGCTTCTCGCGCACCTCTTGGAACAGGCGCGAGGACATGCCGCCGCCGAGGACCGCGGCGAGCACGCCGAGCGCCCAGCGCCGGTCGTCGGTCCGGTGCACGCCCGGCATGCCGAGTACCAGGTGTGCCTGCTCGGTCTTGCGGTTGATCAGCCGCGTCGCGTTTCCGGACGGGATGACGGCGGCCAGCTCGCGCGGGCCGAACGGGGCGAGAGCCGAGTCGAGGACGAGGTGGGAGCCCCCGGCGGAGCGCTGGAAGCCCTCGTATACGAGTTCGACTACGCGGTCGTGGTCCAGGTTGCCCGCCGCCGCGACGACCAGGTTGGGCCCGGTGTAGTAGCGGCGGTAGTGCGCGGCGATCTGCTCTCTGGTGATCGTGTTGACCGACTGCGCCGTTCCCGCGATCGGGCGGCCCAGCGGGCTGTCGCCGAACAGCGCGAGGGCGAACTCGTCGTGCACCATGTCGCCCGGGTCGTCGTCGGTCATCGCGATTTCTTCGAGAATCACGCCGCGTTCGGACTCCACGTCCTCGGCCCGGATCAGCGCGGCCGCGACGACATCGGTGATGACGTCGGCGGCCAGCGGCAGATCCGCGTCGAGAACGCGGGCGTAGTAGCAGGTGTATTCCTTTGTGGTGAAGGCGTTGATCTCCCCGCCGACCGCCTCGATCGAGGCGGAGATGTCCAGAGCCGAGCGTCGCGCGGTGCCCTTGAACAGCAGGTGCTCCAGGTAGTGGCTGGCCCCGGCCGACTCGGCGTCTTCGTCGCGCGAGCCGACACCGACCCAGACGCCGAGGGTGACCGAGCGCACCGTCGGCATCGCCTCGGTGATGACGCGGATGCCGCCGGGCAGCACGGTCCTGCGCATCTCACTGACGCCCGCGGCGTCCGGGAACAGCGACTCCGTGGGGAATCTGTGCTCGGACGCGGTCTCGGCGGTGCCGGGGAGCGCGTGCTCCCCGGCGTCCGAGTAGGGCGCTGCCCCGGCCGCGGGGGCCGGGATCGGCGACTGAGTCAGATCAACCACCTGTATCAAGGATCTGCCTACGTAGGAGCGAGCGGTGCGGGGTAGGGCTTGGCCTGCGGCGTGGATCAGGCCTCGGCGACCGGGGCGTCCTCGGCCGGCGCCTCGGACTGCTCGGCGTCCGGCAGGACCGGCACCAGGGACAGCTTGCCGCGCTGGTCGATCTCGCCGATCTCCACCTGGAGCTTGTCGCCGACCTTGACCACGTCCTCGACATTCTCGATCCGCTTGCCGCCGGCGATCTTGCGCAGCTGCGAGATGTGCAGCAGGCCGTCCTTGCCGGGCATCAGCGAGACGAACGCGCCGAAGGTGGTGGTCTTCACGACGGTGCCCAGGTACCGCTCGCCGACCTCGGGCATGGTCGGGTTGGCGATCTGGTTGATCGTCTGCCGGGCCGCCTCGGCGGACGCGCCGTCGGCCGCGCCGATGTAGATCGTGCCGTCGTCCTCGATGGTGATGTCGGCGCCGGTGTCCTCCTGGATCTGGTTGATCATCTTGCCCTTCGGGCCGATGACCTCGCCGATCTTGTCCACCGGGATCTTCACCGTGATGATCCGCGGAGCGTAGAGGGACATCTCGTCCGGCGCGTCGATCGCCTCGAGCATGACGTCCAGGATGTGCAGCCGGGCGTCGTGCGCCTGACGCAGGGCCTGGGCGAGCACCGAGGCGGGGATGCCGTCGAGCTTCGTGTCCAGCTGAAGGGCCGTCACGAAGTCCTTGGTGCCCGCGACCTTGAAGTCCATGTCGCCGTACGCGTCCTCGGCGCCGAGGATGTCGGTGAGCGCCACGTACTCGGTCTTGCCGTCGATCTCGGCGGAGACCAGGCCCATCGCGATGCCGGCGACCGGCGCCTTGAGCGGCACGCCCGCGTTCAGCAGCGACATGGTGCTGGCGCAGACCGAGCCCATCGAGGTCGAGCCGTTGGAGCCGAGGGCCTCGGAGACCTGACGGATCGCGTAGGGGAACTCCTCGCGGGTCGGCAGGACGGGGACGAGCGCCCGCTCGGCGAGGGCGCCGTGGCCGATCTCGCGCCGCTTGGGCGAGCCGACCCGGCCGGTCTCACCGGTGGAGTAGGGCGGGAAGTTGTAGTTGTGCATGTAGCGCTTGCGCGTCTCCGGCGCGAGCGTGTCGAGCTGCTGCTCCATGCGCAGCATGTTGAGCGTGGTGATGCCCATGATCTGGGTCTCGCCGCGCTCGAACAGCGCCGAGCCGTGCACCCGCGGCACGACCTCGACCTCGGCGGCCAGCGCGCGGATGTCGGTCACGCCGCGGCCGTCGATGCGAACCCGGTCGCGGATGATCCGCTCGCGCACCAGCTTCTTGGTCAGCGCGCGGAAGGCTCCGGAGATCTCCTTCTCCCGGCCCTCGAACTGGCCGGCCAGCTTCTCGATCGCCACGGCCTTGACCCGGTCCTGCTCTGCCTCGCGGTCCTGCTTGCCCGCGATGGTGAGCGCGGCGGCGAGGTCGGCGGAGACCGCCTCGCTGACCGCCTCGAAGACGTCCTGCTGGTAGTCGAGGTACTTGGGGAACTCTGCGGTCGGCTTGGCTGCCTGGCGGGCCAGCTCGGCCTGCGCCTGGCACAGCACCTTGATGAACGGCTTCGCGGCCTCGAGGCCCTCGGCGACGATCTCCTCGGTGGGCGCCTGCGCGCCATCGGTGACCAGCTGGATCGTGCTGGTGGTGGCCTCGGCCTCGACCATCATGATCGCCACGTCGCCGTCCTCGAGTACCCGACCGGCCACCACCATGTCGAAGACCGCGTTCGCCAGCTCGGGGTGAGTCGGGAAGGCGACCCACTGGCCCTCGATCAAGGCGACGCGCACGCCGCCGATCGGGCCGGAGAACGGCAGGCCGGCCAGCTGCGTCGAGGCGGAGGCGGCGTTGATCGCGACGACGTCGTACAGGTGCTCGGGGTTGAGCGCCATGATGGTCGCCACGATCTGGATCTCGTTACGCAGACCCTTGGCGAAGGACGGGCGCAGCGGCCGGTCGATCAGCCGGCAGGTCAGGATGGCGTCCTCGGAGGGACGGCCCTCGCGGCGGAAGAAGGAGCCGGGGATCCGGCCCGCCGCGTACATCCGCTCCTCGACATCGACGGTGAGCGGGAAGAAGTCGAGCTGGTCCTTCGGGTGCTTCGAGTAAGTGGTGGCGGACAGCACCATGGTCTCGCCGTCCAGATAGGCCACTGCCGAACCGGCCGCCTGCCGGGCAAGGCGCCCGGTCTCGAAGCGCACGGTGCGGGTTCCGAAGCGGCCGTTGTCGATGACCGCTTCGGTGGTGTAACTGCTGGGACCCTCCACGGGGTGCCCTCCTTGTCGTGTCCTGACGGAACGCGACGTCACCGAAGCGGCGACCTGATCCTGGACACCGGTCTCCGATCGAAGCCGGCGGGCGGGGCGCGCAACCGCGCCACCTCCGACGGCCACTACCGAAGATCGGTACCGGTCTCACCTACGGCGATGAACGCCGCGTTCCTTCATCTCTCGGCCCGGCCGTCCCGGCGCGGACCCCTTCTCACTATCTAGCTATCCAACGTCACGCTAACCCATGCGGCCCAGGCTTGGGGCGGCGAAACACCAGAACGAGGTGTCCCACCGGCCTAGCATGCCTGGCCAGCCGCTTGATCGCGATACGCCAAGGGAGCGGCGCCCGACTGATACGGGCACCGCTCCCGAGGTACTGCCGTTATCGGCGCAGACCGAGACGCTCGATCAGCGCGCGGTAGCGCTCGATGTCCTTGGCGGCCAGGTACTTCAGCAGCCGGCGGCGCTTACCCACCAGCTGGTACATGCCGCGGCGGGAGTGGTGGTCGTGCTTGTGCGCCTTCAGGTGCTCGGTCAGGTCGTTGATCCGCTTGGTCAGCAGCGCGACCTGGACCTCCGGGGAGCCGGTGTCGCCTTCGGCGGTGCCGTACTCGGCGAGGATCTGCTTCTTCGTGGCGACGTCGAGTGCCATCGGTCTCCTTCTCGGGTGAGCACCCGGGCGCACTCGGTCTTACTCACAAGTGCAAACGAACCCAGTGGTGCTTGCGCAACACGTCATTGGCGCTGCGTCAAGTAAGTCTATCTGACCCGACGGGCGCTTTGGGCCAAGATCACCCGTGCTGCGGATAGCGCATTAGTGGTGTCCGGCGGACTGGACCGTGGTGTAGATGTTGAGCACGCCGAGCAGCACCGGAATGACCGAGGCGAGCAGCAGTCCGTCGAGCAGGTCGATGCTGCGGGCCCAGCGCGGGGACAGCGACCGGTTCGGCAGCGCGAACGCCACCGCGACCAGGATCAGGCCGGCCGCGAGGACCGCGCCGAAGAACCAGGTCTGCCGGGCCAGCGCGGAGACGTGGATGGCCGCGCCGACCATGAGCACCAGGATCGTGCCGACCCCGCCCCACACCAGCGTGCCGACCTGCGCGGAGCGGCGGAACAGCCGTGCGCGGGAGAGGGCGGCCAGGCCGAGGATGCCGGCCATGCCCTGCGCCCAGGCGCCGCCGCTGCGGCCGTCGCTGGCGAAGGCGAGGACGAACGCGCTGAGCAAGACGGTGACGGCGCAGGCCGCGGTCAGTCCGGTGAGCAGTTCGTGGCTGCGGCGGGCCCGGCGGTCGATCGCGGCGGTGTCCACCGGGTCGTCGTTGCCGGGCGGCAGCGCGGCCTTCTGCGCGGTGCTGCTCACCTGCGGCGCGCCATCGACGAGCTGCGGCATCGGGAAACGCACGGCGCGCAGCGCGAGGCCGGGCAGGAATCCGATGGCGGCGATGGCGACGGTGCCGGCCCCGGCGGCCAGCTTCGCCGGATCAGCGCCACTGGCCAGGCCGACCGCTCCGGCGATCGCGCCCGCGGCGGCCGCGATGGAGGCCGCGAGGTACGCCTCGTCGTGCTCCTCCTGGAGGATCGCGCCGACCACCGAGATGACCAGGACCACCGAGCAGCCGACGATGAAGTGCGCGCGGCCGAGTCCGGCGCCCGCGTTGATCGGCAGCGCGCCGAGCCCGGCGAGGAAGGCGTACGGCACCGCGCAGCCGCCGAGGACCGCGCCGCCGACGTGGTCGCCGTAGACGCGGGAGCGCAGGCCGCCGAAGACGGTGAGCAGCAGGGCCATGACTCCGGCGACGAAGGCCGGCATGCCGTGCGGGTCGTTCGACGTCCACAGCACCCACGCGCCGAGGGCGAGCAGCACGGCGCCGCCGGTCAAGCCGATCCGGCGGTAGTGCGTCGCGCCCCACATCCGGCGGTCCTCCGCGACGGTCTGCGCGATGGCGTCGACCACGTCGTCGAAGACTGGCGGGGGCAGCGTGTCAGTGGCCGGGCGCAGGTAGAGCAGGTCGCCGTTGCGCACGCCCTGCGCGGCGAACGACATGCCGGTGTCCAGCTCGGAGCCGTCGAGCCTGGCGAGTACGAACCCTGCGTGCGCACCCTCGCTCTGCCACTGGTCGGCCATGCGCAGCACGTCCGGCAGCAGCTCGGCCAGTGGCACGTCCTCCGGCAGCGCAACATCAACCCGGACATTCGGCGCAACCACCGTAATCCGGCAGAAGCCTGTCATAACCCCGCTGTTCATCGCGGCCCCTCCTCGTTCCCCGCTCGCCGCCTGCTTACTGGCGCGGCAGGCATCCTATCTACTGGTCGCGCGCGGCCGGTAGCATCGGGACACTGTCGAACTGCCCGGCTGATTTCACGGGAATAAACGGGTCAGGTCCACGCACGGGAGGGCTGCGGGTTGAGTACGGTCATTGTGAAGCGGCCACCACGGGTGCATCCCCCGCAGGTGCCCGCCGGAGAGGTCTTCCTCGAACCGCCGCCCGAGCTGGCGCGCACTGCCAAGGACGGCAGCGCCCTGATGAACGCGCTGCCGATGCTGGCGAGCGTCGGATCAGTGGCCTTCTTCTTCATGCCGGGAACGAATGTCCTGATGAAGCTGATGGGCGGCATGACCCTGATGTCGTCGCTCGGCTTCGTGGTCATGTCCTTGGTCAAGGGCAAGAGTGGCGGCAAGGGGAAGACCGCGGACGCGCGCCGGGACTATCTGCGTTACCTGAGTCAGGTGCGCGCGCAGGTGCGCAAAACTCAGCAGCAGCAGTACACCGCGCAAATGTGGTCGCACCCGAGCCCGGCGCACCTGTGGGCGATCGTGACCAGCGGCCAGCGGCTGTGGGAGCGGCGGCCGACCGACGGGGACTTCGTGCAGGTGCGCCTCGGTTCGGGCGCCCAGCGGCTCTCCACGCCGCTGGTGGCCCCGGAGACCGCGCCGGTGGACGAGCTCGAACCGGTCTGCGCGGACGCGCTGCGCCGCTTCATCACGGTGCAGGGCACGCTGGACGGGCTGCCGCTGGCCGTCTCGTTCCGCTCGTTCTGGCACGTTCTGGTCGGCCCGACCGGCGACGGCACCGCGGATGACGCGCGCGCCGAGGCCCGGGCGATCCTCTCCCAGCTGGCCACCTTCCACGCCCCGGACGAGGTGCGCATCTGCGTGGTGGCCGCGGAGAACCGGCGGCAGCACTGGGAATGGGTCAAGTGGCTGCCGCACGCGCAGCACCCGAAGGACACCGACGCGGCCGGCTCGGTGCGCCTCATCTTCTCCGACGCTTCAGAGCTCGAAGAAGCCCTCGGCTCGGATCTGTCCGACCGGCCGCGCTACTCCCGCGACAGTCCCCCACTGTACGAGCAGCCACACATCGTCGTGGTGGTGGACGGCGCGCGGGCCAGCGGTGAATCCATGCTCTTGCATGGTGACGGCCTGATGGGCGTGACCATCGTCGAGATCGACACCGAAGGCCACGCCGCGGCCGTGCGCGGCGGCGTGCAGCTGGGCATCGACGGCGACAAGCTGAATCTGGCCACCTCCACCGGCGCCAGCTTCGCCGGCAACAGCGACCGGCTGTCCATCCCGCAGGCCGAGGCGCTGGCCAGGCAGCTGTCCCCGCTGCGGGTCGGCGGCGGCGCGGACGGCGACGAGCCGCTGCTGTCCTCGCTGGACTTCACCGACCTGATGAGCATCGGCGACGCAGGGTCCTTTGACACCCGGCGCGGCTGGAAACGGCTCTCGCCGCAGGACCGGCTGCGCGTGCCGATCGGGGTCGGCGAGAACGGCGAGCCGGTGATCCTGGACATCAAGGAAGCCGCGATGGGCGGCATGGGCCCGCACGGCCTGTGCATCGGCGCCACCGGTTCCGGAAAGTCCGAGGTTCTCAGGACCCTGGTGCTCGCCCTGGCCGTGACGCACTCCTCGGAGAACCTCAACTTCGTGCTCTCCGACTTCAAGGGCGGCGCGACCTTCGCCGGCATGGCCGAGATGCCGCACACCGCGGCGGTCATCACCAACCTGGCGGACGACCTGACCATGGTGGACCGCATGCGCGACGCCATCGTCGGCGAGATGAACCGCAGGCAGGAGATGCTGCGCGACGGCGGCAACTTCAAGAACATCCACGACTACGAGAAGGCGCGGGCGGCCGGCGCGGCGCTGACCCCGATGCCGAACCTCGTGATCGTGCTCGATGAGTTCTCCGAGATGCTCACCGCCAAGCCGGAGTTCCTCGACCTGTTCATCCAGATCGGCCGAATCGGCCGATCGCTGGGCGTGCACCTGCTGCTGGCGTCGCAGCGCCTTGAGGAAGGCAAGCTGCGCGGCCTGGACACCTACCTGTCCTACCGGCTGGGCCTTAAGACCTTCTCGGCGGCCGAATCGCGAGTCGTGCTCGGGGTTCCGGATGCCTTCACGCTGCCGTCGATCCCTGGTTCGGGGTATCTCAAGACCGTGGGCCAGGAGGGCGGCAACCCGGCCGGCACCCGGTTCAAGGCCGCGTACGTGTCAGGGCCCTACCGTCCGCAGACCCGCACCACGGTGGCCCGCAAGCTGGACCACCGGCGCCCGACGCTGTTCACCTCGAACTTCCAGGCTCCGCCTCGGGTAGCGGAGCAGGTAGCCGCCGCTCCGGTGAAGGAGGAGGACGACGCACTGGTCGACACGGTGCTGGACGTGCTGGTGCGGCAGATGGAAGGCCAGGGCCTGGCGGCGCATCAAGTGTGGCTGCCGCCGCTGAGCGAGCCGCCGACGCTGGACCAGCTGATGCCGGGCCTGCAGGCGACGCCGCAGCGCGGACTGGCCGCCACCGAGTACTCGGGCGCGGGCCGACTGCTGGTGCCGATCGGCATCGCGGACAAGCCGATCGAGCAGAAGCGCGAGCTGTACCAGATCGATCTTTCCTCCGCCGCCGGCCACGCGGTGGTCGTCGGCGGTCCGCGCACCGGCAAGTCGACGATGGTGCGCACGATCCTGATGGGTCTGGCGCTCGGGCACACCCCGCAGGAAGTGCAGTTCTTCGCGCTGGACTTCGGCGGCGGCTCGCTGTCAGGCCTGGCCGGGCTGCCGCACACCTCTGGCATCGGCGGACGCCTGGACGTCGACGTGGTGCGCCGCGTCATCAGCGAGGTCGTCTCGATCCTGGACAAGCGCGAGGAGTCCTTCCGCCGCCACGGCATCGACTCGATCGGCACCTTCCGGGCCCGCCGGGCCCGCGGCGAGCTGCCGGACGAGCCGTTCGGCGACGTGTTCCTGGTCGTGGACGGCTGGGCCACGCTGCGCGCGGACTTCGAGGCCCTGGAGCAGGACATCCTCGAAATCGCCCAGCGGGGCCTCGGCTTCGGCGTGCACGTGATCATCACCGCGGCGCGCTGGCCGGAGATCCGCCCGCAACTCAAGGACGCCATCAACACCCGTATCGAGCTGCGGCTGGGCGACCCGATGGAGTCCGACATCGACCGCAAGGTCGCGGTCAACGTTCCGACCGGCACCCCCGGCCGCGGCCTGACCAAGGGCAAACTGCACTTCCTCGGCGCCCTGCCCCGCATCGACGGGATCGAGGACCCCACCGATCTGGCCGACGGCGTGGCAAAGGCCGTACACGCGATCGCGGACGCGTGGCAGGGCCCTGTGGCGCCGAAGCTGCGGATGCTGCCGCTGATGGTGCCCTACACGGATCTGCCCGCCCCGGCGGCCCGGCCGAACCAGGTCGTCCCGCTCGGCGTGGACGAGACCAGGCTGGAGCCGGTGTACCTGGACTTCAACGCGGACCCGCATTTCCTGCTGTTCGGCGAGGGCGAGTCCGGCAAGACCAGCGTCCTGCGGACCCTGGTTCAGGGCATCACCGAGGCCTACACGCCGCAGCAGGCCCGCATCCTGACTGTCGACTATCGCAGGTCCCTGCTCGGCGCGATCCCCGAGTCGCATCAGCTCGCTTACTGCGCGGCCGCGCCGGCGGTGCAGAGCGTGCTGGCGGAGGTCAAGCCGTTCCTGGACAAGCGCCAGCCGGGGCCGGATGTGACGGCGGAGCAGTTGCGCACCCGCTCGTGGTGGACGGGCCCTGAGATCTTCGTGATCGTGGACGACTACGACCTGGTGGCCACGCCGGGCGGAAACCCGCTCGGGTCGCTCGGAGAGTATCTGCCGATGGCCCGCGACCTCGGGTTCCACCTGATCATCGCGCGGGCCTCGGGCGGTGCGGGACGTGCGCTGTTCGAGCCGCTGATCCAGCGGATGCGCGAGACCCGGCAGCCCGGCCTGGTGCTCTCCGGCGAACGTGACGAGGGGCAGTTGATCGGGCAGGTACGCCCGAGCCAGCAGCCACCCGGTCGCGGCACGCTGGTCTCCCGCAAGCACGGCACGATTCTGGTGCAGACCGCGCACATCCCGCCGGTGATGTGACGCGGCGCGAGACCGCGACAACCCGTTCGCCCCTCTCGGCCTTCGGGCCAGGAGGGGCGAGTGTTTTCCGGACCTCAGCTAGCGCAGCCAAGGCGCGAAGGAGGACTCGAATTCGAGTCCTTGCCGCGACTAGGTCGTGTGTACGAAGTAGCGTCGGACAAGGCCGCGGCGTCTGGCGCGTGCGATCGCAAGGCGGCGGAGCGTCCTCGCGCTGTTCAATCCGACACCGTGGGGCATCTGGGCAGTGTCCGATAGGTGCCTGGCGGCACCGGGGCTTCGCCAACGCAGCGAGCGTGCGTGGCAGGCGTCGCGGCCCCGGCGAAACTTCTTACACACGGCCTAACGGCCGTCGTCTGACGTGCGGCGCGGCTGGCTCGGCAGGGTCAGTTCACCGGCCTGTCTGGCTCGGGTTGCTCGCGCGCGGTCCGAACACCGCTGCCGCGATGGCCGTCAGGTCGGGGTCGTCGGGCGCAGGCGGACCCGAGTGCCTTCCGTGCCCGCCGCCACGGCCGTCATCACCATTGCGGTTGTCACCGATTCGATCGTCACCATTGGCACTGTCTGCGCCGCTACCACTCCCGGCGCTTTCCCCGCTGTTGGCTCCGCTGTTGCCGCTGTCGGCTGCGCCGCCGCTGTTGGCTCCGTGGCCAGCGCCGCTGATGCTGCGAGCAGGCACCAGAGCGCCGGCCGATCCGCGGAAACCGTTCGTGCGGCCGGCCGGGAGCGCCTTGCGCTCGGTGAATGCGAGAGGCAGCTCGTCCTCGCCCGCATCGTCGTCTTCTTCGGCCTCCGCCGAGGACTCGGTCATCGCACGGTCGGTGTACACCAGCGGCCGCTCGTACTCGGTGACGATGTGCTTGACCACTTGTACGTCACCGTTGACGTCCCAGACCGCGATGCCCGGCGATAGCGTCGGGATGATCTCCACCGCCCACCTCGGCAGGCCAAGGACCCTACCGGTCGCGCGGGCCTCGTCTGACTTCTGCATGTAGATCGTCCTGGTGGAGGCCATCTTGAGGATCGCCGCCGCCTCCTTGGCCGCCGCGCCGTCCACCACGTCGGACAGGTGGTGCACGACCGCGACGAACGAGAGACCGAGCCGGCGGCCGAACTTCAGCAGCCGCTGGAACAGCTGCGCCACGCTCGGCGAGTTGATGATGTGCCAGGCTTCTTCGACCAGGAAGATCCGCTTCTTGCGGTCCGGCTTGATCCAGGTGTGCTCCAGCCAGACCCCGACGATCGCCATCAGGATCGGCATCGCGATCGAGTTGCGGTCGATAGTGGACAGGTCGAACACGATCAGCGGGGAATCCAGGTCGATGCCAATGGTGGTCGGGCCATCGAACATGCCGGCCAGGTCGCCGTCCACGAGGCGGTCGAGCACCAGCGCCACGTCCAGGCCCCAGTCGCGCACCTCGTCGAGCCGGACATTCATCTCTTCAGCCGCGGCGAGCTTCGGTTCACGCAGCGCCTCGACGATGTCATGCAGGATTGGCTGCCTGCCTGCGCGTAGCGAGTCGGCGCGAACCGTGGCGTGCGCGGCCTTGAGTGCGTATCCGGATCGCTCGTCGAGCGGATGCCCGAGTGCGACCTCGATGATGGTACGCAGCAGCGCGAGCTGGCCGGTGAGCGTGATCGCGGGGTCGAGCGGGTTGAGTCTGCTGCCGCTGCCGCTGCGGTGGTGTGGGTCAAGCCGGATCGGGGTGACCCCCATCGCCTCGGCTATCCGGTTCCACTCGCCGACGCCGTCTTCGCCCTGCGCGTCGAGCACGACCACTTGGCGGTCCTTGAACCGCAGCTGGCGCAGCACATAGGTCTTTTCCAGCGAGGACTTGCCGTTGCCCGACTCGCCCAGCACCAGCCAGTGCGGGGCGGGCAGCTGCTGGCCGTAGAGCTGGAACGGGTCGTAGATGTAGCCCTTACCGCTGTATACCTCGCGTCCGATGATCACACCGGAGTCGCCGAGGCCGGGGGCCGCGGTCGGCAGGTAGATGGCCTCGGCCTGGTTGGTGGAGGTGCGCACCGGCAGCCGGGCGGTCTCCTTCTTTCCGAAGAGCACCGTGGTGAAGGCATCGGCAAGCAGGTCGGTGAGGCTTCCGCGGGCCATCGGCTACCTCCGCACGCCGGTCGCGAATGGCAGGGTGTTGACGAAGGCGCGATGGTGTTCCCGGTCGCACCATTCGAGCTTGAGGAAGGACTTGCCCGCGGACGCGCGGATGGTGCGCTTGTCCCTGGACAGAGCCTCCGGCGAGCGCGAGGAGACGGTGATATAGCCGACCAGGTTCACGCCCGCCGCGCCCGCGGCCAAGTCCTCGCCGCGCAGGTCGACGCGGGAGGAGTGGGCGCGCTCGCGTGGGTCGTCGATCCGGCCGAGCTTGGCCTGGCGGCGGTCCTCGGCGTCTACGTTCACCTTCTCAGTCAGCATCCGCTCGATCGCTACTTCGGTCGGTTCGAGGTCCATGGTCACCGCTACCGTACGGATCACGTCCGGGGTGTGCACCAGCAACGGCGCGAGGAAGTTGACCGATACCGGCGTCAGCGGCCACTCGCGGATCCAGGCGGTGGCGTGGCACCACGGCTCGCTGTGGATCGACTCGCGGGTCTTCGCGCGCAGGAACAGCGGCGATGAACCGTCGAACTCGGCCGGCCAGGCGTCGCGTTCACCCATCGCGTCCGTATGGTCGATCGGGTGCTCGGGGTCGTACATGGAGTGGACGAGCGAGGAGAGCGCGGGAACATCGAGCGGCCTGCGTACCTTTATGTCGGCGTCGGCCAGCCGTGCACAGATGTCGGTCAGCTCACGCACCATGATGACGCAAAGGCCGTGGTCAGCGTCCGCGCCTCCGGCCATAACGCGCGCCTCGTTCGCCAACTCGCGCGTGTAGGGCATCGACGCGGTCAGGTACGCGCGGTGCTGCTCGCTCGAGGTGGAGACCATCGAGAGCAGATGGTCGTATGAGTCACGAAGCCACTGGGCCGCCTCGGGGTTACCGCGCTTGAGCACGTCCTTGGTATGCGCGTCCGGGTCGGCCGGCAGCGTGCGGGCGAGCATCTGAAGGCGGGTCACGAAGCCGTCGCCGTTGGCCACGTGCCGCAGCAGCGTGCCGAACCGGTCGACCAGCGCCTCCTGGTCCTCGGCGTCCCGCGAGCCGACGCCCGGTCCCTCGATCTCCAGGGTGCAGGTGACTGTGCTGCGGTCCAGGTGCATCAGGACCGCGAGCTTGTCCGGGCCGAAGTTGGCGGTCAGCCAGCGTACCCGGCCGATCCCCGGCGGCGTCGGAACCGGCAGTTGCAGGCCGCCGAGCCGGGTCCCGGCCTCGACCGCGGCCGAGGAGTACCGGGCCAGTCCGGAGCGCCGCAGCCGCCGGTAGCTGCGGTCGATCTCGAACCAGCGGTACAGCGTGCGCTTACGGTACGGCAGGAAGATCACCGCGGCGCCGGCGGCGGGAAGCCCGACGATCATCAGGATTTTGAGGAAGAGGGTGGGGACCACGAAGGCCGCGATCATCGCCAGCGCGCACGCGACCACCAGCAACGCCAGTTCGCCGGTCTCTCGATTGCGCCCGACGATCGCGTTCGGCTTGGCCTTACCGATCAGGAACGAGCGGCGGCGCTCGAAACCCTCTGCGGTCACCCCAGCCCTCCGCGTCCGCCGTCAGCGGCACCTCGGGCGCTTCGTACCGCATCCGCGCCACGTCCTGAGGCCCCTCCGTCGCGCGGCAATGCCGGCGCGGGCGGCGGCGGGGCCGGGGGCGGAGCCACCTGCGGTTGCCCGCCGGAGCCGCGAGTGGTCGTGAGCCGGGCAGCCGCGCGTGCGCCGTGTGCCGCGACTCCGGCGGTCATGCCGAGCGCGGCCACCGCCGGGGCGGCCATCGGGTTGGCGCCGATGGGGCTGCCGCTGCGGCCCGCGTGTGCGGCGATGCCTTGCCGCATCCGCGAGGCGGGGCCGTCCATTGAACCGGCCGCGGCCTCAGCCGGGGCCTCGGCGTTGCGAGCGCCGTTGAACGCGAGCATGTCGTCGCCGAAGTTCGGCACGAAGCGGAAGATCAGACCGGAGGCGAAGATCGACAGCAGCATGATGGCCAGGCCGGAGAGCACCGAGCCGAAGGAGCCCTGGCCGGTGTTGCCCCCGGAGATGGCGGTGGCTAATCCGAGCACGATGACGATCACCGGTTTGGCGAGGTCCACTGCGATCATCATCCCGGCCCAGCGCCTGATGTGGTGCCACAGCGACTTGTCGACCAGGCCTGCGTACACGGTGGCGGCCAGCGCAGCCCCGACGTACAGCATCGCGGCACGGATCAACAGCTCGACCCAGAGCACTGCCGCGGCGATCATCGCGATAATCGAGACGAAGATCAGCAGGATCGGACCGCCGCCGAGATTCGCCGTCTGACCGTTCGGCGGATCGAGGGTGTTCGCGAACGAAGTCAGGAAGTTGTTCGTGTCCTTCGCCGTGCCCGAACCGATCGCGCTGGTCACCGAGTCGGTTACTCGCACCATGCCGTAGAGGATCACGGGCGTGAACGCGGAGGCGCCGACGGCGAGCCAGAGGTAACCGGTGGCCTGGGACAGCGCCGTCACGATCGACTCGCCGTGCACGGCTCGCTTGACCACCGCGAGCAGCCACAGCACGACAGTCAAAATCGCGGAGGCCGCGAACACGATCGCGTACTGGGTGAGGAACCCAGAGTTGGTGAAGTCGACGTTGGTGACCCCGTTGACCACCCCGGAGACCGCCTTGATGACCGAGGCGGCCGCCTGCGCGCAGTCGTGCGCGATCGAGCCGACCGGATCGGAGAGCAGCGACGCGGTCGAGGCACCTCCGCTGCCGGCGCCGTTGGAGCCGACGCTGTTGGGGCCTGTGCCGCTCGAGCCGCCGCCGACCAGGGTCCGGGTGTTCTCGCAGGCCTGTTTCAGCGATCCCGGAAGCAGCGCGCAGGCATCACCCGCGGCGTGGATCATCGAGCTAACGGGCATAGCGCAACCCCCCGAACTGGTTGACTGCCTTCTGCAGATCCTGGCTGCCGGAGACGACCTGCTGGCCGCTGGTCGGCACCGGACCGTCCACGGAGGCGAACGAGACCCACTTCCAGTCGCCGCCGGTCCAGCGCACGGTGACGGTGATCGTGGACCAGTTCTCGACAACGGGGTGCGTCGATCCCTGCCCTGCCAGGCCGGAGAGGGTGACGGTCCACACCGAGACGGTCGCGTTGTCGCTGCTGCTCTTGACCAGCGTCACGCCGACCGGGGCGCTTCGCTGGACGAAGGTCTGCCCCGAAGGCGGTACGCCGTCCGCGGACAGCCCCAGGCTGCTGTCGACCTGCGAGTAGGCAGTGTCGAGCTGGCTTTGCAGGTCGGACGCTATGGCCGGGTCCGCGATCGCGTCGATTAGCCGGTGCCGCGCCGCCGAGTTCACCATCGTCGAGGACGTGTACGCGACCACGTAGTTAGCTGCGGCCGACTCGGCGCCCTTGCCGGTGTGCGGATATCCGATCGGCACGCCGTCGGCGGTGTTACCGGGTAGGCCGCTGTTGTCGAACTGGGAGGTCACCGGGCCGGTCGGGCTCGCCGCCTGGTTCGAGGAGCCGGAGCCCGCGGCGGACTGCCCCGAGGTCGGTGAGCCGCCGGAGTGATGGGTGCTGCGATTGACGATCGTGATGGCCGCGACCAGGGCCACCAATGCGGCCAGCAGGACGAGCGGTCGGCGGCCGCGGCCAGGCCTCGGCTCGTCGTCCTGGTAGGGGTCGGGCGGCAACTTGACACGCGTGCGCGCTTCAGGCGTGCTCTGCGCAGTGTCCAATGCGTATGACCCTCGATCGGCTCGGCTCCAGGGGCGGGCCATCAGGCCTCACCCCTACTGGATATGGAAACCAGTGTCACTGGTACCGGCACCGGTTGAACCGCCGTACACGCCAAAGACGCACCGCGCGTCAGCCGTTGGGACCCCGGACCGGGCCTTGGGCCGGGTTCGGAACATCCCGAGCGGGCCGCCTCAGTCACGAGTCAGATCGCCATGCCGTAGACGATGGTGAACAGGGTGCCGAGCGAGCCGATGATGAAGACGCCGGTCAGGCCGGCCACGATCAGGCCCTTGCCCTGCTCCGCGCTGAACGAGTCGCGCAGCGCGGTCGCGCCGATGCGCTGCTTTGCCGCGCCCCAGATCGCGATGCCGAGGCAGAGCAGGATCGCCGCGGCCATGATGACCTCGATCATCACCCGCGCCTGTTGGCCGACCTTTCCGAAGGGGCCCCAGTCCGGCGCGATTCCGCCGATGATCGTATTGATGCTTCCGCCGCCACTGGCCGCCGGCAGCAGTGTGTGCCATTCGGCGTGGGCGGGCAATGTCGTAAGGAGAGTCAGCACGCTGCACCCCCGGTCCTTGGGTCGGTCGTTGTCGTCCAGTGTTGCCAGTATGGGGGTGTTTTGTGAACTCGAACAGGAGCGCGTGGTTCTGAAGTGCGAAGACTGACGCCTCATCACCACCGCACCTATCATAGGGCTCGCCGCCGCGCCCGTACTCTGGACGCGCCAGCCTGATTGACCTGGGCGCTTAGCGGTGCGATGAGGAGGGGAGGAGAGCCGCGATGCCAGGACGCCGGTGGATCTGGATCCTGACAGGAACGTTGCTGGTTCCCTTCTTGATCGTCGGTGCCGTGGCGATGGTCGCGGTCGGTATCAGCGGTTCGGAGCTTCAGGCGGCGCAGGCCTCGTTGGCGACCGGTACAGTACCCGCCGCCTATGCGTCGATGATCGAGAGCGCCGGTACGACGTGCGCCCAGATGAGCGCGCCACTGCTGGCCGCTCAGCTGTATCAGGAGAGCGCGTTCGACCCCAAGGCGGTCTCGCCCGCCGGCGCGCAAGGCATCGCCCAGTTCATGCCCGGCACCTGGCCCAACTGGTCCTCCCCGCACGACGGCGACGGCAAGCAGGATGTTTTCAATCCGGCCGACGCCATCCCGGCTGCGGCCCGGTATGACTGCGCGCTGGCCCGGCAGGTCGCGAAGACGCCCGGTGACCAGGTCAACAACATGCTGGCGGCGTACAACGCCGGACCGGGCGCGGTGCTCGCGGCCGGCGGCGTGCCCTCGATCGCCGAGACGCAGAACTATGTCAAGAACATCCGCATCCTGGAGAAGGCGTTCAGCGCGCCGGCCGGCACCGTCGCGGCGAGCAACGTCGCGGTCCGGGCGATCGCCTTCGCCTACGACCGGCTCGGCACCCCGTACCTGTGGGGCGGCACCGGCACCGTCGCAGAACACGGCGAGTTCGACTGCTCCGGCCTGACTCAGGCCGCGTACGCGAGCGTCGGCGTGAAGATTCCGCGCGTCGCCGCCGACCAGTGGTACGCGGGGCCGCATGTGCCACGCAGCCAGTTGCAGCCCGGGGACCTGGTCTTTTTCGCGAACAACGTGAACGACCCGGCGACGATTCACCACGTGGGCATCTACGTCGGCGGCGGCGCGATGATCGACGCGCCGCACACCGGCGCGACGATCCGCTTCGACCCTGTGGACGACTTCGGCGGCTACATCGGTGCGGTACGTCCCTACGCGCAGGTACCGCAGTGGCCGGTTGGCCAGAGCACGACGGGTCCGGCCGGCGTTACGTCCTAAGACCTCGATACGTCTTAAGACCTCAATGCACGAGCTTGACGGCTGGAGCGAAGCCCTCTGCCAGGTCGGTGCGGGCGCGCCAACCGGTGGCGGCGTGGAAGGCATCTGACGAGATTCGCAGCGAGCGAGCGGCGACTTCGGCACCGGGGCCAAGGAACTTGCGGGTCAGACCGGAGACGAAGCGCGCCGAGCCGTCCACTCCGGCGGCCGTCGCCAGCGCCCGCGCCCACTCGCTCAGCCGCACGGGCTGGCCGGCCACGTTGTAGATGCCGCTCGGGGCGGCCAGGGCGGCGACCACGGCACCGGCGGCATCCTCGACCGTGATCGGCGAGATGTAAGCCTCCGGATCGCCGACGAGTACCGGCTTCCCCTTGCGCACCCGATCGAGTTGCCAATGGGTGAGCGCATCGTCGCCGTAGAACGTGCCGAAACGCAGCACCACGGCGAACCGGTACTGGTCCGCGAAGCTCATCGCGTTCTCGCTCGCGGTAACCGACGAGCGGATCATCGGCGTCGGGTCGAGCGGCGACTGTTCGGTGATCCAGTCCTGGCCGGCGTCGGCATACACGAACGCGACAGCCTCCTGGATTAGCCGCAGCGCTCCGCATTCAGCGGCGGCCTTCGCCACGACGGCGCTGCCCTCGGCGCGGATGCGATCGTTCTCTCGCCACGACGAGCGGCGCATGACTGCGGTACCGGTCGGGATGTGCGTCGCCAGATTGCACACGACGTCGTGTCCTTCGATGGCCAAGCGCATCGATTTCGCATCGAAGAGATCTACTTCGACCGCGTTGGCGCCGAGCGTGTGCAGGGTTCTGCGTTTGTCGCTGCCGCGCGCTATGCCGGTGACCTCGTGACCGCTCGAAACGAGCCGCCGAACCGCCGCGGTCCCGAGCGCTCCGGTCGCTCCCGCAACGAATACGCGCATCCGTCAGCACCCTCCTGGTCGCGACCGGTTGTTCCGTAACCATCCTCCATCCGGGTCGTTGGGGAGGACGAATCCGGAAACGGATCATCCGTTCGGTCTACATGATGAATCCAGTACCCGAGGTGGCCAGAGTGAACGCAGCGGCGGCAAACGGATGGGGGCGCTCGGCGGCGCTTCGGCTCAGCCTGCTCGCGCTGAGCGCCGGGGCGGTGACCGCGGCTGCTTCGGGCTGCTCCGCGCCCGCGTCGAACGTCGCCGCCGACCCGGTCGCCGCGGTGCGCAACGCGGCCTCCGACTCGGCGAAGATCCACAGCGCCAAGGTGGCCACCTCGGTCACCATGTCGGTCGGTGGGGCGAGCCGGCAGTTCACTGGTTCGGGTGAGTTCGACTTCGATCATCAGGTCGGCGCGATCCTGCTGCAGACCCCGCAGAGCCAGACCCCGCTCGACGAGATCATCACGCCGAGCACGCTGTACCTGCGCCTGTCCGGGGGCGACACCAAGTGGAAGATGGTCGACGCGACCAGGCTGCCTGACGGCGATCTGATCAGCGCCGGATACACCAGCCCGGTCCTCGACTTCGCGCTGCTGCGCGGCGTGAACAGCGACGCGGTCCACTACGTAGGGCAGGAAACCGTGCGTGACACCAAGGTGACGCACTACACGGGGACGCTGGACCTGACCGCTTCGGCGAACGAGGCGCAGAGCCCGATCAAGGACGAACTGCTCGCCGCGTCGCATGCCTTCTCGAACAAGTCCGTGCCCTTCGACGCGTACGTCGACTCCGCGGGCGAAGTGCGCCGGGTTGTGGCGCACTTCGCGTTCCCGGCGGAGGCGCCGCAGAAGGGCGAGGTCGAGATCGCCGCGACCACCGACCTGTTCGATTTCGACCAGCCGGTGACCGTGTCCACCCCGTCCGCGGCGCAGCTGGCGGTCGCCTCGCCGAGCGCGTCCGCGACTCACCGGCGCTCCTGAGGCAGTCCCACGCAGGTGGCCTCCGCGCGCTTAGCTTCGGCTTTACCGTGCGGGGGTACCCCGGCACCACCTGCCAAGGCCACACGGACGGCCTTACCGAACTAGGTGGGCTACTGCCGGGTATGACCCTTCCGGGCCATGGCCGCCGCTGAGGCCCGTCTCTAAGCTGGCAAGGGTCAGCGGAAGACCGCGGGGGACTCCGTCTCGCGGCGATCGCCATGACCCATGACGGTAAGGAGGTGACCGGATTGCGTACGGCGCAGCACACCCCCGCTTCCCTGCACGATCCGGCGCCGCGCCGCGAATCGGCGCACACCCACGGCCACGGTCGGCCGCTGCGCGCCGCCTCTGTGCACGACCGGGTGGCGCTGGACGAGATCGAGCTCTACGCCGAGCTGATCATCGCGGCGCAGCGCAGTGACAAGCCGCTTTCCCGCGCGGACATCGACGCCGCGCTCGGCCTGCGCCCGCCCGAGCCGGCCAGGTCTTGCTGAAGCTCCGGTTCCCGTTTTCCGGCACAGCCGGATTGGCAGGTTGCGCGATTTCGCCGGTTTAGCACCGGTTTGACATAGCTTGCGACCGCCTGATCAACGCGTTTTGATCACGCAGCGGTACCAGAAGACCACGACTCAGCGCTCAAGCGGCGCGCGGATGGGCGCGCAGGGCGCATCACGGCTCCGGAGCGTCTAGCATCCTTGTGGTCACGGAACCGAGCAGTTCCTGGACCACCGCTCCAGCCGGTCCGGCGACCCGCGATTTTCGGGGGTATGCGCGCCGACCGGCTTCCGGGGCGGGAAGAGCCCGTCCCACACCCTGCCCGGAGTCCCCTGTGCGCCTGCGTCTGACCCCGAAGGAGCCGAGCTTCTACGACCTGTTCGCGAAGGCCGCGGACAACCTGGTCGTCGGAGCCGCGCTCCTGACCGAACTGCTCGGCACCGACAAGTCCGGGCGAGTGGTCATCGCCGAGCGGATGCGCGATGCGGAGCATGCTGGCGATGAAGTTACCCACGCGATCTACCGCCAGTTGAACTCCTCGTTCATCACGCCTTTCGACCGGGAGGACATTTATCAACTCGCCGGCCGGCTCGACGATGTGATGGATGCCATGGAGGCGGCGGTCGACCTGGCCACGCTCTACCAGGTGGAGTCGCTGCCGCCGGGGGTGGCCGACCAGGTGGACGTGCTGGTGCGGGCGGCCGATCTGACCGCCGAGGCGATGCCGCGGCTGCGCTCGATGAAGAACCTGACCGAGTACTGGATCGAGGTCAACCGACTGGAGAACCAGGCCGACCAGGTCTACCGCAAGCTGCTCGCGCACCTGTTCTCCGGCGAGTACGACGCGATCACGGTGATGAAGCTGCGGGAGATCGTGGAGAACCTGGAGACCGCGGCGGACAACTTCGAGCACGTGGCCAACGCGATCGAGACGATCACGGTCAAGGAGTCCTGAGACCGTGCAGACGCTCGGCCTGATCGCGGTCATCGTGGTCGCCCTCGGCTTCGCTTACACCAACGGGTTTCACGACTCCGCCAACGCGATCGCCACCTCGGTGTCGACACGGGCGCTGACCCCGCGCGTCGCGCTGGTGATGGCGGGGATCATGAACCTGGTCGGCGCCTACGTCGGCCTCCAGCTCGGCGGCGGGGTGACCAAGTCCATCGTCAAGGGCATCATCGGCACTCCGGCGCGCGGCACGAGCGGCCTGGTGGTGGTCTTCGCGCTGCTGGCCGGCGCGATCGTGTGGAACCTGATCACCTGGTACTTCGGCCTGCCCTCTTCCAGTTCACACGCGCTGATCGGCGGCATGGTGGGCGTGGGCCTCGCGGCCGGGCTGAGCGTGCACTGGAACGGGGTCTGGAGCAAGGTCGTGCTGCCGATGCTGATCTCGCCGGTGGTCGGCTTCCTGCTGACCTTCGCCGTGATGATCGGCATCCTGTGGGCGTTCCGGCGCGGCCGGCCCGGCCCGGTGACCCGCGGCTTCCGCATGGCGCAGACCGTGTCGGCCGCCGGGATGGCGCTCGGCCACGGCATCCAGGACGCGCAGAAGACCATGGGCGTGGTGATGCTCGCGCTGATCGCCGGCGGTCACGCGACCGATAGCAGCGCGGTGCCGTGGTGGGTGCTGCTGAGCGCGGCGCTGTCCATCTCGCTGGGCACGTACGCGGGTGGCTGGCGGATCATGCGCACGCTGGGGCGCCGCATCATCGAACTGGACCCGCCACGCGGCTTCGCGGCCGAGACAGTGGCTTCACTGGTGCTCTACTTCACCGCGTTCATCTATCCCGCGCCGGTCTCAACGACGCACATCATCACCGGCTCGATCATGGGCGCGGGGGCGACCAAGCGGAGGAACGCGGTGCGCTGGGGCGTGGCGAAGAACATCGTGTACGCCTGGTGCATGACGATCCCGGCCGCCGCGCTGTGTGGGGCGCTGGTGTACGAGGTCGCGCACCTGATCTTCAGCTAGCCGGCCTGGGGCTGACACCGCGTCAGATGACGTTGTTTCACGTGGATCATGTACTCACTGGCTGACCTAAACCATGCGTCGCTCGTCGGACTGGTTTTATCTGACTGGGTTCTTACCTGAGCGGATTCTCATCTGACTGGGCTGATGGCGGCCGACGGCAGTGCGAACTCGCACCACACCGACTTCCCGGTGTCCAGTTGCCGCGCGCCCCAGGAGGATGCGAGCGCCGCGACGATGCCGATCCCGCGACCGTCCTCGTCGGTGTCATTGGCCAGCCGCCGCCGCGGCAGGTGATCGTCGCCGTCCGAGACGTCCACGATCAGCCTGCGGTCGGTGCGGCGCAGCCGGAGCCGCACCGGCGGCCTGCCATGGATCGCCGCGTTGGCCACCAGTTCGCTCACCGCGAGCACACCGGTGTCACACAGGTCCTCGCCCACGTGCCAGCTGCGTAGCACCCCGGAGGCGAAGGCACGGGCGTGCGCCGCGATCTCGGTGCCGCCGACCAGGTCGATTCCGGCGGAGCGGAACAGCTCGGCCCGTTCTCCCTGCCAGCGCGGCACATGCACGACCAGCAGCGCCACGTCGTCGTCATGGTCGGCGGCCAGGTCCATCCCGGCCAGCAACTCGTCCCGGACCAGGTCCACCGGACCGATCCGGCGCGGCGCGTGCTGTTCGGCCGAGCGCGGGGCGGCCAGTTGCGGCGCGCCGGCCAGGATCTTGCGCAGCCGGCTGAGCTGGCCGTCAAGGTCGATACCGCGCCGCTCGATCAATCCATCGGTGAAGAGCGCCAGGTAGGAGCCCGGCGGGACCGCGATGCAGGCCTCCTGCCAGGTCCATTCGCCGGTGCCGAGCGGCGGGCCCCCGGCGGCGTCGAGTTCGACGACCGCGCCATCCGGCAAGCGCAGAAGTGGTGCCGGGTGGCCGGCGCTGGCGTAGGTGAGCACATGATCGTCGGGGTCGTAGACCGCGTAGACGGCAGTCGCCAACGCGCCGAAATCGCAGGCGCCCGCGGTCGCCGAGCCCTCGGCGTAGGCGACGCCTTCGAGTTCGGCCGCGTGCCGGTCAAGATGCAGCAGCAGCTCGCCTGGCGGCAGATTGGCCGCGGCGTAAGCGCGCACCGCGGCGCGCAGCTGGCCCATCACCGCGGCGGCATGCACCCCGCGGCCCATCACGTCGCCCATGACGAAGGCGGTGCGTCCGCCGCCGAGCGGGATCACGTCGTACCAGTCGCCGCCGACCTGGTATTCGCCGGGTTCGTTGCCGCGCCGCCAGAAGTCCGGCGCGTACTCAAGCTGGTGGTCTGCCGCACCCGGCAGATAAACGCCCGCGATACGCAGGTCGTCTGGTTGAGACAGTCGCTGCGGTAACAGCGAACGCTGTAGGGCGACCGCCGCATACCGATGCCGCCGCTCCCCCGCGCGCAGCCGATCTACGGCAGCGGCCTGGTCAGTGCAGTCGATGATGTTGAGGAGTGCACCGGTAACCGAGCCGCCCTCGGGTTGATGCACCGGCGAGCACGTCACCCGAAGGACGGCGGGCCGCTTGGCGGCGCCATATCCGTTAACGCGCACCTCGGGCGCGGTATAGACGGTGCCGGTGGCGTAGACATGGTCAAGCGCGTCTAGCAGTCCCAGCTGCTCGAATTGCGGGACCAGCCCAGCCAGCGGACCACAGACGCCGTCCGAGAGGCCGAAGGCGTCCCGGAAGGCGCGGTTGAGGAAGTCGACCCGGTGATCGTGATCGCGCACCAGCGCCACCGCGCCGGGTGCGGCGCCGAAGGCCGCGGCTAGCAGCGCGCCGACCCGTTCGCCGGACGGATAACCGCCACCGGGTTGCAGCAGCGCATCGGTCAGCTCGTCCCCGAACTCGTCGAAGCCGGGCTCGCGCAGTGCGGTGTTCTTCAGCATGGGATTACTCGCGGCAGTCTCGTCTAAGGCTGGGTTGTCTGAGGCTGGGTTGTCTAACGCCGTGTCTAGGGCTGTGCTGTCCAAAGCGGCGCCGTCACGGACGGTCGCGCCCAGAAGACCGGCGAAGTCCTGCGGGGTCGACTGACGCGGGACGGCGTGGCCAGGCAAGACAGGGTGATCAGGCAAGGCGGGGTGATCAGGCAATACAGCGTGGTCGGGCAACGCCGCAGACGGCGCGTCGGGCTTCCATGACACGGGTAGTGGCGTCCTCTCCAAGTGCCCGCCGCTCGGCTCCCGACCGTACGCACGTCTCGTCAGCTTCCGGTCGGCGGCGCGGACGGAGCCGCGCATTCGGAGCCGGACCACTCGCCCCACCCGGAACAGCAGGTGAGGCCAGTCTGCCGGACTGGGCAGCGTGGGGAGGGGGACTGCCACGATCAACCATTCGATCGAGGGACAACCGGGACCGGCTCTGGCCGCGTTCGGCCAGGCTGGCGACGGTTCCCGGCCACTCACCCGAACGGAGGACCCCGAACGGAGGACGCGGAAGCCGTCGCTAGACGAGGATCAGCATTGCTGCGCGATGAAGTGCTATGAACAGCCCGGAATCGCTCCGGAGCTGCCTCCCCCTTGGGCCGCGGCGAGCTGCAACAGGCCGCACAACGTGCTGTCGGCGACCAGCCACTGACCGTTCTGCTTGATCGCCTTGCCGGCCATACCGCCCATCATCACCGTGCCGTTGAGCGCGATCTGGTAGGTCACGTCCGCGTCGTTCGCGTCGGGGAAGGTGACCTTCTGCACGGTCGCGCTGGCCTGCCCGACCCGCGGATCGGCGGCGAAGGCCTGCAGCGCCGGTTTCATGGTCGTGGTGCCGTTCTGCAGCAGGGTTTCCTTCTGGCTGATCGGGGTGTCCTTGGAGAAGAAGGACTGCCAGACCTGGGTCACCGCGGCGGTGTCGGCGCTCTGGCCGCCTGCGGCGGACGCGCCGGTGGAAGCGGAGGACGAAGCGGACGAGCTGTTACCGGAACTGCCGCACCCGGCTAACAGCGCCACACCCGCCAAAGGGATGAGGATACGGACGAGGAGCCTCATGATTACCGCCTCTCCCGCACGACACGGTTCTGCCATACCATCATGGCGCGGTTGGGCCAATTTGTTGAGGGGTGCCGGTGGTTGTCCGCTTTGGTCCCGGTGTCGATGTCGGCTGGGTGGTGGCCGCCGTGGGGGCCGGGCTGGAGATCGTCGGCTGGTACCAGGTCTCCGGGCAGCCCACCGAAGCGCAGCAGTTGCCCTATCTGGCCTCCGCCACGATCCCGGGAGCGGCGCTGATCGTCGCAGGTGCGGTCTTGATCGCGGCGCGGCGGCGGCCGGAGGCGACCGGACGCAGCGGCAGGGTGGCCGTGGTGCGCACGGTTCGACGCGATGGGCTTTGGGCCGTGCCGGACGGCAGTTACCTCCATCGCGGCGACTGTCCGCTACTCGACGGCAAGGCGGAGGCTTTCGAGGTGCCGCTGGACGGGGACGGCTCAGGCTCGACGCCGAGCCGCGCCTGCCCCATCTGCGAGCCAGACCTGATCACCGCCGCGTAGGCGGGGGCGCAGACCGTGGCATCCAGGTGCGGAGGACGGATCCGGCCGAGGTGGGGGTCGTGAAAGCCGTGAAAATACGCTCATCGGTGTGCCTCGGGCACCCGGCGCGCTGGTTGGCCCGAGGCCGGAAGCGATGAGTGCGGGGGCCGGACAACTCGCGGTCGCGGGACTCGGGATCGGTGCGGTGGCCGGGCTCTCCGGGCTCGGCGTCATCGCGACGTACCGCGTCACCGGAGTGCTTAACGTCGCCTTCGGTGCGATTGGCATGATGGGCGCGTTTCTGCTGCGCGCGGCCGTACGGGATTGGGGCATGCCGACTGCGGTCGCGGTGGTGCTGATCTTGCTGGTTGCGGCTCCGCTTTTCGGGTTGCTCATCGACGCGGCGATCTTCCGTCCGCTCCAGCAGCGTGCCGCCGGGGTGGCGGCTGAGCTCACCGCCGGATTCGGCATCACGGTGCTTTTGGTCGGCATCGCCACAGCGGTGTGGGGCTCCGGAGCACGTACGGACGCGCCATCGTTGCTACCTGCCGGATCGGTGCAGCTCGGCGGGCTGACTGTCCCGGTTGGGGTCTTGGTCGAGCTCGGGCTGTTGGCCGTCGTCGCCGCGGGTTTGGTGCTCCTTGCGCGCGGCCGCACGTTCGGCGTGGCGATTCGGGCCGTGGTCGACGATCGTGGCTTAGCGGAGCTGAGCGGTCTTCCGGCCCGGCGGCTCGGGCGGTTGGGCTGGGCGGTGGGCTGCACGCTCGCGGCGGCGGCCGGAATGCTGCTCGCTGCGCAGTTGCGGCTCGACCCGGTCACCTTCACGTTGGTGCTGTTCGAGACGCTGGGTGTCGTGGTGGCCGCGCGGCTGGTCAATCCGGCGGTCGCCATCGCGGTGGCGCTGGCGACCGGGATCGGCCAGGCCGAGCTGATCGGTGTGCAACTCGGCGGCAGGCCCGGCGAAGTGCTTGCTGCGGTGCGCTCGAATCTCTTCGTCGCGGTGCTGTTAGTGGCGGTGTGGGTGGCTCCAGCCTTCCAAGAAGCGCGGGAACGCGTATCGGTCGTGCCGCGTAAGGGCACGCTGGCCGAACACATTGGCGGCTGGTGGCCGGTCGTCGCTCTAGGCGTTGCGGCGGCGTGGCTGCGACCGCAGGACATCGGTACCGCGCAGCTCATCCCGCCACTCGCGGTGGTGCTGCTTTCCTTTCGCGCGCTCAGTTCGGTGGGCCTAGTCTCGCTCGGGCAAACCGCGTTCGTGGGCGCGGGCGCGCTAGTGGCCGCTTGGACGCCACGCTTCGGCTTGATCGCGGCGGCGGCTGCCGGCGCGCTGCTCGGCTTGCTCTTCGCCTTGCCGGTGGCGCGCAAACGGCCCCTTCACTTGGCGCTGACCACGCTCGCGCTGGCCACTGCCGCGAGCCGGTTCATGTTCGAGCAGCCGTTGTTCACGCCGCCGTTCGCGCATCGTCCCGGTTACCTTTCCGGCGACCGCGTGTTCCTGCTGGCCGAGGTGATCTGTTTAGGCGCGGTGGCGTTCGCTCTGCTGCCGCTGGATCGGGGGTGGGTCGGTCGGCGGCTTGCCGCGACCCGGGACAGCGAACCGGCGGCCCGGATGCTCGGCGGCGACGTGGAACGCATTCGGGTCCTGGTCTTCACCGGTGGCGCGGCGGTGGCGGCGTTCGGTGGGGCGCTGTGGGTGTACGCGGCCGGGGCGTTCGACGCCAGCGACTTCGATCCGCTACGCGGCCTGATCTGGTTGGCGGCGGCGACGGCCGTCGGCATTTCCAGTGCGCCGTCGCTGATCCTGGCGGCGGCCGGGATGGTGGCAGCGGACGCGGCCATTCCCGGGGCTTCCGCGATCATCGTAGGAATCGCGGCGCTGACGGTTCCGTGGCTCCGTGGCGAGCCAGTGCAGCCGAAGGCCGCGCTATGACTGTGGCCATGCGGTGCTCTGAGGTGCGCGTGCGGTACGGCGGCATCGAGGTCCTACACGGCGTGGGCCTCGCGGTTCCGTTCGGAGTCGTTACCGCACTCGTCGGCCCGAACGGTGCCGGGAAGTCCACGCTGCTGAACTGGTGCGCGGGGGCTGCGAGCACGGCGACCAGCGCGGGCGGGAGCCTAGAACTGACGCGTACGAAAGCAAGCGAACCTCTCGCCGACGCTACGTCATGGTCCGCGACGCGTCGTGCTGCATCGGGTCTACGTGTTGTGCGCTCCGGCGTGAACGTGTTCCAAAGCCTGACGGTCAAGGAGAATCTGCTGGCCGGGGGCGACCCGGAGCGAGGTCTGGAGAACGCGCTGGCGCTCTTCCCGGAGCTTGAGCCACTGCTCTCGCAGCGAGCTGCGACGCTGTCTGGTGGCCAGCGGCAATTGCTGGCAATCGCAAGCGCCCTCGGCAGCCGATGGCGCGTGCTGCTCGTCGACGAGCCGGTTCAGGGCATAGCGCCAGAGTTGGCTGATCGCGTTTTCGGAGCGTTGGCCGCAGCGGTTACGCCGGACTGCGCGGTACTCGTCGCCGACCCGGTAACGCGTCGCGCGGCGGAGTTTGCCGACTTTGTCTGGCGGCTGGAACGTGGCCGCATCGTCTTTGCGGGCGAGGCCGCAGAACTAACGCAGGGTTCGAGTGGCTAAGGCATGCCTAGGGTGCGTATGAGATCACCGGGCCGGTAAAGCAGTTCGTGTTCATATCCGGCACCTGCGTTACCCAGCCGCCCTTCCCGCCCTCGGCAGAGTCCTGCCAGCGCGCGACGTTGAGGCAGCCGTTCTGCGTCGACTTCGGCTGCGAGACCACGAAGTCGGTCGGGAGAATCAGGCCGTGCGCGTCGTACTTTTGCGGTCGATTCATGAACTGTTCGATGCAGGCACGGGAAACGGATGCACCGCAGGACGCGACCGCGTCAGTCAGCCACTGTGCCGACGCCCAGCCTTCCAGCTCCCACATGGAGAGCTTGTCCTGCCGGTCCGGGAAATATTTCTGCATCGCGGCGCGGAAGGCCGCCACCTCAGGATATTTCGTGTCCGCGTAGTTGCGGTCGGAGGACGTCGCATACAGCACGTTGCGGCAATGCGGCGCGGCGGAGTAGGTGCTCGCGACAGTCTGGTCCCAGCTCTGCACGGTGGTGACCTTGGCGATGAGGCTGAGGCCGACCTGATCGATCGCCGCGCACAGGCGACCGTTGCCGCTGGTGTCGATGGCGTCGAAGACGACCTGCACTCCGCGAGCCTTGAGATCCGACGCGGTAGCCGCGAAGTTCGGCAGCGCGAAATCCACCTGCTCGCTGACGACGGAGTAACCCGCAGCGCGCAGGCCAGCCGCCGTATATTGCGCGAAGCGGACCGAGTCGGGCTGGTTGTACGCGACGATGGCTGCGATGTGTGCGCCTAGCCGCTGCTTGAAGTACTCGTACACCTCGGTGCCCCCGTACAGTCGGCCATTCCAACCGACTGTGCCCTGACGCGGTTCGTCCGAGCCGTAGATGGCGTAGAGGTGCGGGTACTGGTCGTATGCCTGCCCAATCGGCTGCCCGCCGACATCAGGCACGTCTTGTGAGCTCACGTACGCGGCGCCCGCGTATTCGAGGATCGAGTTTCCTGCAAAGGCGAACACGTGGTCCGTGTCGATCAGCTTGTGCACACACTGCTTGTTGCCTAGGCCACTTCCGCTGTCATCGCACTGGTCGACGACGATCTTGCGGCCGTTGACGCCGCCCGTGGCATTGAGCGCGTCGAAGAAGGCGCGCGCTCCATAGCCGGGCCCAGAGAAGGCGTCGACGCCCAGGGCGCTGGTGATCGAGTCGATCATGCCGACCTTGATCTGCGTCGCGGACACGCCGTCGATGAACACGTTGGCCGGCGAGGCGGCAGCTTGGCTGAACGCGCTGGCCGGCAGTCGGGTACCGCAGCCGGTGAGCGCGCCGAGCAGGAGGAACGCGGCCACGGCGCGCCACGCTTTTGGGCTCTTAGCCACGCCGCTGGCCTTCCCCACGGGCACCGCTGCCATGCCGTGCGGCCCGGCGGCGTGGGCTGAGTGGACCACGCGGTACGCCGGGCGGAGGATTGGCGTGTGTCTGAATCCAACGCTGAGTCGTTCAACACCGTGACTGAATCCAATACCGCGCCCGAACCCAACACACCAACCGAGGACGTATTCGACGTCATCGTGATCGGCGCCGGCCCGGTCGGTGAGAACGTCGCCGACCGCACCCGCGCCGCCGGGCTGACCACCGCCCTGATCGAGAGCGAACTGGTCGGCGGCGAGTGCTCCTACTGGGCCTGCATGCCGAGCAAGGCGCTGCTGCGGCCGGTCGCCGCCCTGGCCGAGGCGCGAGCGGTGGCCGGTGCCCGCGAGGCGGTGACCGGGAAACTCGACGCCGCAGCGGTGCTCGCCCGTCGCGACGAATTCACTTCGCACTGGAAGGACGACGGGCAGGTCGGCTGGGTTGATTCGATCGGCGCGGTGCTGGTGCGCGGTCATGGACGGCTCGCCGGGCCGCGCCGGGTCGAGGTCGACACGCCGGACGGCGGCGTACGGCGATTGGCGGCGCGGCACGCGGTCGCGGTGTGCACCGGCAGCGCCGCGCTCATCCCCGATCTGCCGGGCGTCGCGCGGGCCAAGCCGTGGACCAGCCGCGACGCGACCAGCGCCAAGGAGGTGCCCGGCCGGCTGGTGATCGTCGGTGGCGGCGTGGTCGGCGTCGAGATGGCCACGGCCTGGCGTGCGCTCGGCTCCGAGGTGACGTTGCTGATCCGGGAGTCGGCGCCGCTGCCGCGGATGGAACCCTTCGTCGGCGAGATGATCGCGGCCGGCCTGAGCGACGCGGGCGTCAAAGTACGCACCGGCGTCAGCGTGACCGGACTCGATCGGCCGACGCCTGATGGACCGGTCAGTGTGCTGCTGCACGATGGTCAGAAGATCGAAGCGGACGAGGTTCTTCTTGCCGTCGGCCGCACGCCGCGCACCGGTGACCTGGGTTTGCAGACCATCGGCCTGGAGCCCGGCTCCTGGCTGCGGGTGGACGACTCGTGCCGGGTGCAGGGCGTGGACGGCGACTGGTTGTTCGCGGTCGGCGACGCGAATCACCGTGCCCTGCTGACGCATCAGGGCAAGTATCAGGCGCGTATCGCGGGCGCGGCGATCGGTGCGCTGGCGCGCGGCGAATCGCTTGATTTGCGGCCGTGGAGCGCGCACGTGGCGACGGCCGACATCGCCGCGGTGCCGCAGGTCATCTTCACCGAACCGGAGGTCGCGTCGGTCGGCAAGACCGCGGACGAGGCCCGCCGGGCGGGAGGCAATGTGCGCGTTGTCGACTACGACCTCGGCCAGGTCTCCGGAGCATCGCTTTTCGCGGACGGATACCGGGGTAAGGCCCGCATGGTCGTCGATCTGGATCGCGCAATCCTGCTCGGCGTGACCTTCGTCGGTTCCGGCGTCGGCGAGTTGCTGCACTCCGCGACAGTCGCGGTGGCGGGTGAGGTGCCGATCGACCGGCTTTGGCACGCCGTGCCTTCGTACCCGACGATGAGCGAGATCTGGCTGCGGCTCTTGGAGACCCTCCGCGGCTGATCGTCGAGAGTACGTCGGCAAGGAACGGAAACAGCGCCATGTGTTGGAGCCCGACCGCGGACCTCGTCGCAGGATGCGCGATCACCGCGGTCGGGGCGCTGTGCATCGCGAGCACTCGCCGAGCCCGCGACCTGCCCCTGGCCGCGCTTCCCGTGCTACTGGGCGTGCATCAGCTGATCGAGTCTGTGGTCTGGCGCAACGCCGATAACGCGGCCGACGCTGGCGTTAACACTCATGCGATCGGCGGTACAGCGGTGCTGCTGTGGGTGATGATCGCCTTTCCCCTGCTACCCGCGTTCGTGCCGCTTGCAGTATTGATTGCGGCCTCACACTGGAGCCGGTTTCGTATCGCACCGTTCGTGCTGATCGGCTTGGCAGTCTCGGCAGTGCTCGGATACGTGATCGCTGCCGGTCCGGTATCCGCAGAGCCTGCCGGTCACACGATGCGTTACGCCGTTCAGCCGATTCCCTTTGGCGCATTGGTAGTCGTCGGCTATCTCATCGCGACCATCGGTTCGCTGCTCGTCAGCGACCAGCCGGAGATCCGCCTGCTCGGACTCGTGACCGCCGCAGGCGCGCTGGTTTGCTACGTACTCTGGCAAACCGAGTTCGTCTCCACCTGGTGCGCGTTGGCCGCCGTAGCCAGTGCACTGATTCTGCACTGGCTACGGCGGCCAAGGAAACGCAGGCCCGCGCCTGATCCGCTTAGACGGTCACGGATTCCCGCTCGATGAGTTCGTCCAGCTCGACGGACGCGGTGCCCTCAGCCCCGCCTTCAGCTGCGGCTGCGGCGACCGGACCCTCAGCCGAACCGTGTCCCGTGCGCCGGGCGTGGCGCGGCAAGAGGAAGCCGAGCGCGAAGGCGGCGGCAACCAGGGCGAGCGTGATCAGGGTGACCCGCTCGGCGGCGGCGAAGAAGGTAGCCGTCCCGGCGTGCGCGCCGATCATCCCGAAGAACACCGTGCCCAGACCCGCGACGCCGACCGAGGCGCCGAGCTGCTGCAGCGACTCCAGGATCGCTGAGGCCGAACCGATCTCGCGGTCGCTGATCTCGCCCATGATGATGTCGAAAAGCGGGACGAAGATCATGCCCATGCCGAAGCCGTAGCCGCCGAGCACCGGAGCCAGGCTCCAGCCGCTCAGGCCGGTGTGTGAGTGCACGAACACCAGGTACAGGCCGATCAGGCTGGCCGCCATGATGGTCAGGCCCAGGTGCACGATCCGGCGGCCCAGCTTGTGCATCATGGTGGCGCCGAAGCCGGAGCCGAAGAACGCGCCGACCGCCCACCAGACCATGGCCAGCGCCGCGCGCACCGGGCTGTAGCCGAGGCCGAGCTGCAACAGCAGGCCGGTCACCAGGGAGAAGCCGACGATCGCGCCGAAGAAGACCAGGGTGAACAGGGTGCCGCCGGCGTACGAGCGCTTGGTCAGGACACTGAACTCGACCAACGTGCTCACGCCGCGGCGGGTGCGGCGGGCCTGGTGCGCGGCGAACAGGGCGAACGCCGCGATCGCGCCCGCGCCCACCCCGGCGAGCCAGGACGGCCAGCCCAGCTCGCGGCCCTGGACCAGCGGGTAGACCAGCAGGAACATCGCGACCCCGGCCAGCACCGCGCCCGTACCGTCCAGCCGCACGGTCCGCCCGGAACGCGCGCCGCGCGGCAGCGCCTTCAGACCGGCGAGCAGTGCGAAGAGCGCCAGCGGAACGTTGATGCCGAAAACCATGCGCCAGCCGGTGCCGAACAGGTTCGCGTCGATCAGCGTGCCGGCCACGACCGGGCCGAGGATGGTGGACAGGCCGATCACCGGGCCGAGCGCGCCGAACGCCTTGCCGAGTTCCTGCGGCGGGAACAGGTCGCGCAGCAGCCCGAAGCCCTGCGGGATCATCACCGCGCCGAACAGGCCCTGCACGACGCGCGCCGTGATGAGCAGTTGCGGATTAGGCGTGATGGCGCAGCCGAGCGAGGAGATCGCGAAGCCCGCGACGCCGATCATCAGCATATTGCGCCGGCCGAACAGGTCGCCGAGCCGCCCGCCGGTCATCAGGCCGACGGCGAGGGCGAGGGTGTACCCGGCGGCGATCCACTGGATGTCCGCGTAGGAGGCGCCCAGGTCCCTGCGGATCGACGGCGCCGCGACGTTGACGACCGTCGAGTCCAGCAGGTTCATGATGAGCGCGGCCAGGACCGCGAAGAAGCCGAGCCAGCGGTGGGCCGGGGCCGGGTCGATTGCGCCGGTCGTGGTCTCAGTCTCGGTACTTGTCATCACGACCTCCGATGTCGCGCTCTGCACGGCTGCTGGGTTCGCTGTGTTTTCCATGCCTCAAGCTTCGCGCGCAATCAGGAACACTTGGTTCCTAATGTGCAGGCAGAATAGTTTGTATGTTGGAGACCTCGGCACGACTGCTGCGGCTACTGTCGCTTTTGCAGACCCCGCGCGAGTGGACCGGCTCTGAGCTGGCCGATCGCCTCGGCGTGACCACCCGAACGGTGCGTAACGATGTTGGCCGGCTGCGCGATCTCGGCTATCCGGTCAACGCGACGCGAGGGGCGGTAGGGGGGTACAAGCTCGCGGCCGGAGCGAACGTGCCGCCGCTGCTGCTCGACGACGAGGAAGCGGTCGCCGTCGCGGTCGGGCTGCGTACCGCGACCGTCGGCTCGGTGGCCGGGATCGAGGAATCGGCGCTGCGTGCACTCGCGAAGCTGGAGCAGGTTCTTCCGGACCGCTTGCGCCGTCGCATCAATACCCTGCAGAGCTACACCGTCGCGGTTCCGCCGGCTCCGGACCGCAAGGGCTCCCGGGTCTCCGCGGAGGTGCTGACCACGATCACCGTCGCCTGCCGGGACCGGGAGCGGCTGCGCTTCGACTACCGCTCGCACGACGGGACCGCGAGTCGCCGCGACGTCGAACCGTATCGCTTGGTCAACTGGGGCCGGCGTTGGTACCTAGTCGCCTGGGACGTGCAGCGCGATGCCTGGCGCACGTACCGGGTGGACCGGGTCGAACCGCGGGTGCCGACCGGTCCGCGTTTCACTCCGCGCGAGCTGCCCGACGAGGACTTGGCCGGCTATGTCGCCCGCGGCGTGTCGACCGCCGCGTGGCGGTACCGAGTGCGGATCACCGTGCACGCTCCAGCCGAAGTCATAGCGGACCGGCTACCGCCCTCGCTCGGTCCGGTGGAAGCGGTCGACCAGGAGACCTGCGCGGTCGTGCTGGGCAACAACGATGTGGAGATGCTCGCGGTCTGGCTCGGCGCGCTCGGCCGGGAGTTCGAGTTCGATCGTGACGAGGCGCCCGAGCTGGCTGAGCATCTACGAGCATTGGCCGATAGATATGGCCGCGCCGCGGGCGGCTTTTCAGCTACCCGCGGCGCGGAACCTGCTCCCGCGTAATGGCGGACGCGGGGATTTAGGACAGATTCGGGTTCGACGATCCGACTGTCAGCATTGTCAGTGGCGCAAGGTGACGAAGTGGTGCACCAGCGGCCAGTAGCCGTGTCCTGCGTTGGCCAGGATGCTCTCGACCTGACCGGCCAGGTAGTTGACCTGACCCGCGATCTGGTCCGCCGAGGCGTTCGACCAGTAGAGCGACCACAGCTGACCGTCGATGTGCCACAGCTTGAGCTGGTCGGACCAGCTGAGCACGGTCGGCTTGGCCATGATGAACTGGTAGGCCACGCCGACGGTCTGGCAGTTGACGCAGTCCACGTTGACCGCGGAGCCGTAGTTGCTCGCGTTCACCGAGGACGGCACCTTGCCGTCGGCGATGATCTGGAACGCGATGGCGACGCTGTGGCAGCCGGTGCAGTGGCTGGAGTCGGCGTCGGCGACGTTCGAGGCGTTGATGGAGCTGCTGAACAGCTGGCGCACCTGGAACGACACGTCGAAGGCGTGCCGATGGCCCGAGGTGGCGTTGCTGTGCGCGTAGTTGGACGCGGAGGCGGCCTGGGCGGTGCCGCCGGCGATCAGGGTGCTGAATCCCATGGCCAGCGCGGCGACCAAGGTCACGGCCCGCTTCGGACGGAGTTTCATGGCTGTTCCCTTCTGGTGCTGCGGTTTAGACGGTGCAGTGCTTATCGGCGGTACGGTGCTTGTCGGCGGTGCGGTGCTTTTCGGTGGTTCTTCGGCGCGTTCGGCTCGAGTCAGCGGCAGTCAGCGCCGGTGCCGTCCGCGGTGCCTCGGATGAGCGCGCTTCACGTGCGCCCAACGCGCATGTGTGGCGTGGGCGAGCAGGCGCACGCAGCGGATGAGCACTTTGACGGCCAGCCAGGTCAGCCCGATCGCGGGAATCGCGAGTAGCGCTAGGCCGACCGCGTCCAGCGTCATCTGCGACCACTGGTGGCTCAGGGCGTCATCGTGCACCGCGCGGGCGAACGCTCTGCCGGAGGCGATCTCCGTGCGGCTTAGCGCGGGCAGATGCCAAAGCAGCCAGGCCAGCTCGCCGAGCAGCAGCGGAACGGTAAACAGCACCCACGCGGTCACGGCCACCCGCGCGCCGCGCCGCAGGTCGCTTGAGCCGCCTGCGGCGCGGCCTTGGGCACCCGAGCCGGAGGAGCGCGGGCCGGCTGGGAGTAGGCCGCGCAGGATCGGGCGGATCCGGCCGAACAGATCCGGCACTCCGGCGAGATCAGCCAGCAGGAAGTAGCCGTCGAAGCGCAGCACCGGCAGCAGCTGGTCCAGGATCTCGAAGTGCACGAACAGGATCGCGGCCAGGAACACCGGCCGTCCGGTCCCGGCGTAGCAGCCGGCGAGGGCGAGGATGAAGATCGTGTTGAAGTAGACGCCGCCGAGGTCGGTGCGCAGTCGACCGCGCCGGCCGACCCGGTACACGTCGGTCACGTCCGTGTAGAGCGAGGGCCAGATCAGGAAGATGCCGAAGCCGATGCGGCCGGGCCGGGCGCCGGAGTAGTGGCAGGCGGAGGCGTGTCCGAACTCGTGGAACACCGCTGACGCCAGGCCGAGGCTCAGCACGACGACGATGAGCAGCGGCTGCTTGATCACCGAGAGCAGCGGGCCGGCCGCCCCGTGCAGGGCGAACAGCCAGACATCGAGGCCGATGGCGGCCAGCAGCACCGCAGCGACGATGAGCGGCCGGTGCAGCCAGGCCAGCATTCGTGCGAGGAACCCGACCTGGCGTGCGCCGACGAGGGTGCCGCGGCCGCGCAGCGCGAGCAGCAGGTCGGTGCGCGGCAGCGGAGTCTTGAGGCCGTCCGCAGGCAGAACGAGCCCGGCCGGCTGAAGCTTGTTTTCAATGAGGTAGGCGACGTTCTCGGCGGTGACCTCGCGGCCGAAGCCGGCGGTCACCTCGTCCGCGATCGCGGACAGGTCGCTGGCCCCGTCGATTCCGCGTAGCACCAGGTCGAGCAGCAAGGTCAGCTGGACTACCTGGCCGTCGGCGCGTCGCACGAGGTAGCGCGGTTCCGCGTAGCCGGAGCCTTGATACTCGCCGAAGAAGTCGAGGCCGGGGGCGGGCCTCGGCACCATCGCCGCGGCGGTCGCGGCGGGCTCGGCCTCGGCCGCGGATTCGGCCGCGACCCCGGCTTGGCCGGCCTGCGCGGCTTCCTGCGCCGTCTGCTCAAGCACCCGGGCTTCGGGCTCGATCCCGTCACGAGAGCTGGCCTCTTCCGGGGACTCAGCGCGCGTTCGCGTCTCGGTCTGCGGCTCGGCGATGGTCATCGCTGGTCCTTGCCTAGGGCGGTTCGGTGGCGGGAGCCGGGGTTCGGCCCCCGCCACCGAGGGATCCGCTAGCCGATCTTGATGCTCTGCCCGGCGACGGCCGTGGCACTGGAGCAGAAGGAGCCGAGGTTCAGAGCGACCGCCGTGTTGTGGGCGTTGACCCAGGCGACGGTCACGGTGCCGAGCGCCTCCCGGCGGGGGAGGAGCGCTACGGACTGCTCGCGCAGTTCGGTGACGTTCATGTGTTTTCCTTACTGGCTTACTGGATGGGATCACGCGGTCAGGGCGATAGGTCACCCAACGCTGATGCTCTGGACGGCCACCGCCGTCGCGCTCGAGCCGCCGGAGAACACGTTGGCGGCCAACGCCGTGTTGTAGGCGTTGACGCTGGCGATGGTCAGCTTGAAGTAGTGCAGGGCCTCGCGGCCGGGCAGCAGCTCGACCGGCTGCTCACGCAGTTCCTTGAGTTCCATGAAAGTCACCTCCTTTACCGGAACCATTGGACTCACATACCTGCATTACGACACCGCCCACCAAGCTTGTCAAGACGATACGTATCGTTTCTTTGGTGGTATCTTGACTGTCCGCACAGGTACCACGCGCGCGAGTCTCCGGTACTCTGGTCTGACCCCCATCGCTCTGCGAGACGGTCCGTCTACACAGTCCGCCCCAGGACCAACACCACAACCAGGACCGTCGGCGCGGCGCCATCCCGAGAAGGCACCCAAGCCGCGATGCCGAACCAGCCGCCGAGTTCGGGTCCACCGCCGTCCACCGGCCGGGCCCGCAACCCGCACACCCACCAGGCGATCCTGAACGCCACGGTGGAATTGCTCGGCGAGATCGGCTATCAGGATCTGAGCATCGAGCGGGTCGCCGCGCGGGCCGGCGTCGGCAAGGCCACGATCTACCGCTGGTGGAACTCCAAGAGCGCCCTCGTGATCGAGGCGATGGAGCACGGGATGCCGCTCTCCCCGCCGCCGCATACCGGGGATCCGCGCACCGATCTGCGCGCCACCATCCAGACCGCGGTACACACGTACTCGGGTTCGGCGGCCGGTTCGACCGTGCCCGCACTGGCCGCCGACATTCCACGCGATCCGTCGACCGCCGCCCGGCTGCGGCAGTTCCTGCGGCCACGCCGCGACGCCGCTCGCGAGGTACTGCACCAGGCCGCCGCGGTCGGGGCGCTCCCCGTGGACGTCGATATCGAGACAGTGATCGACCTCTTCGTCGGGGCGATCTTCTACCGCAGCCTGGTGCGCGGTTTGGCGGTCGACGATGCGATGGTTGAGCAACTACTGGAGTTGATCCTTGACGGCCGACTACCGCGTACCGGCAACTAGTGTGAGCAGCACCGATACCTGACGGGACGTCAGAAGCGTTGCGGACGCGGTGGAGCGAAGACCGGCGCGAGACGGACCGTCTCGACTAACGCGTGTTTTGGAACTATGCGCTGCGGCTTCGACGACGCGGTCAGATGCGGTACGGCAGCTGGTCTTCCGCCTCGATCTC
>NZ_DATNGK010000311.1:0-17969 GCF_035605935.1 Actinocrinis sp. | reverse complement strand
CCCGACAGGTTCATGACCCATCTGGCGATCTGGGAGAGCCCGGGGCCTGATGCCGGGGACGAGACGACCTGGGGCGAGCACGTCACCGATGAGGAATACGGAGCAGCGCGATGAGCATGCCGAAGCCGGCCGCCGACTAAGGAGACTTCGATCAATTTCGTGAGCGGGAGGAGGATGAGGTCATGACACGCGTCTTCATCACCGGCTCCGTCGATGGACTCGGCCGCGCCGCGGCTCACCGCCTGATCGGCGCGGGACATCAGGTGGTGCTGCACGCCCGCAGCGCCACCCGCGCGGCCGATCTCGGCGAGTTGGCGAAGCGAGCAGCCGGCGTGGTCATCGGCGACCTCTCCAGCGCCCGCGAGACCCGCGACGTCGCCGACCAGGTCAACGAACTCGGCGTGATGGACGCGGTCATCCACAACGCCGGCGTCTACACCAGCGCGCAGCGCGTCGCGACGACGGACGGACACGCGCAGACCCTTGCCGTCAACGTTCTCGCGCCTTACCTGCTCACCGCCACCCTCCGCCGCCCTGCACGGCTGATCTATCTCAGTAGCGGGATGCATCGCGGCGGCGACGCTTCGCTGCGCGATCTCGACTGGACCGCGCGACGGTGGAGCTGGATGCAGGCTTACTCCGACAGCAAGCTGTTCGTCACCGCGCTCACGTTCGCCGTCGCACGCGCCTGGCCCGAGGTGTTGAGCAACGCGGTCGATCCCGGTTGGGTGCCGACGAAGATGGGCGGTCCGGGGGCGTCCGACGACCTGGAGCTGGGCCATCGCACGCAGGAATGGCTCGCCACCAGCGATGATCCCGAGGCGCTGGTCACCGGCGGGTATTGGTTCCACCAGCGGCGCCAGACACCTGCGGCGGCGGCCGAGGACGCGGACTTCCAGAACCGGCTCCTGGAGGAGCTCGCACGGCTCACCGGAGTTCGCCTGCCCTAGAGCCTGTTCTGGCGTCAGCGGCGTCCGCGAGCTGCGCGCCGTCGAGCGGCAGTCGCTGTGTTCAACACGTTAGCCTTCTGCGGTGGGCGTTGAGCTGGTGTTGTTGTCGCGGGTCGGGTTTCGGGGACGGGAGATCGCCGGGGCCCGGCTCGGCGCGCTGCTCGCGCTGCTCGCCGAGGACCTGCGCGGGGGCTGTGGCACGGCCCGGCTGGTCGACAGGTTGTGGCCGGACGAGCAACCGGAACATCCGACGCGCGCACTTCAGGTGCTGGTTTCTCGCGCGCGAGCGCAACTGGGTCCGGACACCGTCGCCAGTACGCCGGTCGGCTACCGACTCAACCTGGCCGAGGAGCAGGTCGACGCCGCCGCCGTGTTGGCGTGCGCGTCGGCCGCCGCGCGCTGCTCACAGGCTGGAGATCACGCGGGCGCGCTCGCGCAGGCCGAATCCGGTCTGGCGCTGTGGGACGGTGCGCCGGACGGGCAGTGCGAGTTCGCCGACCCGCTCTCCGAGCTTCGCGCGGCGCGGGCCTCGACCTATTGGGCACTGGTTCGCGCTCGCGCGGTGGCGCTCTCCCAGCTCGGGCGCAGCGCCGAGGCGGCCGAGCTTCTCGGACAGCTGATTCGGGCACGGCCGCGCGACGAGGAGGTCTTGGCGCAGCTGTTGCTGTGCGAGGCCGCGACGCTTGGGCCGTCCGCCGCGCTCGTGCGGTATGACACCTACCGGCGTGACTTGCGTGATCAGCTCGGCAGCGATCCGGGCCCGGAGCTGCAGCGGGTGCATCGACAGCTGCTGGAACGCGAGCGGCCGATGGTGCGGCGCGGTGTCTCCCACGAACCCAATGCGCTGCTCGGCCGCGACGACGACATCGCCGCGGTGATCGGGATGCTGCACGCCTCGCGCGTCGTCTCCATCATCGGTCCCGGCGGCCTGGGCAAGACCCGCCTGGCAAACGCCGTCGCGGCCGCGGCGCGGCAGCGCGTGGTTCACTTGGTCCCGCTCGCCGCGGTGCGTGCCGACGCCGACGTGGTCGGCGAGGTCGCGTCGGTCCTCGGCGTCGCGGAAGGCGGGCCCACGGCGGCCGGTCGGCGTGCCGGGCCAGCGGATTCGGTCTCAGGCATCGTGGCGGCTCTCGGCCCGGGTCCGGCGCTGCTGGTCTTGGATAACTGCGAGCAGGTTGTCCACGGCGTGACGACGCTGGTGCGCGACCTGGTAGCCAGAAGCGAGGATCTGCGGGTACTGACGACCAGCCGCGCGCCGCTCGGCTTGTCGTCAGAGTCCGTGTACCTACTGCCCGAGCTGAGCCTCACGACCAGCGTCGAACTGTTCCGGCAGCGGGCGAGTGCGGCCAGGCCCGGAGTGGATCTGCCTGCTGAATCGGTACGCGAGTTGTGCGACCGCCTCGACGGACTGCCGCTCGCGGTCGAGCTGGCGGCGGCCCGGGTGCGCGTGATGTCGGTGGCCGAGATCGCCCGACGGCTGGACGACCGGTTCAGCCTGCTGCGCGGCGCCGCGCGCGACGCCCCGGAGCGGCACCGCACTCTGCACGCGGTCATCGACTGGAGCTGGAACCTGCTCGCGCCGGACGGCCGGGCGGCGATGCGCGCCCTGTCGGTCTTTCCCGGTGGCTTTACCGCCGACGCCGCGTGGAATCTGCTCGGCACAGACGAAGACGCCGCTTTGGAGATCCTCGAGCAGTTGGCCGGCCAGTCGCTGCTCCAGGCGGCCGACGCCGGGTCGGGCACACGCTTTCGGATGCTGGAGACAGTGCGCGAATACAGTGCGGCGCGCTGCGCGGAAGCCGGCGAGCGCGACCAGGTGGTCACGGGGTTCCTGTCCTGGGCGCGTGATTTCGGCATGGCGCACCATGAGTCGATGCTCGGGCCCGACCTGGTCACCTCCGCCACGCGCATCAGGCAAGAGCAGGAGAACCTGCTACTGGCGCTGCGGCTCGGGCTCGAGCGCGAGGACGGCGCGTCTGTCGCGGCGGCGTGCGCCGTGCTCGGCGCGCTGTGGATGTTCGAGGCCGACTTCGCGCGCATCGCCGCGCTGACCGGGCAGAGCGCATGGCAGCTGTCGCACCTGCGGCTCGATCCCGCATTCGTCGAGGTCGGCCGGACCGCCGTGGTGCTTGCCACTGTCAGTTCGCTGATCCTGCAGCATCCCGCCGCGGCGCGCGCATTGGTCAGCCTGCGGCGGCTGCCCTCGGCCCCGCCGGACAGTCCGGCGCGGGCGACCGCCGTCGTGCTCACCACGCTGGCCTCGGCCGGTGAGGAACTGCTGCCGACGCTGGACCTGCTGTGCGACAGCGCCGAGCCGATGCTGAACGCGATGGCGAACACCGTGGCCACCTTCGTGTGGCAGAGCGTCAACGATCCGCACAGCGCACTGAAGGCGGCGCGGCGCACACTCACCGCGTTCGACGGCCAGGACAAGCAGTTCCCGTGGTTCCGGGTCGTGACGCACAGCCGCATCGGCGAGCTGTGCCTGGAACTGGGGCGGGGTGAGGAGGCGCACGAGCACTTCGCGGCCACGCTCTCGATCCTGGACGAACTGCCGGAGCTCAACGCGTTCCAGACCGGATCGAGCGCGTCCCGGATTCGAAGCGCGATGGTCCTGGCCAACTTGCAGCGCAACGCCGTCGACGAGGCCGAGCAGTGGCTGGAGCTGACGCTGCGTGAGGACGGCGACGAGGGCGCCGGGCTGCCGATGTTCGGCCTCGTGGCGCGCGCGCAGATCCAGCTGGCCCGCGGCGAGAGCGCGGCAGGGCTGCGCCTGTTGCGCCAGGCCTGCGAAGCGCTGCGCGACCCGCGAGTGCGCGCCCGCGCCGGTGAGTTGTTCCACACCGAGACTTGGATCCTCGAGGTCGAGGCGATGACCGTGGTCGCTCACGCGCAGCAGGGTCAGCTCGCGCTGATCGGGCAGCTGGCCGGCAGCCTGCCGCGAACCGCCGCCAAGCTCATCGTGAGCACGGTCGGCGGCTCGGCGATGTCGTACGCGGATTTCCCGTTCTGCGGAACCCAGCTGCTGGCCTTGGCCGTGCTGGACATCGACCGGGGCCGGCGCACCGGTGACGCGCGGGCCACCAGGTCGGGTGCGCGGATGATCGCCTTGGCCGAGCGTTTCCGGTTCAACGGAGGCATGTCGACGGTGCGGCTTCGCGACCTCGCCGAGGAAGCCGACAAGCCGGCGTACGCCGAAGCGGTCTCGGCGTACACCGGCTTGGGTGCGGACGCGTTGCGTGCCGCCGCGGCCGCGGCCGTCCTTGCTCGCGATCAGTTCACCGGGCCGAGCCCTTCCTGAACAGCGCGCCCGCCCAGAGGTATCCGAGCACTGCGAGTCCGACGCACCAGGCGACGGCGATGATCCCGCTGTGCCCGATCGGCGTGCCCGCGAGCAGCCCGCGAAGCGTGTCGATGACCGGGGTGAACGGCTGGTTGTGCGCGAACCAGCCCACCCCCGCCGACATCGAGCCGGTCGGCACGAAGGCGCTGCTGATGAACGGCAGCAGTTGGACGATGAGCGTGAAGCCCACGGTGCCCTCCGCGGTCGGGGCGGACAGCCCGATCGCGACCGCGAGCCAGCTCAGCGCGAAGGTGAGCAGCGCGACCAGGCCCGCCGCCGCGAGCCAGCGGCCTGCGTCGGCGCCGGAGCGGTAACCCATCAGCAAGGCGACGGCGACCAGCAGCACGGTGCTCGCCAGCGTGCGGATCAGAGCGGCGACGACGTGACCGGTCAGCACCGAACTGCGGGAGATCGCCATGGTGCGGAAGCGGGCCATGATTCCCTCGGTCATGTCCCGGTTCACGGCCAGCGTGGTGGATGAGGCCCCGTAGCCGATGGACATCAGCAGGATGCCGGGCAGGACGTAGTCGATGTACTTGCCGCCGGGGGGCGCCGCGCCGAGGCCTGCGCCCAATGCGCCGCCGAAGACCCCGACGAACAGCAGCAACAGCAGGGCCGGGATGGCCAGGGACACGATGATCGTCGCGGGATAGCGCACGCTGTATCGCAGGTTGCGCTTAAGCATCGTCGTCGAGTCGCGCGCGGCGTAGGTAAGGGTACTCATCGGACGGGCTCCTTCTGCATGGAGGCAGACTTCGTGGACTCTGCGGTGGGCTGCGCGGTGGACTGTGCGTCGGACGATCCGGTCTCGGTGGTCAGGCGACCGGTGAGTGCGAAGAACACGTCGTCGAGGTCTGGCGTATGCACGGACAGGCCGTCGACCTCGATCCCCGCGTCGTCGAGCCGGGTGAGCAGGGCTCGCAGCGCCCGGACGCCCGCGTCGCCGGGCACGTTGAGGGCCAGGTCACCGTCGCGGGTCGCGCCTTCGAGGACGCGCTCGGCGGCGGTGAGGCCGATCTCGTCGAGGAACTCCAGTCGGATGTGACCGCCGGGGACGCGGCGCTTGAGTTCGGCCGCGGTTCCGAGGGCCACGATCCGGCCCTGGTCGAGCACGGCGATCCGGTCGGCCAGTTCGTCGGCCTCGTCCAGGTACTGGGTGGTGAGGAAGATGGTGACGCCGCGGCCGACCAGGCCGCGCACGATCTGCCACATGGTGCGGCGGCTGCGCGGGTCCAGGCCGGTGGTCTGTTCGTCGAGGAAGATCACCCGCGGCTCGCCGACCAGCGTCATCGCCAGGTCGAGGCGGCGGCGCATACCGCCGGAGTAGGTCGCGGCCCGTTTGTCGGCCGCGTCGGTCAGCTCGAAGTCGGTCAGCAGCTGCTCGGCGCGGCGGCGGCCCTCGGCGCGGGGCAGGTGGTGCAGGTCGGCCATCAGCAGCAGGTTCTCCCGGCCGGTCAGCAGGCCGTCGACCGCGGAAAACTGGCCGGTGACGCCGATCGCGGCGCGCACCGCGTCGGGTTCGCGGGCCGGGTCGCGCCCGACGACGCGTACCTCCCCGCCGTCGGCGCGCATCAACGTGGACAGGATGTGCACCGCGGTGGTCTTGCCCGCGCCGTTGGGGCCGAGTAGGCAGAAGACAGTGCCCTCGGGGACGTTCAGGTCGACGCCGTCGAGCACGACTTTCTCGCCGAATGATTTACGCAGCCCGCTCGCGGTGATCGCCGGGCTCGGTGCGGTAGGTGTCAGTGCAGTGAGTGTCGGTGCGGTGGGTGACATTGCGCTCCTCTAGTGGCCGCGGCCGGTGTGCCGCGTATGCGTAGAGAGTGCGCGCTGGGAGATTCACCGCTGTTTCACGGCGCTTTCACGGGGCTTCACGGCCCGCGTGCCATGCCGCGAGCTATCGGGCGCCGGGGATGCGGTACACCGAGACGTGCGAAGACGACGCGGCAGTGAACTCGCTTCCGCGCCAGTCGGCGTGCCTGGATTCCAGCTCGAATCCGGCGATCTGCGCCATGAGATCCAGTTCGGACGGCCAGATGTAACGATGCGGGCTGCGCGACAGCCGCGCCTCATCACCGTCGCCGAACCGGAAGTGATGCGAGACGATCTGCTGGCTCGCCACGTCGAAGGTGTCCAGCCCGATATAACCCGGCTCGCAGTGGAAGACCACCGCCTGCGCGGCCGGGGGGCGCTGCGGCAGCTGCGGAACCCATAGCTCGATGACGAACCGCCCGCCGGGCTCCAGATGCCGGGCGGCGTTGCGGAAGCATTCGATCTGCGCTTCCTGGGTGAGCACGTTGGAGATCGTGTTGTAGACCAGATACACCAGCCGGTAGCTGCCCGGCGCCCGCGTTGTCGTCATGTCGCCGGCGAGTACTGGGATCGCCGACTCGTCCGCTTTCGATCGCAGTTGGTCGATCATCGGCTCCGAGAGTTCAATGCCGACTACGGGCACTCCCCGCTCGGACAGCGGCACCGCGACGCGTCCGGTTCCGATCGCGAACTCAAGCGCCCGGCCGCCTTCGGCGAGTTCGGCTAGACGCGCCACGGCCGGCCCGAGGACATCGGGCTCGAACATGCTCGCGTCCTCGGCGTCATAACGTTCGGCGGCGTCCGCATCCCAAATCTCTTCCTGGCGCATACCGGAAATGATCTCTGCTGCCGACCGCGGCGTCCACCGCTTTGCCGGTCAGCACTGTTCAGCTTGAGTGTCAACGCCCTGGTTCGCCGTAATTGAGCGGAAGGGCCTGCAGGCGACTGAGCGGGACGCCGAGCAGGACGAGGTAGTGGGTCAGGCTTTCGGGGATGATCCCGGTGCCGGTCGGGTCGAACAGCTTGTTGTAGGGGTCGACGCCGCCGTTGGCCGGCTCCAGGGGGCGCGGGTCCTCGGCCTGGGTGACCAGCGCGCCGGCTTTGTCGGTCAGGACCAGCCCGTACTGCTGCATGGCGCGGGCGATGGTGCGCGCTGCCGGATCGATCAGTGTGTTGACGTTGAAGGTCGGGTCGAGGCGGAAGCGCTGGCCCTCGCAGGCGATGTCCGGGCCGGGGGTGTTGCCGTCGTCGCGGGTGGCCGGCCAGGAGAAGCAGTTCGCTTGAGTGCGCACCGTCTCGAAGTTGATGGCGTGGTCGATGTGCCCGCGGCGCAGTTCGTCCGCGCGGATCAGGTACGCGCCGAGCGGCAGGCCCGAGGCGGAGGCGCCCAGCGGGTTGTCGAAGATGCCCGGGTTGGCGCTGTAGTGCTCGATCTTGCCGCCCCAGCAGGCGGACCAGTGGCCTGACGCGTCCTGCTGCGCGCGCCAGAAGTCCCAGTAGGTGTCGGTGGAGGGCTGGTAGATCGCGACGGATTCGTCAGTTCCCTGCGATACCAGCATTCCGGGCGGCGTGGGCACCGCGGACAGTGAGTCCGCGATCACCGGAGCGAGTTGCGGCAGGTTCTGGCAGTCCGAGTACGTCCACTGCTGTGTCGGCGTGTCCGGGCCGACGGAGTAGACGGGCGCGGAATAGGTGTCGGTGTTGATCCCCCACAGCCCGCCGCCGGTCTGCTTGTCCTGCATGAGGTTGGCCACGATCGCCTGCGAGTTCGGCGCCAGCGGCACGTTGGCCGGCAGCGGGGTGTTCCACACGCCGGTGGCCGAGAATCCGTTGTCAGGCGCGGGATTGACCGCGTCGGCGCGCGCGGCCGCGGCCGATCCCGGAGCGGCAAGGGCGATCGCGAGTACGGCTGCGCCACTCGCGGTCCAACGAGCGGCACGCGCTGGTCGGCGCACGGCGGGTCCTTTCGGTATCAGGATTCGTTGTCACGTCGGGTTTGGTGCTGGCTCCCCCGGCCGAGTCAGAACGCAGGTCTGAGGATGCGTCAGGCGCGTAGGAGCGTCGAGAGTGGCCGGTACTCAACGCGCAGAGCCCGACCACTCATGCCCGTTGGGCAGTACGCTGCGCCGGTATGAATCCCCCTGCGACGTCTGCCGTCGGCGCGGCCGCGAACTGGGCGTTGGCCGGGCAGTGGCCGTTCGTCGGACGCGGCGGAGAGCTGGCTGCATTGGGGCGGATCCTGGCCGACGGCGGCGCGGTGAGGGGCGCGATCGTCTGCGGTCCGGCGGGTGTCGGCAAATCCCGGCTGGTGCGGGAGGCCGCGGCGCTGCGGGTGACCTCGGGCGGCGCGCCGTGGTTCGTGCGAGGCGCGGACGCCGCCCGGCCGGAAACTTTCAACGCGCTCGGCGCTCTGACCGGGTCGGCCGCACCGGCGCCCCGCGGCGCGGCACGGCTGCTCGTGCTCGACGATGCGGACCTGCTCGACGAGGTCTGCGCGCTCGTCATCGCGCAGTGGCTGTCCGCGGGCCGCATCCGCCTTCTCGCCACGTTGCGCACCGGCGCTCGCCTGCCGGACGCCCTTGGCGCGTTGCTGGCCTCGGGGCTGCTTAGCCGCGTCGAACTGGCTCCGCTCGGCGAGCGCGAAGTAACCGATCTGCTGATCGGCGCGCTCGGTGCCGAGGCTTCGCCGGGGACGGCGCGCGAGATCTACCGCCTCAGCGCCGGCAATCCACTGTTCATCAGAGAGCTGATGCTCGATGCGGCGGCGGCCGGCGCGCTGCGGCGCACCGAGGACGGAGTGTGGCGACTTGGCCGGGTCGCCGGGGTTTGGAGCGGCCTGGCGCAGTTGCTCGAGTCGCGCCTGGCCGGGGTGAGCGGGCCGCAGCGTGCTGCCCTCGAGTTGGTGGCGCTCGCTCCGGGCGTGGGCCTTCGGCTGTTGCTCGGATTGGTCGACCCGCAGGAGGTCGAGGCGCTGGAACGGCGTGGACTGATCGAGGTCGATCGCGTGGATCGACGACTGCCGGCCCGCGTGTGCCATCCGCTCTATCAGGAGCTGATCGCCCGCTCGACCCCGGTTTCGGCGCGGCTGGGCTACGCGCGGCGCCTGGCCGACGCGCTGGAGTCCACCGGGCTGCGGCGCGCTGAGGACCTGCTGCGTTGGGCGGTGTGGCGGCTGGACGGCGGCGGTGCGCCCGACCCGGAAAGAATGGCGGCCGCGGCCCGATACGCGACCACGATGCGCGCCGAGGCGGCCTTGCGGGAACGGCTCGCCGCGGCAGTGTTCGAACTCCGCCCTGCGGTGGGCGACGGCCTGCTGCTGTACGAGGCGATGGTCGATGCGGGCCGGTTCCAAGCGGCGCACGCGCTGCTCGATTCGCTTGACGCGCTGGCCGTGTCGGACCACGATCGGGCGGCGCTGGCCGCCGCGCATGCCTCGCGGATCAGCTGGACCACCGGGCGGCTCGACCAAGGACTCGCCATTCTCGAGAACGCGGCCCGCACGGTCACGCAACCGCAGGCGGCCGCGCAGCTTGCGGTGCACCGCGGCCTGTTGCTCGCCGTCGCCGGCGGGTTCGACGCAGCCGTGGCCGAGCTGGAACCACTCCTGCGCGCCCCGTGGCCCAGCGTCCGGACTCTTGCGGCGACCGGTGCGGCGATGGCGTATCCGGTCGTGGGTCACTTTCGCGCCGGGCTGCGCGCATTCGACCTGACCACAGCGGAACGCCGTCAGCACGACGACGCGGGCGCCGCTGCTCCTTCTCTCATCGCCTTCGCGACGCGGGCTTGGAGCGACTATGGCGATCCGGCGGCGGCCCTGGCCGTCGCGCGGGCCGCGATCGAGGACGCGCTCGATCGGGGTGATCTCGCCGGCCAGGCGTGGGCGAGAGCCGGATTGGCCAGCGTGTTGCTCAGCGCCGGGAACCTGCCCTCGGCCGCTGCTCAGTCCGTCGAGGCCGCGCGCCTGTTCGACGAAGGGCCGCACGATCCGAACGGTCGCGTTTGGTGTCTGGCCATCGGCCTGTCCGCGGCGGCGCAGCGCGGCGATCGGGTCCAGGCGCGGCGGCTGGCGGAGGCATTGGCGTGCGTTGCGGTGCCGCCGCAGCTTCGAGCGCTGGATACCGAAGTGATCCGGGCTCGCTCCTGGCATGACGTCGCGTGCGGGCAGTTCGACGCGGCCGGGCACCGGCTGGAGCGCGCGGTCGGCGGGTGGGCCGACGAAGGCATGGTGGCGCCCGCGGTCCTTGGCGCGCTCGACTTGTTCCGGCTCGGCCGTTTAGACGCTGCGGCGCGGTTGCTGGAGCGGGTTGCACTTCCTGAGGACTGGCCCCTCGGTGACTGTGTGCGCCGGCTGGTCGACGGCGCGGGCAAGCCGGCCGCGCTGCGCGAGGTGGCCGACTCGCTGCAAGAACTCGGATTCGCCCTTTACGCCGCCGAGGCGCACGCGGCTGCCGCGTTGGCCGAGGCGTCAACCGGGAGCGCGAACGCTCGCGAACCGCGGGCAGCCTCGCGCGCGTTGGCCCTGGCCGCCGAGTGCGACGCGCGCACACCGCTGCTCGGCCTGCTCGGCCCGCTTCGCGCGCTGACAGTCCGCGAACGGGAGATCGCCGGGTGGGCCGCGGACGGCTTGAGTAACCGTCAGATCGCCGGTCAGCTGCGGCTTTCGGAGCGGACCGTGGAAAACCATCTCGGCCGCATCTACGCCAAGCTCGGCGTCGCGGGCCGCGCCGAACTGGGCGACGCGCTGCGCCGGATGTCCTGCGCTTCAGACAGCCGATAGCCGATAGTCGGGTGAAGATTGGCTGTTGCCGATTTCGCTGGTGAAGATGGCCCGAGTGAAGACTGCCGGTTGATGTGAGAGCTGGGCGCTGATGACGCGGAGCACGCAAGCCGAGGCGGGCCACGAGAGCGCCCTGTCGTCGGCCTTGGTGACTCGGATGCAGGCCCGGCGGCGCGATGAGGAGCATCGGGCCGCCACGCCGCTGGAGTTGTTCTTCGACCTGTCGTTCGTGGTGGCGGTGGCGCAGGCCGGACAGCAGTTGGTGCACGCGGTGGCCGATGGGCGGCCCTGGCACGGTGTCAGCGGCTATCTGCTGGTGTTCTTCGCGATCTGGTGGGCGTGGGTGAACTTCAGCTGGTTCGGCTCGGCCTATGACAACGACGATGTGCTGTACCGGCTGGCCACGCTGGTGCAGATCGCCGGAGTGCTCGTGCTGGCCGCCGGGGTGCCGCGCGCGTTCCAGCGCAATGACTTCGCCGTGGCGGTGCTCGGGTACGTCATCATGCGGGTCGCACAAACCACGCAGTGGCTTCGCGCCGCCCGCGGCGAGACCGGCGCGGCGCGAAAGGCGGCGCGGGCATACGCGGCCGGACTGGTCCTGGTGCAGTTCGGCTGGGTCCTGCTGATCTTGGCGCCCCATGAGGTTTGGGTGTGGGGTTTCGGGCCGCTGGGGGTCGCCGACATGGCGGTGCCGGCGATCGCGGAGCGCATCCACCACACGTCCTGGCACCCGCGTCACATCGCGGAGCGCTATGGCCTGTTCACGATCATCACGCTCGGGGAAAGCGTCTCAGCGGCCACGATCGCGGTGCAGACCGCGCTCGACGACCACGCGCAGGTCGGTGCGCTGCTGCCGATCGCGGCCGGCGGGCTGATCATCGTGTTCGCGGCGTACTGGATCTATTTCGCGGTGCCGATTCACGACTATGTGCGCTCGAATCAGCAGGCTTTCGGGTGGGGCTACGGCCACTATCTGATCTTCGGATCGGCCGCCGCGATCGGCGCGGGGCTCGCGGTAGCCGTGCAGCAGGTCACCCATCATTCGCGGATCTCCGCGAACACAGCCGCGTTCGCGGTGACCATCCCGACCGCGCTGTATCTGGCGACGGTGTGGCTGGTGCATCTGCGCCATTTCAAGAGCGGGCTGCTGCGTCAGGCGGTACTGCCGTGCGGCGCCCTGCTGGTGCTGGCCGTCTCGTTCGCCGGCCGTTGGGCGGTGCTCACGGCCGGCCTCGTTGCTGCCGCGACGGTCGCGGTCGGCGTCATACTGGCTGCACGCGCCCAGCTGAGGAGGACAGATGCGCCATGAGGTGACGGAAGCCGATTCGGCGATCGCGCTGGGTAGCGGCGATGTACCGGTGCTCGCGACGCCGCGGCTGATCGCGTGGATGGAGGCGCGAACCGTGCAGGAGGCGCAGCCGTTGCTCGGCGAGGATCAGACGAGCGTCGGCACCGCCATCCGCATCGAGCACCTTCGCGCGACGCCGATCGGTGGCGTGGTCGAGGTCACCGCGACGCCTCCGATCGAAACGACCGCCGGCAGGCTGACGTTCACTGTGCTTGCCGTGGACGGTTCCGGACGCATCGTCGCGCAGGGCGAGATCGAACGCGCCGTCGTGGACCGCGACCGCTTCCTCGCGGGTCTTTCGGCTGCGCATACGGCCGCTGACGCGGGTCCAGGCCCGGACGCCAGCCACTGAATTCGCCGAGACCGCACCGGTGCGGCCGCCAGCCTGGCAGCATGTCCGCCATGCAGATCAGCGATTCCTCATTGGCAGAAGCCGGCCGGACCTATTTCAGCGCGGACGACGCCAAAACCTGGACGAGCCTGTTGCGACCCGCCTTTCACCTGCGCGCCCTCGACACCGATGACTCAGGTGACTCAGTGGCGGCCTACCTCGGCGGCGAGCCGCTGCTGCCCGAGGATGTCGAGTGGCCCGTGTGGGAAGGGCACGGCCCGCTGAGCTTCGTCGGCGCGGTCGACTGCGGCGAGGTGCCGGCCGGGGAGCTGGACATCCCGCTGCCGGAGTCTGGGCAGTTGCTGTTCTTCTACTTCGATGGACTCGGCGGCAGCTCGGTCGCTTACGCGGACCCGGATAGCGTCGTCAACGGCACGCGGGTGATCTACGTCCCGGCGCAGGCCGAGATCGCCCCGCGCTCCGCGCCCGAGGGCGCCGCGCCGTACCCCCGTCTCCTGCTGGCCGGGGAGGTGATCGCGACCGCGCCGGACAACGAGAACGCCGCCCTGATCGCCGCGTTCGGCGACCCGAACGACCCGGCCGGCTACTGCGACTATCCGACTACTGATACCGATCCAAACGGGACCGGGTTCTGGGAGGCGCTGAACGCGTACCGGCGCGACCACCTGCCGCACCACCAGGTCGGCGGCTACGCGCTGCCGGTGCAGGGCGCCGTGGAACGCGAGGGCGCGCAGGTCGTGCATCCGGGCGAAGACGAGGCCGCTGTTGCCGCGAGCAGGCAGCTTGCCACGCAGTTGGTGCTGCTCGCGCAGGTCGACAGCGACTCGCGCAGCGGCATGAACTGGAGCGACGCCGGACGGCTCTACTGGATGATCACCCGGGATGACCTTGCCGCCGGGCGGTTCGACAAGGCCACGTTCACCTGGCAGACCGAATAGGTCCGCAGGAGCTTGTCGCACGGGTCAGCGATCGCCCAGGCTGTGAACGAGCGTGCCGCCGACGATGGCGTGGGTGTGGCGGCCTGGGTGGGTCTGCCGCTGCAACTGCTCCCACCGGGCTGGAGCGGCGAGACCGCGCGCGTGCTCTTCGACGATCTCAACCGCGTCCTCAGCGCACCCGCGCGCGAGCACGCCACGAAGGTCATTCACAGCGAAGGCTGATGCGCCGAGGTATTATCCGAACAGAATCGGGATCGTCAACGCGCCGGTGGCTGGGTAGCGCGTCACTTCGACGTACCCGATGGAGACGCGTTGTCCTACCGCCGTCTTGTTCGTGCTGCCGGCCTTGGTTTCTTTCCTCTCGGCCTGTTGGCCCGGCTGCCCTACGCGATGTCGTCGCTTGCGACGCTCATCCTTGTCCAGACCGTCACCGGCAGCTATGCGTTCGCGGGCCTCGCCGCCGCGGCGCAAGGGCTCGCCGGCGCGGTCGGTGCGCCCGTCGTCGGCTCGCTCGCCGACCGGTATGGCCACCGCCGCATCACGGTGATCAGCACGGTCGCCAATATCGTCGCCTTGCTCTGCCTGATCGCGGCGAGCCGGTCCTCCTATCGAACCGAGATGCTCGCCGCCGCGGCCTTGGTCGGATTGAGCCAGCCCCCGATCGGCGCCCTGGTGCGCGTGTACTGGTCGCGGCTGGACCAGAACCACGCGCTGCCCTCGCACTTGCCCGCCGCGATGGCGTACGAGGCGGCCGCCGACGAGACCAGTTTCGTCGTGGGGCCGACGCTCGTCGGGCTGCTGGCTCCCCTCGCGACCTCGCTCGGGCCGGTCGCGCCGATCGTGGCGAGCGTCGCGCTGCTCCTGCTGACGGCGCTGCCCTTCACGATCCGCTACACCGATCGGCATCCAGCGGCGCGGCGATCATCGCAAGGAGACACGACGGCCCTGCTTCCGCGTCGGGCGCTGCTCGCCATGTTCTTCGCCATGGCCGCGATGGGCGCCGTCTTCGGCGCCGTACAGACCGGCGTGACGGCATACGCACACAGCATTGGCCGCCCCGGTGCCGCCGGACTGATCTACGCCGTATTCGGTGCCGGGAGCGCGCTGGCTGGGGCGGCTTGCGCTTGGCTGCCTCGCGGTTTCGCGGTGCGTCACCGCTACCTGGCCTTCGCCGCGACGCTCCTGGTCGGCATGCTTGCGCTGTTCGTCGGTGGCCGGCTGCACGCGGTCGTGCCTGCGGTGGCGGTCGCGAGTATCACCGTGGCGCCATACATGATCACGTTGTATACGCTCACCGAACGGCTCGCGCCACCTGAGCGCACCGCGTCCGCGATAACCATCCTGTGCGCGGGCGGCCCGCTCGGCACGGCGTGCGGCCAGGCGCTGGCCGGATTTCTCGCTCAGGGCGGCGGCAGCGGCGATGCGTTTCTGCTCGCGCCGATCGCGGCCGCCGTGGCGCTGATGCTCGCCGTGGCGTTGACCGCGGTGGACCGGGGCCGCGGCAGGTGGCTCGCTCCTGAGTGACAACCCACGGTGATGTGCTCGGGTTCTCAGGGAACTGATCAATGCCGCGAGCCGCCTCGGGCGCATGATTAGGCCGAAAGCGGTAACCCGCCGGGCCGTGTATCTCCGCAGTGAGTTGAAGACAGCGCGGCCGGACTCCGGCGCCGCCGCAGGCTATCGCGTGGCGCGCGGGCAGATCGTCGCCCGTGTGCTGGTCCAGGTGCTGTTGCTGGGTGCGCTGATGGCCGGTCTCGGCTGGCTGGTCACGCATTCGTTGATTCACGTGTGGCCGTTCAGCGCCGAAGACTCTGTTGATCGCGTGCTGGCCGCGCACCGTGATTCCGCGGTTGACGACGTGACCAGCGCGCTGTCGACGGTGGCTGATACGACGTGCACGATCCTGCTTGCCGTTGCCGCGATCATCGTCACCTGGCGCGTTTCGGGCCATTGGCGCGCTCCCGCGTTCATCGCGCTGGCGTTGGCGATCGAGGTCGGCATCTTTCTGGTGACGACCTTGCTGGTGCATCGGACCCGGCCTGGCGTCGTCGAGCTGGATCAGTCCCCTCCCACGTCGAGTTTCCCGTCTGGGCATACCGCCGCGGCGGTGGTGCTGTACGGCGCCGTCGCTTGGTTGATCGCGCGCGGAACCGGCCGCCGGCAGGCCTGGCTCCTGCTGCTGGTGCCTGCTGCCGTGGCTTTTGCGCGCCTGTACCGCGGCATGCACCACCCCAGCGACGTCGTCGCCGGGTTTCTGCTCGGCGCGTGCTGCCTGGTGATCGCCGCGCGCGCGGTCCTCGGAGGGCGACGATGACGAACGCTGACCAGGCGGCGGAGGCCGCGCCGACGACGAGCGCTTCGCGGACGAACGCCGCTGCGTCGAAAACCGTGTTGATCGTGAACGCGGCGAAGGCGGACACCGGTGCCGCCGCCGAACTGCACGAGCGCGTGGCCCGCGCGTTCGCCGAGACCGGTCAGCCAAAGCCCCGGATGATGATGACGACGCCGGACGACGGCGGCATCGAAGTCGCCAGAGCGGCGGTCGAATCCGGCGCCGACCTGGTGGTGGCGTGCGGCGGGGACGGCACGGTGAACGCGGTCGCCCAGGCGCTGTGCGGAACCGATGTCGCGCTCGGCGTCCTGCCGCTGGGCACCGGCAATCTGCTGGCCGGCCAGCTCGGTATTCCCAGCGCGCTCGACGACGCGATCGCGGCGCTGCTGCACGGATCGGACCGGCGGATCGATCTGGGAGTCGTGGACGGCCGGGTCTTCGTCGGGATGGCGGGTCTGGGGCTCGACGCCGCGATGATCGCCGACGCCTCCGAACGCCTAAAGGCGCGCGTGGGCTGGCCCGCGTATGTGCCCTCGATCCTGCGGCATCTGCGCGACCGCGGCGAACGCGTGACGCTGCGGGTGGACGGACGCCGGGTGCGGCACCGCCGCGTCAAAGCTCTGATTGTTGGAAACCACGGCCGGCTGCACGGTGGCATCGACTTGATGCCAGACGCCGCGCCGGACGACGGCGTGCTCGACGTGGTCGTCCTGGAGCCGTACGGCCGCCTGTCCGGCTGGCTTGAGGTGCTGCTTCGGCTGCTGATACGGCGCGACGGCCCGCACATCAGCCGTTACCGCGTGCGGCAGGTAGAGGCCCGCGTGCGCCACGCCGTGCCGCTGGAGCTGGACGGCGATCCGTACCGCGTGGCGAACGTTCTGTCGGTACAGGTGAAGCCCGGCGCTTTGCTGGTGCGAACGCCAGAACCGCAGCAGCAGTCTTCTGATTCGCTGCGAGAGGTGGGAGCTCGTCCATGAGCACTGCAACGAAGGTCGCGCAGACCCGGCTGATGTCCGGCGACGAACTGTCCGCGGACGACGCATGGGTCACCCTGCGGCGCACCGGACTGGGCTCGATCCTGCGTGACTCGTTCATTCGCTTCCGCTACGCCGACGGATTCAGCCATGCTCGCGCCCTGGCCTTCCAGGTCTGCCTCAGCATCATCCCCGCCGTCATCGCGATCGTCGGACTTTCGGCCACGCTGCACCGAGGCGGGGGCGGCCAGGTGCTCGAAGGCGTGCTTGAGCGGATCACGCCCGGAGCCAGTGAGCAGATTGTGCGCAACGCCTTGGAGACCGGCCGGGCTCGGGGGCAGGACGACGCGCTGGCGCTCTGGCTCGGTCTGGCCGTCGCGCTGGTGTCCATGGCGACGGCGATGGGTCAGATCGAGCGCGGAGCGAACCGCATCTACGGGGTCGAACGCGACCGGCCGTCGGTGCGCAAGTATGGCAATGCTCTGCTTCTGGTGCTGATGGCGGGCTTGCCCATGGCCGCGGGGATGATCGTGGTGGCGGCGGGCGGTCCGCTCGGCGACGCGCTCGCGCAGGTGTACCACTGGTCGTCCGGTCCGCGCCTGGCCTGGCAAATCGCGCGCTGGCCGTTCGGCATCCTGCTGGCCCTCGCGTCGGCCACCGCGATCTTCCGCCGCGCCCCGCGCCGCCGCCAGCCGTCGCTGAGCTGGCTGGCGGTCGGCGCCGGATTGAGCCTGGCGCTGTGGGCCGCGCTGACCGCGCTGCTGAGCTGGTACGTGGGCGGCAGCAGCACGCTGGGCGCGACCTACGGGCCGCTGACCGCCATCATCGCCTTGATGGCGTGGGCGAATCTGACCTCGATCGCGCTGCTGCTCGGGCTCGCCGTGGCGGCGCAGCTGGAAGCCTGCCGAAGCGGTTCGCGGCGGCCGGCGACCGACGATCCGGGCACCTGACCGGCGCGATGCCGGATGCTTGAGCTGCGTTCTCGAGCGCGCAAGCGTCAACTGCTGCGCAGGACGTCCCGGATGAATACCGGCTTGAGGTGCTTCTCGGGTAGCGCGTCCGGCAGTTGCTCCCGATCGAGGAGGTCGGCAACCTCACCCTGACCACCGGCTCCTTCCCGGTCACCTCCATCTGGTCCAACCA
>NZ_DATNGK010000310.1:0-31321 GCF_035605935.1 Actinocrinis sp. | reverse complement strand
GATCAGCTCGTTGTCCTCAGCGAACCGCACGAACACGCAACTGAGCACCCACGCCGCCGCGGCCTGCGCGACCCGCTCATCCAGCCACGCCGAGTAGCTCGCCGCCGTGCGCCCCGCGTCCTTCGCCCGCTGCCACTCCGCCTGCAACTGCTCCGCGAACCGCGCACCCTCCTCGCCGGTGTCCGTCGCCCGCGCCCGCAGATCCTTCTCCAGAAACGCGACCTGCTTTTTCAAATCCGCCAGCAGCGCACGCGAATCGACGCCCGTGACTCGCGCTCCGCTCGCGCCGTCATCAGCTGTCGCCGCCGTAGCCGCGCTGCGGCCCACCCGCGTTCCGCGCCCGCTCACCGCTCGCTCCGATCCTCATCGCTCAGCACCGCATCACTCTGCGCAGCATCCCCTTGCGCAGCTTCGGCACCGACACCGGCACCGTTACCGTCAGCTTTTCCGCTCTCCGCCTGCCGCCGCACCTGGTCCACGGCCGCACTCGTCAACGCGATCCACTCGCCGTCCGGTGCGTAAGTCTCCACCAGGCGCCCGTCCAACTGCGGCGTGGCCTGCGGGTTCTCCGCCGGACACAGCAGCCACAGACCATACGGATCCTCGCTTGGACGCCGCGCGGATTTCTGCAACGCCGTCAGAAGATCACGACCGCCGAACTCCCAGTATCGGGCCAGCAGGCTCGCGTTGTGCAAGAACAGGATCCGATGGCGATCACGCGCCGAGGCTCGGCCACCCTCCGCGTCCGACCGTTGACTTGTCCCGCTCAGCTGGACAAGATCATCACGCGGCGCGTCGCCGCGTACACGCGCCACCCAGTCAGTGGCCAGCCGCTTCACGACTTCCTCGACATAGCCGACGAACGCGCGCGGTACGTCGCTACCGCCCGGCACGAGCCGACCGTCGATCCGCAGTACCTTCGACCAGTCTTGGCCGTTCTGCCGCGCAAGCTCCCGGAACTGGTCCAGGAACTCCGCGTCCACGTCCACCGGCACGACTGCACCCAAGCTGCCTTCCGAACGACCTGCCACGCCGGACGTCGAACTGGCCGCCGAACCGCCAACCGTTCCATCTGCCGAGCACGCATCCGCAATCGCAGCCGCCAATCCTGGCAGGTGCCGCACGTGCACCGTCAGCGCGCGGAACCCACCCACCGCTACGGATTCCGCGAGCCGCGCCGTCGCGCCCTCGGCCGCATGCCTGCCATCGCCGCTCGTCGCCGTGCGAGACGCGAGACCCGTCGACGGCGGCGGCTGTCGTAGCGGGCCGCGGAACACGTGACGCGACACGTCGTACGCCAGCGGATAGTCAGCCCGCTTTAGCGCCTCGCCGAGCTGAACATGCGTCACGTCGCCGAAGTCCAGTTCCGGGAACCGCACCCGGATCCGCTCCAACAGATCCGGCACCGACACTCCCGGCTCGTGGCCAACCCCCGCCGCAGCCTGCGAAATCCGCAGCGCACGCACCAGGCCCAGGTCACGCGGGTACAGATCCAACCTCGGCGAGGCCAACGCCTTGCGCGACGCCGCCGCCGCGAGCGCGACCAACCGAGTGTCGGCCAGCGGAGTCATGCCCTCCGGCGCGGGCACTGCACGCAACTGCTTACGCACCGCCGCCGCACCTGGCAGCGGATCGGCCGACACCGCGTCATCGGCCGCGCGACCCAGCTGCGCCGCGTAGTCAACCAACTCGTCACGCGCCGGGGCCGGCGGCACAGCACCAGGCAGTGATTCCCACGCGACGAACACATCGCTTCCGCGCCGCGACTCCTTGAAGCGCGGCTCCTCCTCCCCGCGCTCCACCTCCAGCGCCGCCCGGGCCACCGCCATCGCATACCGAAGCGCCAACCTACGGTCACTCGTCAACGCCCCGGCGCGCGCCCGGACCTCCGATGCCAGCTCCCGCACCGCCATGACGCGCCCGGCCGACTCCAGCACCGCCGCGATGTCATCCCGAAGCACGCCCATCCACGGCATCGCCGACCACTCGGCGGCCATCCCGAGCACGTACTGGTTGACTGCGCCCTGCGTCACATGGAGCGCATCAGCAGTCTCCTTCTGCGTCGGCCACCACAACACCGAACCGTCCTCGGTCAAACCGAGATGGACGCGCAGCGCCTCGACCTTCTTCGAGGACCTGCGCCGGACCGTCGCCTCCGCGGCGCGAATCAGGTCGGCCGCCATCGCGTCGACAGTCAGCCGCTCCGCCGCCGCAGCGCCCGCGGCGGCATCAGTGTCGGCGTCGGCGTCGGCGTCGACACCGACACCGTGACCCAGCCCCAGAACGCCGGCACCGGCACTACCGTCGCCCGAGCTGGCTCCAACCGAGCCCATGCCATCCACGCCGGCTTCCCCGGCTCCGGCCACCGAACGTCCCGCACCGCCCGACTCCGGCAGCACGCCGACCGGCTGCCGCAGCCGCCGCGTCCACTCCTTGTACCGCTGGTTCAGCTCCCGCTTCGCCAGCGTGCCTGCGCCCCGCGCCCGATTGATCTTGTACTGCGGCACGCCCAGCAACTCGCCCACCGTGTTCGCGCGCAGCCAATGCGCGACCTCCAGCGCGGCGGGGGAGAGGCCCGCGGCATCGAGCGCAGTGTCCACCGCCGCGGCTGCCGCGGCTGCGTCGCGCTGGTCGCTGAGCGTCGGCTGCCGCCGTCCGAGCTCGGTAAGGCCGACCGTCACCGGTGTCGTCGGTGGCGTTGTGCGCTCGGCGTCGACGAACACGCGACTCCAGGCGTCCGCCATTTCCCGCGCGCTGTCGAACCGCCGATCGGCGTCACGATGCAGTGCCCGATGGAAGAACGCTGTCAGGCCCTCGCGCAGCGACGGGTTGAACAACTCCGCCGCGATGTTCGGGACCTGATCCGTCAGCGCCTTCGGGTCGCTGCTTCCGTTGCCCCACAACGGTTTCTCGCCCGAGGCCATCTCGTGCAGCGTCACCGCGACCGCATACCGTTCGGCCTGCTCGTCATAGCGCGGTCGGCTTCGAGTGCCGAGGAAAGGATCGAGATAGCCCGAGGTGCCCGAGGTGACGTCCGTCCTCGGGTTCCCCGCGAGCGAGAAGTCGAACAGCAGCAACTCGCGCTCGTCGTTGCGCGGCACCCGAAATACGCCCAGGTTGTCCGGTTTGATGTCCCGGTGCATGACCTCCTCGCGTTCCAAGACCATCAGGGCTCGAAGAAGGTCGTCGGCGAAATTCTTCAGCCGCACGTACGGCAGCTTGCCGGTCTCGCGCAGCTCGCGGGCCAGCGAGTGGTCGCCGGCGAACTGAATGTCGATCACCGTGTGGCCGGCCAGCTCCCGCGGCTCGTGGAGCAACCGGACGATCTGGCCGCCCTGCACCTTGTGCAGCGTCTGCGCCTCCGCGCGCAGCCGGTCGGCCGCGTCCGTATGGTTGAGCGCGACCTTCAGCACATGAGGCGGATCGACAACCGGTTCGCCGTCCGCGCCCTCCCGGATGCGCTCGACCAGCAGCGCCCGGCCCGTTCCGCCGGTGCCAAGCAGAGCTTTGACGCACGTCTGATCGTCGAGCCAGTCGCCCGGCTTGGCCTCTAGCGCGTCCGTGTGCACCGCGGCCGCATCGGCCTGCGGTTCCTCGAGTAAGCCGCCCGCCTCGATCGCGGCGAGCCGCTCCAGGAACGTCTCGGCATCCGGCAAGCGGTCGTCCGCGTCATACCGCGTCGCATCGAAAATCAGCTGATCGAGCTGGTCGCCCAGCCCATCCACGTGGGCTGTCGGATGCAAGCCGCGATCCGCGTCCAGCCGATCCTGCAACGCGCCACGACTCGCCGCGGGCGGTTCGCCGGTCAGCACCAGATAGCTGACCGCGCCCAGGCCGAACACGTCCAAGCCCGCAGGGTCCGGATGGTAGGCGTTGAACTCGGGCGCGAGGAAGGGCTCGGCCGAGGTCTCCAGATGCGCCTCGGTCGCGGAGTCTCGGCCCAGCGACCGCATCCGCGTCGAGCTGCTGTCCGAGAAATCGCGGGCCGCGGTCTGCCAGTCGATAATCCGCAGGACCGGCTTCGAGCCGTCCGGCCGAGCCGACACATACACAGAGCGCGCGGCGAGCGCCCGGTGAAACAGCGAGCGGCGGTGCGCGTACCGCAGCGCCTCCGCAAGCTGCCGGACCAGGCCCAGTCGCGCCTCAAGCGTGAGCGATTCGCCGAAAGCGGAAAGGTACTGCTCCAGGCGCAGGTCCGCGGGGTCGTGCCGAAACAGGATCGCCGGACCGGCGTCGTGGTGCCGCAGGTCGCGGGCCTCGGCGATGCCGCGGTGCCGCAGTCCCTGGAGTACCTGGTACTCGCGCTCCGCCGCCCGCCACACCGAGGTCCTGGCCTGCTCGTTCGCCTCCAATTCGGTGAGGTAGATGCGTACCCGCCCGGCCTCCTCGACCAGGCCCTCGCGCGTGGCCAGTCGGTCCTCCCAGGTCGGACCCTGGTCCAACGGCTTTCCGGCCAGTTTCCAATCGTCACCGAAGCGCAGATGCGCCTGTGGCGCCGCGACGCCGATGTCGCCGAACAGCATCGGCAGATGCCGGGTGAGCGACTCGTCCAGCCGGTCGCTTTGCCGGACCGGCGGCTTGCGCAGCAGGTCGTCCCAGATCTTGAGCAGTCCGGTCTCGCGATCGTTGCGGCCGTAGATGTTCAGCCGCTCGCCCTCGTCGAGCTCGGATTGAAGATTCTCCGCGGAGAGGAACACGGCCGCGTTGATGCGCGGGATTTGCGCCCCGAGATTGCGCCGTTCGGCTGCCCTCTGCAGCCGCGAACGCAAGTCCCGCGACTTCATCTCGACGGGATGCAGCGGGTTGGTCAGGTACAGGTTGCGCTGGCGCTGGTCGGTTCCGAGGTGATGGAACGTCCAGTTCCCGCCCCGGTTCGTCAGCCGGCCGGGATGACCCTTGAGTTCGAGCAGGTACAGGCCACCGGGCACAGCGATGAACAGGTCGCATTCGTTCACGCGCCCGCTGAACGCAGTGAAGGTGAACAGCGCGACCGCGCGATATGGCGGCAGATCCGGCATGAGCCCGCGGATATGGTCCAGGCCGCTTTGCTCCCACTCGTACGGGCTCGGCCCGATCTGTGCCCACCGGCGGGCCAGTCTCCCAGAGACGCCGCCACCGCCGGGCTCCTCCGGACGGCTAGCCGCTCTCCCGCGCCCCGACGGCACTTGCTCAGCCACCCCTCTGCCACGGCGGGACTCCGCCGAAGCGGGCGGTGCCGTCGCCACGTCCGATCAGGTCACACCCACCACCAGGCGTAGCCCTACAACGCCCGACAACGACGAATGCGCCGATGGGCGTTATATCAGCGCCACACTATCCGATTAACTCAGGCCTGGTGCCGGTTATGCGCAGGTCGAACGGCTCGGCGGGTCGGGTGACCAACGGGAACCGGGTCGGATGTACATAGCCGTCGAGTGAGACGAACATGTTGGCGATCGCGGTGATTTGTCTTGGCTTTGCCTGCCATCGTGGTCACCTTCCTTCGGGACCATGCCTGGAAGCGCGGACACAGACCTCTGATTGGCTGGCCTAGTCGGTCACCCGATAGGACAGGTGGTGCACCGCCGGCGTGGTCACGATGCCGACCTGTTGCAGCCGAAGACGTGGTGCGTCCTGAGCCGGGAACAGTCTCGTACCGCCGCCGAGGACGATCGGGCGAGGTGAATATTGAGAATGTCTGCCAAGCCCGCAGCGAGGACCTCGTGACAGACGGCGCCGCCGCCCATGACCACGACGTCCTTCTCGCCCGCCGCCGCGCGGGCCCGCTCTAGTGCGCGGTGCGGTCCCTCGGTGACGAAGCTGAACCGTTCGCCGAGCCGCCAGGTGTGCGGCGGTTGATGGGTAAGCACGAACACCGGTGGCTGCGCGTTGCGGTCGGCGCCGTAGCCGATTGAGTCGCTCCAGCCGCGCGGGCCGTCGATGACGTCGAACAACCGGCGGCCCATGATGACCGCGCCGGTGCGCGGTCATCTCGTCGCGGATCGCGTCGTCCTCGGCGGTGCCGGCGAACACCCACTCGTGCAGGGGTTCGCCGTCGATGCCGAGCCCGTGCTCGATGCCCGCGCCCGGCGCGGTGACGTGTCCGTCCAGCGACATCGTGATGTCGACGATTACCTGTCCGGTCATCGGGCCAGCACCTCCTCCAGGCGCTGCATCGAGTCGCGCAGGCCGTGTTCCATGCCGCTGGCGACCATCGTGTCGCGCTGCTCGACCGTGCTGACCGCGTCGAGCCTGCGGTAGCGCTGCTCGGCTTGCAGTCGGTAGGCGTCGATCCAGCTGGTCAGCTCCTCGAGCGCGGCCACGTTCAGGTGGCAGGGGCGCCGCTGGGCGTCCCTGCTGCGGGTGATCAGCCCCGCCGCGGCTCGGCAGACGTCAACAGGCAGCAGGGAAGGACATCGGACCAGCGTTGAAGAGCCGACGACTCGGCCGGGACAGGACCGCGTGAGCTAAGCCGTGTGTAAGAAGTAGCGCCGGGGCCGCGACGCCTGCCACGCACGCTCGCTGCGTTGTCGGATCCCCGGTGCCGCCAGGCACCTGTTGGGCGCTGCCGTACGCCCGGTACGAGGACGACCCTCCGCCTTGCGATCGCACGCGCCAGACACCGCGGCCTTGTCCGACGCTACTTCTTACACACGGCCTAGGCCCTAGCGCGGCGCGGCGACGCTTTCGCGGGTGACCAACACGGGGGCGATCGTCTCGCGCTCGTCGGACACCACGCCGGTGCCGATCTGGCGCAGCAACACGTTCAGCGCCGCACGGGCCACCGCGTCGAAGTCGGGGCGGATCGTCGTCAGCGGCGGGACAAAGTACGCGGCCTCGGGAATGTCGTCGAACCCGACGATGCTCACGTCCTGCGGCACCACGCGGCCGAACTCGCGCAGCGCCTTGAGAATCCCGAGCGCCAGATGATCGTTCGCCGCGAATACCGCCGTGACGTCAGACATCCGTGCGAGCAGTTGACCGACGCGGTATCCGGCCGCCGGGCTCCAGTCTGCTGATAGGACGGGAGGTGGGTCGACGCCCGCGCGCTCAAGGGCGGCGCGCCATCCCGCAATCCGTCCCACACTGTCGAACCAGTCGTCCGGCCCGCTCACGTGCCATACCGTCGAATGACCGGCGTCAAGCAGATGCCGCGTGGCGAGGCTCGCTCCGGCGCTTTGATCGACCGTCACCAGCGGAGTGCTTCGTTGCGGATCGCCGTCGATGCACACCAGTGGCAGGTCGGTCGGCATGTGGTCCAGCGCCTCACCTGCCGAGGCCACCGGCGCGATGACGACGACGCCGGCCACGCGCTGGGCCAAGTGCCGGTCGACCGCCTCGGCGATCGACCGCCGGTCCAGAGCCCGCACGCTCGCTACCGCGACCGCGAATCCGGCGTCTGACGCTGATTGTTCGAACGCGGTCAGCATCGAAGCCGGACCGAACAGCGTCGTGTTCTGGGCGACCACGCCGATCACCTTGGAACGCCCGGTCACGAGGGCGCGCGCCGCGTTGTTGGGCCGGTAACGCAGCTCGGCCATCGCAGCCTGCACACGCAGCCGCGTCTGCGGGCTCACGTTGGGGTGGTCATTGAGCACGCGCGAGACGGTCTGATGGGAGACCCCGGCCAGTTGCGCCACGTCGGTGATGGCCGCGTCGCGCGCAGGCGGACGCGGTTTCCCGTTCTGGTCGCCGGCCGTAGCCCCAGCCCTGCCCACCGCGCACCCCTCTACCGCTTACACACGGAACAGTCCGGCCGCCAGGTGAGGACGACTTAGGGATCTATGTTATCGCTCGTGGTGATGAGTGGTCGCACCTTCAATGATGAATGCGGCGAAATCTTTTTCCGTGCTTGACGGACGTGTTGTTAACGTGAACACTCTCTCACAGCAAGGCTCTGTCACTGCATAGCGAAGCCGCTTCTGCCTGCGGTTTTGCATTTTCAGCGTGAGGATTGCGCAGCGTGAGCGATAACAGAGGGCGGTCTGAGAAGCCGTCCTCAGCTGCCATTGCCACTCGGCGTTCGCTGACTCGCCAATCGCCCTGGCCGGGATTTCGGGCGACCCGGCCGCGGCTCGGCCAACTGAACGGACGAACAGGAGTTCGTAGACCGTGATCATGATCAAATTCTCATCCCCGCGGATAAGACACCGGAGTCGGATCGCAGCCACGGCGGTCGCCCTGGCCCTCATAGGCGCGACCTTCGGCACGAGCGCGGCGGCGCACGCGGCCACTGCGACCACCGCACCCAGTGTGCAAGGCCCCTGCGACATCTATGGCGCGGGCGGAACTCCGTGTGTCGCCGCCCACAGCACCACCCGCGCCCTGTATGCCTCCTACGACGGCCCGCTCTACCAGGTCAAGCGGCTGTCTGACGGCAGGACCAAGAACATCGGCGTCCTGGGCCGAGGCGGGTACGCCGACGCGGCCGAGCAGGACGAGTTCTGCGCCGACACGACGTGTCTCATCACCCGCATCTACGACCAGTCCCCGAAGCACAACGACCTCACCCAGGCGCCTCGCGGAGCATTCAGCGGCCCGGCGATGGGCGGCGCGAACAACCTCCCGATCGCGGACATGGCGCCGATCACGGTCAACGGTCACAAGGCCTACGGCGTGTTCATCGAGCCCGGCATGGGCCTGCGCGACAACGACACCAACGGCATCGCGACGGACGACCAGCCGGAGGGCATGTACTGGATCGTCGACGGCAAGCACTTCAACGGCGGCTGCTGCTTCGACTACGGCAACGCCGAGATCGACAGCCGCGATGACGGCGACGGCACCATGGAGACGAGCTACTTCGGCAACGCCACCTCCTGGTATCACGGCAATCCGCCCGGGCCGTGGGTGATGACCGACCAGGAGAACAACCTGGTGGGCTGCGTCAACCCCGGCAGCACGTCAAAGCTCTGCGCGCAGCTGCCGAGCGTGACCTCCCGGTTCGTGACCGCCGTGGCCAAGGGTGAATCCCACCACTGGGCCAGCCTGAGCGGTGATTCGCAGCAAGGCGCCCTATCGACCATGTTCGACGGGCCGCGCGTCGGCCCCACGTATGATCCGATGCGCAAACAGGGCGCTATCGTCCTGGGCAACGGCGGCGACAACAGCAACGGTTCGCAGGGCACGTTCTACGAAGGCGTGATGACGGCCGGATACCCGACCGACGCCGTCGACCAGCAAGTGCAGGCCAACGTCGTGGCAGCCAAGTACGACGTGCAGCGGCTGAGCCTGGCACCGAGCGCCGCGACCGCGAACCCGCCCGGTCTCCAGACGTTCGCGCCGGGCGCGGGTCAGGGTGTTACCGAGACCTTCACGAACACCACGGGCTCGAATGTCGCCAGCGTCAAGCTGAGCCTGTCCCTGCCGAGAGGATGGACCTCGACGGCGCAGGGGCAGACCACGTTCTCCTCGATCGCGCCTGATCAAAGTGTGAGCGCGACCTTCAACGTCACCTCGGGGACGAAGGCTTTCAACGGCGATCTGGTCGGCAGGGCCCAGTGGCGGAGCCAGAACTACGCCCCGGAGCACGTCGACACGACGGCCGAGAAGGTACGCAACGACAGCCCCGTCAAGATCAACGAGTTCCGTATCGGCACCTCCGCCGACTCGACCAACTCGTTCATCGAACTCGCCAACACCGCCTCGTACGCCGTTGACGTCTCCAACTGGACGCTGAGCGAGCACCCGACCGGGCAGGCGGTCTTCTCGACGGTGACTATCCCAGCCGGAACGAAGATCGCGGCGCACGGCCACTACCTGCTCGGCCTGTCCACCTCAGGGCTCGCGGCTCCCGCCAAGCCGGGCGACACCACGCTCAACGTCCGCAGCGTCACCGGGATGAACATCGGCGACTCCGTAACGATCGGCACCGGCCGTACCGCTGAGACCGCGAAGATCGCGGACATCCCGGCAGGCGGGGCATCTGGACCGCGCGTCCCCGGAAAGATCGGCAACGCGGTCAAGCTGAACGGCTCCGACGAGTACGTCAACGTGCCCACCGGCATCGTCAGTACCCTGTCCGACTTCACCGTCTCGGCCTGGGTCAATCCGTCCGCCGACGCCACCTGGTCGCGCATCTTCGACTTCGGCACCGGCGAGAGCAATTACATGTTCCTCACGGTCGACGGCGGCGGCAGCGGGCTGCGGTTCGCGATCACCACGAACGGCGGCGGAGCGGAGCAGCAGCTCACCGGCGGCGGCCAGCTTCCGCTGAACACCTGGTCGCACGTGGCGGTGACGCTGTCAGGCACTACCGGCACCCTCTACCTCAACGGCAACCCGGTGGCGACCAACCCGAACATGACGCTGCACCCCTCCAGCCTCGGCAACACCAACCAGAACTACCTCGGCAAGTCGCAGTGGCCTGACCCGCTCCTGAACGCCACGATCGACGACTTCAACCTCTACAACAGGGCGCTGTCAGCGACCGAGATCGCCGCGCTGGCCGGCGGGCAGGCCGGCGCCGGCAACGTCGCCGACTACAAGTTCGACGAAAGCAGCGGAGCCACCGTCGTCGACTCCTCCGGCAGCGGCCACAACGCCGCGATCGTGAGCCAGGGATCGGCGGCTACCGCCAGCACGCCGCTGTGGCAGCCGGTGCCCGACGGTCCGATCACCATTCCCGCCCACTCGACCAACGTCCCGGTCACCAGCGCCGCGGGCTTCACTGTCGGCCAGAGGATAGCCATCGGATACGGCAGCCGGCTCGAGCTGGGCACCGTCACCGCTGTCGGCATGGCGGGCGCCCAAGCGCGGCTGGCGGCGCCGGCATCGGCCGGCTCGACCAACATCAAGGTCTCGTCGGTCGGCAACATCTCAGTAGGCGACAACATCCGGTTGGATATCGGCAGCAACGCCGAGAACATCACCGTCGCCGCGGTCGGCACCGCGGGCGCGAACGGTACCGGGCTGACCCTCGCCGCCGCGCTGACGAAGAACCACTCGTCAAACCTCCCGTTCAGCGACCGCGGTACCGGCATCACGTTCACACCGGCCACGCGGTTCGCGCACTCCAGCGATGAGCCGGTACAGGCACTGGGCGGCGGGGTCGTGCTCGACCACCCGTTGGCTCACAGGCAACCGATCAACGCACCGGTGCTTGACAACAGCGTCACGACGGCGGGTTATCAGGGTTCACCCACGCCCGACCAGTGGTTCGGCGGGCCCGCCTTGTCCACCAACGCCGGCAGCATGGTGTTGCGTGACGACGACGGCCGCGTCACTGACAGCCTGAACTACGGACTGCTGGTCGATCCGTGGGCCGCGGAGGGCTACCAAGGCGGCACCGGCAGCGGCTGCGTAGTCGCCACACCGGCGTTGGGCAGCGGAGCGGGCAAGAGCGCGAGCCGCTTCCCCGATGGCGCTGATACGGACAGCAACTGCTCCGACTTCATCGTCGCGGCCGCCACTCCGGGTGCGGACAACAAGTTCGCGCTGGATCCGGGGCCGCTGGTGTCACTGCAGGCGACCGCCGCCGGCAGCACGTCGAACTTCATCAAGCACGACGACACCGACGACCTGGTCGTCACCGCGCCGATCACGGCGAGCAGCGCGCAGACCGACAAGCTCGACGCGACGTGGGTCGAGGCGGCCGGCCTGAACAACCCGAGCTGCGTCTCATTCGAGTCGGTCAACAAGCCGGGCAGCTACCTGAGACACCAGAACTTCCAGTTCCACCTGCAACCCAACGACGGCAGCACCCTGTTCTCCCAGGACGCGACGTTCTGTCCGCAGCCAGGCAACAGCGGGCAGGGCACCTCGTTCCAGTCGGTGAACTTCACGACCAAGTACATCCGCACCTTCAACAACACCGTCTACCTCGCCAGCGACGGCGGAACCAACCCCTGGGACGACGCCACCACGTGGGCGACCGACTCGAGTTGGCTGGCGGATCAGCCGTGGGCGCAGGTTCAGTAGGTTCAGTAGCTCCATAAATGAGCGATCGCTCCCGGCGCCTGTATTGGCGCCGGGAGCGATCGCGCGTTCAAGCTGTGACGGTTACGGGATGCTCGGCACCACCCACTGGATCATGCCGACTGACGCGGTGCCGTTGCTCTGCATCAAGATGCGCAGCTTGGCGGTCGTCACCGAGTCGAAGCTGACCTGGTTGAACGTGTCCAGCGCGGTCGGCTGGCCGCTCTGGTTGCTCACGTCGGCCCAGGCGGCGCCGGTCCAGTACTGCACGGTCCAGGACGAAGGCGCCAGCAGGCCGCCGCCGTCGTCGGCCCAGTAGACCTCGGTGCCATTGGTCGTGATCGGCGCGGCCCAGTCCAGCTCGACCCAGTGCGACCCGGTCTGCGGCCAGTCGCCCCAGTAGGGAGTCAGGTTGCTGTCATCGCTGGACTGGATCGGGTAGCTGCCGTTGTTGACGGCCGAGACCGAGGTCCACGGCGAGGTGTAGGACGCTGATGCCGTCGCGGTCAGCGCCAGGTCGGTTGCGCCGGGAGGCAGTGGCAGCGGCTTTTGGGCGATCACCCACTGCTCCGCACTCACCGAGCCCGAAGCGTGGTCAGGTGCGCCGTACGTCGCGGTAGCCACCAGTGCGTTGCCACCGTTTGCAGTCGAGGCCGGGGTGACCTCGAAGGCGACGCTCGCGGACTTGCCCGGTGCGATGTCCGCGACCGCGGCCGGAGCGCTGACCGTCCAGCCCGACGGTGCCTGGAGACTGACCTTCACGTTCGTGAGGGTCGTGGCACCGGTGTTGGTCACCGTCGCGGTCGTCGTGGTCTGAGTTCCGGTCTGCAACGTGGGCTGGCTGTGGTTTCCCGGAACCGTGCTGGCGGTCTGCACGGCGACGGCCGGCTTGGCAGAGTGGCCGAGCACAATACGAGCGCTGCGACCGTACATGGTCACGGTGTGCGTCGCGGCGTCGTAACGGCCGCCGCTCACATTCTGCACGCCGGCATCGGCGAATATCGGCAGCTGGACTTGTGCGTTCGTGCCGGGCACAGCGCCGCCGAGGGTGACGTGCACAACCTTCGCGCCGCGCTCTTCACCGGTGTTGATCGACACGCCATAGGTGGCGCGATCGCCGTTCTTCTCGTTGTACGACGTGGTGAGGTTGTTCACGGTGATGCGCTGGCCGGGCACGATCCACGCGTCCGGAACTCCGCGACCGATGTAGAGCACAGTCTTGTAGGCATAGGAGCCGTTGGCGGTGGCGTGGGACTCGAGCCCGGGAGCGACGAGCGACTGAAGCACGGTTTGGATCTGACCAGCCATCGGCCAGGCGTACGGGACCGCGCCGAACTGCGGGGCGGCGTGGCTGCCCGCCCAGGGGTTGTTCGGGTTGGGCGCGCTGCCGTTGGCTTCCCACCAGGCGTTCGGGCCGCCGGTGGTCGACGCGATCTGCCAGGCGTAACTCGTGATCGGCAGGTCGCGATGGGCGTTTCCGTAAAGCGCGCCCTGCGTGTAGCCGGTGTTCAGCGCGACGCTGTATCCGTTGTACGCGCCGAAGGACGGGTAGGGCACGCCGGTTCCGTCGAGCCGGGCGAAGCCGGTCTGGTAGAGGTTGTCGGTCTGGGCGGGGTCGCCGAGGATCCCGTTGAGGACGCCGCCTTGCAGCATGACGTCCCAGATGTTCTGGCCCCACAGGTTCGAGCCGGCCCAGTTCGCGTCGTTCGCCGCGGCGCAGCGATCGGCGGTGGTCGGGACGTTGACCTCGCAGGGCAGGAAGTTGAAGCCGTTGGCCTTCTCGTTGGCGGCGAGACCGGCGTTCACGGCGTTCAGCAGGCTGGTGTAGGCGCCGTCGGCCCACTTGGCCTCGGCGGTGTTACCGATCCTGGTGGCAATGTACTTATATGCCGAGAGCCCGGCCAGCGCGGTCTCGTCGTCGAAGAGCCAGGTGCCTTCGGAGTCGTTGTCGAAGGACGAGGAGAGGTAGCCGGTCGTGGCGTCGAGCTGCGCGAGGTAGTCGGTGTGCATGAGCGTGTACAGACTCGGACCCCACTGGCTCGCCGCGCTCGCGTCGTCGTGGAAGTACTTACTGACGAACGCGGTGTCGCTCGTGCCCTGGAGATACGCGGCCCAGGCGACCGGAGTGCGCCACGGACCGTCCCAGTACCAGTTAGCGCCGACCTCGTCGAAGTTGGCGTCTTCCGAGATCCGGCCGTTGAGCAGCAGGCCCTGCGCGTCGGTGTAATCGCCTTGCTCGAACTTGGCCGCGAGGATCCCGGGGATGTCGTGGTTGAGTAAGTAGGCGTAGTTGTTCGCGGCGGAGAATGGCGCGTCGCCGGCCTGCACAATCCGCGTGTATATGTACGCAGCCTTGTATGCGTTGTCGATCGACGTGCCAGGGTTCTTCAGTCCATTGGTGTTCGGCAGGTTCACGTTGGGCAGCGAGAGCTCGGGCGTCACCGAAAGGCGGTGCTTCCAGTAGCGTTCCATGTTCTCGTATGCCGCGCCGTAAGACAGGGCGCCGTGGTGCCCTGAGGCCGGAGTGATCGCAGCCACCGAAGGCAGCGGGACCGTGGTGCTGAACGTGTCGACCGCGGCGACGAAATCGTGCCGAACGGTCTGTCCCGGCTGCACGATGTCCGACGCCGAATCGAGTTGCACGAGGTTTGGCCCGGACTGTCCTGAGGGCACTGATACGGCCGCGCTGCCGTGGTTGGTCACCTGCACGCGGGTGTAGACAAGCTCGGTGGGAGCGCCGCCGATGGACTGCTCGTTGGCGAAGTCGGTGATCGAGACGGACACGTTGTTGCGGGTGAACGAGGTGGTCATCGCGGGCAGATAGCCCTCGGCCTCGTTCCATTGCACGGACCCGGCGGCCGGCGCCTGGCCGGCGGCCAGGCCGTAGGTGTAGACGCCGAAGGAGTACATGGCGCCGCAGTAGGTCGTGCCCTTGCCGTTGGCCTGGTAGGTCAGCGGCACGCCGCGGGCGAAGTAAGAACCCGAAAGGTAGGCGAACGGCGCGTAGTAGTTGCCTTCCCAGCCGATGACGGTCTGGTTGGCGTATCCGAAGCCATTCGGATCGTTCGGGGTCGGGAAGTTGGTCCCATAGTCGCGCGGTAGCGCGGAGTTCTGGCAGATGTTCACCGGCATCGTCGGCAGGTGCTGGAGTTGGTTGCCGCCGCCGCTTGTCCGCGCCGCCGCCGCGGCCGACAGCGTCGTGCCGGTAAGCGAGGCGAGGGCGATGGCTGTCACGGTGATCGACGTGAGTTTTCGGCGTGTTGGTGTGCCCATGCGTGGCACCTCCCAGGGTACAAGGGCATGGAGAAAGTGATTTGAGGAAATTGACTTACTACGTGTGCGGCGCGTCGAGGGGTAGCCAAACCCGCATCGTGGAGGGGCCTCGATTGGCCCAGGCGTGGTATGGCACCAGGGGTATGTCAGCAGTCTTCATCGTCTGGTCGGGCTCGGGCTGGTGCCCGTCTGCCGAATAGGGCCAGCCGTGGTCTGTCGAGGCACGGATTCGGCAACGCACGACGACCTGGCCGCCAATCAGGCGCGGCGGTTCACTTGCGTCTACGCGCAGTTGGTCAACGGACGCCGTTTCGGGGACATCCACGGATTCCAGCGCCATCACGAGCGGACCGCGCTCGACCGCGACACATCCGCGGACGGCGTCGATCCGAGCGTCGGGGTAGGTGAATCGCGCATTCATCGGCAGGCGCAGGATGACCTCGTCCCCGGGCTGCCACAGTCTGCGCTCGGTGATCACGCCAGCATTGACCGGCCTGGTATCCCCGCCGACCGTGACGGACGCACCCTGCGTCGCCCAGCCGGGAACCCGCAGCGACAGCGACCAGGGCTGGTCAGCGCGGCTATCGATGCGCACGCGGATCAATCCGTCGTAGGGATAGTCGGTAGTGACGGTGACTTGTAGCTCCTGGCCGTCAACCCGCGTGTGGCTAACCGTGCCGGACGCATACTGGTGCAGCTGAAGGCCGTCGTCGTCCGCGGTGGCCACATAGGCGGTCAAGCTAGCCAGGGTCCGCGCGACGTTGGTCGGGCAGCAGGAGACCTCGAACCACGGCGCACGCAGCGAGGGTGCCGCGCGCACGCTCGGCCGATCGGCGTCCGGGGGAGTGCCGAGCTCCCTGCGATGCAGCGTGTTGGCATAGAAGAACGCTTCTCCGTCGCTCGCGGGCGAGGTCGAGATCACGTTGAACAGCGTTCGCTCGATCAGGTCGGCATAAGCCGGGTCGCCTTCGGACAGCAGCAGTCGCCACGCGAGCATCACCGAAGCGACGCCCGCGCAGGTCTCCGAATATGCGCGGTCCGGGGGAAGCACGAAGTCCTCCGCGAACGCCTCGTCCTGGTGACGTGATCCCATGCCGCCGGTGAGGTACGTGCGCCTGGCGACCGTGCGCTGCCACTGCCGGGCCACGGCCTCGCGCAAGACGACGTCATCCGACTCGTCCGCGAGGTCCACGGCGCCGGCGGCGAGATACAGCGCGCGGACCGCATGGCCGCGGAAAACCTCCGCATCCCGCACGGGAATGTCGTCCTGGAAGTACTCCCGGCCGAACTCGATTTCCTTGAGCACATGGTGGCCGCGGCGGTCGATGAACAGCCGGGCCTGTTCGAGATAGCGCGCTTCGCCGGTCACGCGGTACAGCTCGACGAGCGCCGACTCGATCTCCGGATGACCGTCGACGGACCCGATCCCGTCCTCGCCGAACACCTCGCAGACCAGATCGGCCGCGCGCCGGGCGACTTCCACCAGCAGGTCTTCCGGGTGACCGGTGCGGGCGCGCGCCACGGCCGCCTGAAGCAGGAAGCCGATGCAGTACAGCTCGTGTCCCATCTCCAGGTCCGACCAGCGCGGCTGCTGGCCGGGCCGGCCGAACTTGGTGTTGATGTAGCCGTCAGGCTCCTGCGCCGCCGCGATCCGCGCGACGATCGCGTCGTATCGCTGCTGGAGCGCCGGATCCGGCCGCCGGCCGAGCTCCCACACCATCGCCTCGAGAAACTTGTAGACCTCGCTGTCGGAGAATTCGCGACCGCGCCGGTCGGCGGGAAGCCGGCGCTCGCGGGCGGCGTCGAAATTCGCAAGCCAGCCGGTCCGTTCGAGCCAGCGGTCGATGTGCGGCAGGATCGCGCTCTGGTTGCGGTGCTGGAGTTCGGCCCAGTAACCGGCCGTGATGCGAACGTCGGTGAGGGACAGGGGACGCAGTCTCGCCGCACGCGGCGCGACCGGGCGGCCTGCGGTCGGTGCGCCGTCGGCGCGCAGTGGCTGCAGGCGTGCGGTGTCGGTTGTCATCAATCAGCCCTTGAGTGCGCCGGACATGAACCCGCGGACGTACTGCCGCTGGAGCAGGATGAACAGGACGATGCAGGGCAGTGCGAGCACCACCACCCCCGCTTCGGTGGCGCCGTAGTCGATGACTCCCATCACCTGCGCGCGCAGGTTCGCGATGGCCACCGGCAGCGGCAGCTTGCTGGAGTCGCTGATCAGCACCAGCGGGGTGATGAAGTCGTTCCACGCCGCGAGGAAGGCGAACAGGCCCACGGTCACCAGCCCCGGGCGCACCGCGGGCACCAGCACTCGAATCAGGGCTTTAAGGGTGCCGCACCCGTCGACCAGCGCCGCCTCCTCCAGTTCGCGGGGGACCGACTCGAAGGAGATGCGCATCATGAACGTCGCGAACGGCAACTGGAACATCGTCAGGACCAGCGACAGGCCGAGCAGCGAGTTCTGCAGGCCGATCCGGTCGAGCAGCACGTAGAGCGGGATCAGCAGCGTGGCGTAGGGAACCATCAGGATCGCCAGCGTCAGCATGAACAGCAGGTTCTTGCCCGGAAACGCGAACCGCGCGAAGGCGTAACCGCCAAGCAGCGAGATGGCGAGGGTGAAGAACACGGTAAGTCCCGAGACGATGACGCTGTTCAGGACGTACTGCCAGATGCCGGACTGATAGTGGGTCAGGGTGTTGTAGTTGCCCATGCCCCAGCCGTGGAACTGCGCGGTGCCGGCCTGCGGCGAGACGGAGCGGATCGCCGACCAGAACAGCGGGAACAGGAAGATGATCGCCAGACCGCCGGTCAGGACGTAATACGGGGTGCGCACAGCCAGGTTGGCCAGGCCGGGGTTTTGCCGGCGCCCCGCTCGGACGCCGTAGGTGGCTGCCATGTCAGTTCTCCTTGCCGCGCAGCCAGCGGAACTGGCCGATGTTGAGCACGAGCAGGGCGGCGAGCACGATGATCGACAGCGCCGCGGCGAGACCCAGGTCGTTGCGGCCCTGGAAAGCCGCGTTGTAGATGAGCTGCACGACCGTCAGGGTGCTGTTGTCCGGGCCACCCTTGGTGAGGATGTAGAACTGGTCGAACGCGAGCAGCGAGCCGGTGACGCACAGGATCGTGCAGAGCGCGAGCGACGGGCGGATCAGCGGCAGCGTGATGAGCCGGAACCGCTGCCAGCGTCCAGCGCCGTCGATCTCGGCGGCTTCGTATACGTCGGCTGAGATCCCCTGCAGCGCGACCAGCAGAAGCAGCATGTAGAACCCTGCGTACCGCCACACGATCAGCACCACCGTGGACCACAGCGCGTGGCCCGGGGTTCCCAGGAAGGACACCGGTCCGTTGGTGATTCCGAGGTCTTGCATGACCTGCCCGAACGGGCCGCTGTCGGGGGAGTAGAGCGCGTAGAACAGCAGTGACGCCGAGGCCAGGCCCAGGGCGCTGGGCACCAGGATCGCGGTGCGCAGCAGACCGGTCCATCGCGTCGATTCCTGGACCAGCAAAGCCAATCCGAGCGCGCAGCCGATCAGGATCAGCGTGGTGACCACCGTGTACTCGATGGTGAACCGCACCGCGGGCCAAAATAGGCGCTGATCGACCGCGGTCGTGAAGTTGTGCGGGGCGTTAATGCCCTGATTACCGCTGAACAGTCCCCAGTCGGACACGGACATCTGCGTGACCAGCAGCAGGGGAAGGACGAAGAACACGACGACGAACGCCAGAGTCGGAGCGGCGTATGCCCAGCCGGCCAGACGGCGTCGGCGGCTCAGGCCGCGCCGGCGCCGCGTGGACGGCGAAACCGCGCCTGGTGGAGGGGAGGATGCGGAGTGCATCGTCGGTGACTGAACACTCATGGTGCTCCTGATCATTGACTGCCCTGATCCTTGACTGCGAGAGCGACGCAGGCGGCGCCGATAGGTGGCGCCGACGAGGGCCGGCGCCACCTATCGGGTTCTGTCACTGGCCGAGGACGCTGTTGATCGCGCTGTTGTCCTGCGTCAGGTTGTCCTTGCCGTTGAACACCTGGTCGCGCAGCAGCGTGACCCACGGGCTGCCCGCGGCGTTGAACGCCTGCTGGAAGTTGATCGCGATCGGCGTCTTGCTGTCCGCCGAGGCGGCGACCTGGTTGATCGTCACGACGCGCGGGTCCTTCGCGGCGTACTTGTTGTTCGCCAGATCGCTGCGAGAGACGATGCTGTCATTGGCGGCCAGGACGTTGACTTGCGCGTCGTCGGACATGAGCCAGGCGAGAAAGTTCCACGCCTCGGCCTCGTGCTTGGAGTCCTTCGAGACGCCGATGCCGTCGCCGCCGACGAAGGTCGACTCGCCGCCGTCGGGGCCCGGGATCGGCGCCACGCCGGCGTCGACGGTCTTGTTGACGGTGGCGAGCAGCGACGCCGGGTACGGCATGACGCCGATCTTGCCCTGCTGGAAGGGGCCGACCCAGGTGGCGCCGGTCTCGTCCTTGCTGGCCGGATCCACGGCCCCGGCATTCCACAGCTGCTTCCAGTCGCCGTACACCTGCTTGGCGGTGTCGCTGTCGAGCATCGACTGGGTGCCGTCCGGGCTCAGCACGTCCTTGCCGGCCGCCCAGATCATCGGGAACCAGGTGAAGACGTTGCAGCCGCCGCAGTTGCCGCCGAAGTAGGTGCCGTAGACGCCCGGCTTGTGCAGCGCCGCGATGGCCTTTGCCTGCTGGACGAACTCCGCGAGTGTGGTCGGGCCCTTATTCGGGTCGAGGCCGGCCGCCTTGTACAGCGTCTTGTTCCACATCATCACGGACAGGTCCAGCACGAACGGCAGCACATACTCCTTGCCCTGATACGTGCCGGCCGCGAGGTGGCCCTTGTTGATCGAGCCGGCGAAGGGCAGCTTGCCGATCTGGCCGGTGAGGTCCTGCCACAACCCGGCCTTGACCCAGTTGGGTGCGTAGACGATGTCTGAGGCGAACAGGTCCGGCAGGCCGCCGCTGCCCGCAGCCGCGCCGACCTTGGAGACATAGTCGTCGTTCGGCACGATGGTGAGCTTGACTTGGTTCTTGTGTGATGAGTTGTATGCCTTGACGAGCAGATTGGCCTGAAACTCCAGCGGTGCGCGCGTCCATAGGGTCAACGTGGTGCCGTCGTCGGTGCCGTTGATTCCGCCCTGGGCGACCGTGCCGCCCTTCGCGCCGCTGCCGCTGCTACAGGCCGCCAGGCTGACCGCGGCGACCGCGACCACGGCGATGACGGAGTGCCGGCGGCGACTCCTGGAACGAATGCTGATCACGGGCAGCACTCCTTGATCTCGCGCCCGCGCCATCGCGGGGCTAAGTGTTTTCGGATTGTTTTTCGTTCGGCTTGCTGAGCACGTGGGAATCTGCGCGCCGCTCGGGCCATGATCAGCGAGGTGACATGGCCTTTTCTGACTTATGAGCCATCGATCTGCCGTCATCACGATGTCCGAAAAGGTTTTCTCAGAAGGTAGTCTTGGGTAGAACCCTGGTCAAGGCTTTGAAGAGGTATCGTTTTCACAACAGCACCGCGACGATGACGGGAGGGGCGTTGGCGAGGCGAGTTGCCCAGCGCTCGAGCGGGCGTGTTGCCACGTTGGAAGACGTCGCTCGACTGGCCGGGGTATCCATCGCGACGGCCTCTAAGGCGTTGAACGGTCGCACGCACGTCTCGGCCGCGACGCGAGCCGCCGTGCTGGAGGCCGCCGCGCGCTTGTCGTACTCTCCGAACGCGCTCGCGCAGGGGCTGCGCGCCGTTCGCACCGGAATCGTCGGGCTGCTCACCTCCGACCTGGAGGGCCGGCTCTCGATTCCGATCCTGATGGGCGCGGAGGATGCCTTCGGGGTCGGCCGTACCAGCGTCCTGCTGTGTGACGCACGAGGCGACTCGATCCGCGAGGCCCGTCATCTGGAAACTCTGCTGTCCCGCCGGGTCGACGGACTGATCGTGGTGGGCGCCCGCCCGGACCCGCGTCCGTCGATTGGTCGCGACCTGCCCGTGCCCGTCGTCTACGCTTACGCGCCGTCGGAGGATCCGGATGACCTGTCGCTGGTCAGCGACAACGTCTCCGGAGGCCGGATGGCGATCAGCCATCTGATCGAGGTCGGCCGGCGCTCGATCGCCCACATCAGCGGCGATCCCAGCTACGGCGCGGCGCAGGACCGCGCCGCCGGGGCGCTGGCCGAGTTGACCGAGCAGGGCCTCGAACTGGCGGGCGGCCGGGTGTACTTCGGCTCCTGGTCCGAGTCCTGGGGACGCAGCGCCACCAGGATGCTGCTATCCCACACGCGGGACATTGACGCCATCTTCGCGGGCTCCGACCAGATCGCCCGCGGCGTGATCGACGCGCTGCACCGCGCCGGGCTCGATGTGCCGGGCGATGTCGCCGTCATCGGGTTCGACAACTGGGAGATCTTCACCACCAGTTCCCCGCCGCCGCTCTCCAGCATCGACATGAATCTGGAAACGCTGGGCCGCGTGGCCGCGGAGCGGCTCTCGGCCGCGCTCGGCGGCGATCTCAGGAAGGGGGTCGAATCGTTGCCCTGCCGCTTGGTCCCGCGCGAGTCGACCACCTCGGCGTGAGCGGCTCGCCAGCGGAAAGCGGCCCCGCCGCAGCCGATCGTGGGCTCTCGACACGGGCACTGCGCACCCCTTGACAGGATCACGGATTCACAGCACCCTGCGTTGTGAACGTTAACATGCTCGGGAAGGACGGCTGCTGCGCAGGCGCCATCGCCTGAATCCGAAATCCGCACCATATCCTACTGTTGATACTCTCTGTGACTTTCGAACCGGGGCCAGTCCCACCCGATCAACGGGCGGCCCCGTCGGCGTCAGGGCACCGCGCCGGCATCTCGCACGCTCATACCGCGGTGACTTCATGACGTCGATCGCCCGTCCGCGGGCGATGGCGAAAGCTGGATCGCCTGCCGCACCGGTCGACGCGACGTGACCGGCAGGTGCCGGACGATCCCTTCCTCTCGGAGCTTTGACATGGGATTCATGACACGACGGCGCTTTCTGGAGAGCTCCGCGGCGGCAGTCGCCGCCGCAGCCGCGCCGCACGTGATGCCGGGTCGCCCGGCGCAGGCGCAAACGCAGGCCTCTGTCACGGGCGCACTTCCTCCTTACGTCGGCGCGGGCAGCACGGCGCCGGTCCGGCCGTTCCAGCTGTCCGACGTGCGGCTGGGCGCCGGCCTGTTTCAGGAGAAGCGGGACCGGATGAAGAACTTCATCCGGCAGTTCGACGAGCGCCGCTTCTTGGTTCCGTTCAACGCCAATGTCGGCCTGCCCAACCCGCCCGGTGTGTCGGAGGTCGGCGGCTGGGAGGGCGGCACTCAGCTGACCGGCCACTGGACCGGTTTCTACTTGAGCGCGCTGGCCCAGTGCTATGCCGACCAGGGCGAGCAGGTCTACAAGGACAAGATCGACTGGATGGTCAGCCAGCTGGCGACGGTCCAGGCCACGATCGCCGGCCTGGCCGCAAGTTCCGCCCAGAGCCCGCAGGCGGCGAGCATCGGCCGGGTCGCCGGACGGTTCGGCAACGCGCTGGCGCTGGGCGGGTCCAGCGGCGCGCAGTACGTGACACTGCCCACCGGGATCACCGCGCAGCTCACCAACTTCACGATCGCCGGATGGGTGAACCTCGCGTCGGCTGACCCGTGGGCGCGGCTGTTCGACTTCGGCCAGAACACCAGCATTTACATGTTCCTCGCCCCAGCCGCCGGGGTCACCGGCACGCCGCCGCGATTCGCGATCACCACCGGCGGCGCCGGTCAGGAGCAGCAGCTGACCGGAAGTTCGGCGTTGCCGACCGGTCAATGGGTGCACCTGGCGGTAACCCTGTCCGGGACCACCGGGACGCTGTATGTGAACGGTCAGGTGTCCGCCACCAACACCGCCATGACGCTCAACCCGGCCAGCCTCGGCGCTCCGGGTAACCTGTGGATCGGCAAGTCAGCGTACTCAGATCCCTACCTGAACGGCAGCGTCGACGAGTTCCAGATCTTCAACAGGGCGCTGAGTCAGGCCGAGGTCTCCTCGCTGCAGAACTCGGCGGCCGGGAGCACCGGTGGCGGCAACGTCGCCTGGTACCGGTTCGACGAATCCAGCGGCGCCACCGCGCTCGACTCCTCCGGCAAGGGCCGCAACGCCACGATCGTCCCGGTGGCGACCTCGACCTCATGGGTGCCCACCTTCCCGGGTTACCTCGGCGCCCTTCCCGACGACCTGGTGTTGCGGCTCGGTCCGCCGCGGTTCGCGACCTACGGCGGTGACAGCGGGACCTGGGCGCCCTGGTACACCCAGCACAAGCTCATGCGTGGTCTGCTGGACTGCTACGAGCTGGCCGGCAACCAGCAGGCACTGCAGGTTGTGACCACGATGGCGGACTGGGCGCATCTCGCGCTGTCGGTGGGCGACAAGAACCAGCCCGGCTACCCCGGGCCGATCACCAGGGCTGACCTGAACTACATGTGGGACGCCTACATCGCCGGAGAACTCGGCGCTTCGAACGAGCCGATCGCGGAGATCTACGCGCTGACGGGCGACCCGAAGCACCTGGAGACCGCAAAGTTCTTCGACAACCGGCAGTCGTTGTTCGGGGCCTGCCTCGCCAACCGGGACATCCTGTCAGTCACCGCGGCGAACAACCCCGGTCCGCGGCGCCCGGACCGGCTGCACGCCAACCAGCACATCCCGGGAAACGTAGGCTACCTGCGGATTTTCGAGCAGACCGGCGACAACGACTACCTCCAGGCGGCGAAGAATTTCTTCAACATGGTGGTACCGCACCGGATGTACGCGATCGGTGGAACCGGCGGTGACTACCCGGGTTCCAACGCCAACATCGAGCAGTTCCAGAACCGCGACGACGTCGCCAACGCGCTCGCGCAGAGCGGCTCGGAGACCGAGGCGACGCACAGCCTGGTCCAGTTGGTCCGCAACCTGTTCTTCCACGAGCCGAACGCGGCGTACATGGACTTCTACGAGCGCGCCACGGTCAATCAGCTCGCTGGTTCACGCGCCGACAGCGACAGCGCGGACGACCCGCTGATCACCTATTACCAGCCGCAGTCGCCGGGTGCCACGCGCGATTACGGCAATCTGGGCACCGGTGACGGCGGCGCCGGCCTCGAGGACCAGACCAAATACCAGGAGTCCATCTACGCCCAGTCGGCCGACGGCTCGACGCTGTGGGTCAACCTCTACATCGCTTCCACACTCACGTGGGCCGCGAAGAACTTCACCATCACCCAGGCCACCACTTTCCCGCGCGGCAGCCAGTCCCGGCTCACCATCGGCGGCGCCGGGCCGCTCACCATCAACCTGCGGGTACCCGCCTGGGCCGTGCGCGGCTTCACGGTAGCGATCAACGGGGTCGCGCAGCAGGTCACCGCGACGCCGGGCAGCTACCTGTCCCTGAACCGGACGTGGGCACGCGGCGACACCATCGACATCGCGATGCCGTTCAGCATCCGCATCGAGCGGGCGATCGACCGGCCGGATACCCAGTCCATCTTCTGGGGACCGCTGCTGCTGCCGATTCTCGGCGACCCGGGTAACGGCAACTTCAGGCAACTGACGCTCTACAAGTACCTCAAGCTGGACGGCGATTACTCGCGGGCGGCGATCATCCCGGCCGGCGTCACGTCGAGCGGCGATCCCTTGTTCAGTACCGGAAGCCTGAAGTTGCAGCCGTGGTACATCGGGGACGCGCAGCCGCACTCGGCGTACTTCCGGCGGGTCGAGCCCGAGATCGTGTTCGGCTCGATCGACAGCGGTGTGCCCAACGTCAAGCGCGATGACGGGCTGCCGAACTACGACGTCCCGGTTCAGGGCATCACATCGCCGGGGCACGACGGCCTGACCTTCCTGGACGTCGTCTGGGACCAGGCGCCGTTCCCCGACCAAGGCACTTTCGTGGCGGCCGTCACCAAGACCGCCAACGACTTCGCCGCCAAGGGCAAGCTCACCACCGCGCAGAAGAATGCTGTCGTATCAGCGGCCGGCCGGGCCCGTAAGGCACTGGCACCGTCATAATGACGCAGTGGTGAAGAACGAGCAGGGCGGCGGTGACTCGCAGACGGTGACGTTGCGGGTACCGCTGCCCAGCCGCGTGATGCAGGATCTGGTGGCGCTGGCCGAGCTGTACCACGCGACACCCGAACAGATGGTCGCCTCCTGGGCGCAGACCCACGTGGAAAACCTGATGGCCGGACTCACCCCGAGTGGCGCTCAACCACAGCAGCAGCCGTCGCGTGAACCGCCGAGTGCATCAGCGTCCTGAGCCTCCTCCCCTCAGCCCGGCTTGGTCGGCGGGGCTGACTTTCTATCCCGTTCATCAGTGATCGCACATTTGGCACTGGCGCACAGTTCGCCGGGGCTGGACTATGGGGCGCCACACGGGACGTGGCTTGGGGTGTCATCCCGACCGGAGCGCGGAGGAATCCGAGTGAAGAGCTTGATTCTGGCGGCGGTCATGGTCGCGGCCACGGCCGCGGGCGTCTCGCCGGCCGGCGCCTCGGCGGGGCCGAGTACTGCGGCGGTGACAGGCATCGACATCGATCCAGGTCACAGCAGTAGCTGGCCAACGGGGATCAACGATGGCAACCAGGTGGTCGGCGGTCACGACGTGGACGACCAGACCCACGGCTTCGTGTGGCGCGACGGGATCGTGACCGACCTCGGCACGCGGGCAGGCGGCGATTACAGCCTGGCCGAAGCGATCAACTGCACCGGCGACATCGTCGGCGAGAGTGGAAGTTACACCGCGCCGGGCCAGATTCACGCCGTGCTGTGGCGCGGCGGCACCGCGATAACGGACCTCGGCACCTTGGGCGGCAACAGCTTCGCCACCGCGATCAACGACAGTGGCGTGATCGTCGGGAGCAGTGAATTGCAGCCTTCTGGGACGCAGTTCCGTGCGGTCATGTGGCGGCAGGGCGTTATGAGGGTGCTGCCGACGATGCCAGGTTCTTATTACGACATGCCGAATCTGCTCAACGCTTCGGGCACGGCGGCCGGGTACAGCGTGCTGCCATCCGGCACCCCGCATGCCGCGCTGTGGGTGAACGGCACCATTCAGGATCTCGGCCTGGGCCGCGCGATCGGGCTCAACAGCCTCGGGCAGGTCCTGGTCGAAGGCGTGGATGCGCAGGGACGCACGTATCCGTTCCTCTGGGATCACGGCAGGAAGATCACGTTCCCGGCGAGCGTGCTCGCCGCCACCGCCTTGAACGACCGCGGCCAGGTGGCGGGGACCTACTTGTCCGCGGGTGCCGCGCAGGCACACGGATTCCTCTGGCACGCCGGCGCGCTCACCGATCTCGGCTTGCTCGCCCCGGTGAGCCTGAACGACGAGGGCCAGATCCTCGCCGGCAGCACGACCAGCTACGGACTCGCCTTCCTCTGGAATCACGGCAGCGTCACCGCATTGCTGCCCAAGGACGGCACGGTCGCTATGCCCACGCTGCTCAACGACGACGGGCTCATCGCCGGCACCGCTGGCGTGGACACCGCGACGGCTTGGCGACTGCCGTAGGGCCCATCGGCACGGTGGGTGGCACGTGGTCAGTAAAAGCACTCGCGGACATGACAAGACGTGGCGGTCAGAAACTTGCGGCCAAGTTTCGGAAAGAGTCATTGACTAGCGCCCCGCGCTGAGCGCATACTCTCCAGCGATCGAAGCTCTCCGCAACAGAGATCCCACCACGGTCACAGTTCGTCCACCAGGCACGTCCGTACGAGCATGCCCAGAATTGGAAAGCTGCGGGTTGCGGTGCTCGTCGCGCCTCGGGGCACGTGCCCAACCAGCGGCGTCGGCATAGCCGGCCTGCGGCTTGACACCCGGGATCGGCATGCCCGAGACGTTTCGCCAGGTAGGCGTGATTTTACGAAAACTTTCGGCCGGTCGTGACAGCGACTACTTATCAGGGGGTTCCACGGTGACGAGGAAAACGCGCGGCGCTACGGCTGTCGCGATCGGCTTGGGCATGGTGCTGGCCGCCACCGGCTGCGCCGGCGGGAGCAGCTCCGGCGGCGGTTCGTCCGACGGCAAGGTCACCTTGACCCTGTGGGAGAACGCGACGACCGGGCCCGGTGCGAAGTACTTCCAGGACGCGGCGAAGGCGTACCACGCGCTGCACCCGAACATCACGATCAAGCTCCAGACGATCCAGAACGAGGACCTCGACGGCAAGCTGCAAACCGCCCTCAACTCCAACTCCGCGCCGGATATCTTCCTGCAGCGCGGCGGCGGCAAGATGCAGGCCATGGCCGACGCCGGCCAGATCCAGGCGCTGAACCTCACCGATACCGACAAGACGAACGCGGGTGCGGCGGCGATCGCGGGCAACACGATCGACGGCCAGGTCTACGCGATGCCGATCGACTCGCAGCCCGAGGGCATCTACTACAGCAAGAACCTGTTCCAGCAGGCCGGCATCACCGCGACACCGACGACGATGGACGAGCTCGAAGCCGATGTCGCGAAGCTGAAGACGATCAACGTCGCGCCGATCGCGGTCGGCGCCAAGGACGCCTGGCCCGCCGCGCACTGGTACTACAACTTCGCGTTGCGCGAATGCAGCCAGACCACCATGACCAGCACCGCCAAGTCGCTGAAGTTCACCGATCCGTGCTGGACGAAGGCCGGTGACGACCTGACCTCGTTCCTGAAGGTCAGCCCCTTCCAGAAGGGTTTCCTTACCGCCTCCTCGCAGCAGGGCGCCGGGTCGTCCGCGGGCATGCTCGCCAATCACAAGGCGGCCATGGAACTCATGGGCAACTGGGACCCCGGCGTGATCGCCAGCTTGACCCCGGACCAGAAGCCGCTGCCGGACCTGGGCTGGTTCCCGTTCCCCGCGGTCTCCGGCGGCCAGGGCGACCCGACGGCGATCATGGGCGGCAGCTCCGGATACTCGCTGTCCAAGCACGCGCCGAAGGAGGCCTTCGGCTTCCTGGAGTTCATGGTGACCAAGGACCAGCAGGAGGCTTACGCGAACGCCTTCTTCACGATTCCGGTGAACAAGGAGGCTCAGGGAGTCGTCACCGCCCCCTACAACATCTCGGCGCTGCAGGCCTTCAACAAGGCCGCCTACGCCATCCAGTTCCTTGACACCGAGTACGGCCAGAGCGTCGGCAACGCCATGAACACCGCCGTGGTGAGCGTGATGGCCGGCCAGGGCAGCGCCGCTGACATCGTCGCGAAGACCAACGCCGCCGCCGCGAGAGACTGAGTAAGCACACGATGAGCGACACCCTGGGTACTGACACCACCACCGGGCGCCAGTCGCAGGGCACGACTCAAGTCGGGGACGCGGCCGGCGAGCCCGCGTCCCCGACTTCGCCGCGAGCGGCCGCACGCCGCCGCGGCCGTGCCAGGATGCGACTCGAGATCGCGCTGCTGTCCGGACCGCCGATCCTCATGTTCCTGGCGTTCGTGATCTTCCCGGTCGCGCTCGCCGCGTTCTACGGTTTCTACCGCTGGCACGGCTACGGGGCGCCCACCGACTGGGTCGGCCTGAACAACTACAAGCTGATCCTCACCGATCCCGCGTTCCAGCAGGTCCTGTGGCACAACTTCCTGATCATGGTGCTCTCCCTGGTCATCCAGGGCCCGGTGGCGATCGTCCTGGCGCTTCTGCTCAACCAGAAGATCCGCGGCCGGTCGATCATCCGGGTTCTGATCTTCGTGCCCTTCGTCATCTCCGAGGTCATCGTCGGCACCGGCTGGAGCCTGATGCTCCAGAGCAACGGGGCCGTCAACGACCTGCTGCAGCATGTCGGACTCGGCTCGCTGCAAGCCGACTGGCTCGCGAACCCGAAGCTGGCCATCTGGACCCTGATGGGGATCATCTCGTGGAAGTACATCGGCTTCGCGGTGATCCTGATGCTCGCCGGTCTGCAGTCCATCCCCGAAGAGCTTTTCGAGGCCGCCGCGATCGACGGCGCCTCCTACTGGCAGATCCAGCGCAGCATCACGCTGCCGCTGCTGGGACCGACGGTCCGCATCTGGGGGCTGCTGTCGATCATCGGCTCACTACAGCTTTTCGACCTGGTCTACATCATCTGGGGCCAGTACGTCTCGGGTACCGCGGGCACCTCGACCATGGCGATCTACATGGTCGCCCAGGGCCGCAACGCGGGCAACTACGGCTATGGCAGCGCCGTGGCGGTCGTGATGTTCCTGATCTCACTCATCGTCGCGGTGATCTACCAGCGCTTCGTCCTGCGCCGTGACCTGCGGGGCGCCGTCACCGAAGGAGCCATCTCATGAGCGCGGCGACTGCCAACCGCTGGTCCGCCGCTGAGCCCAATGCGCCCAGCGGCCGGCGCGACAACCGGGATAAGCCGCAGAAGTGGGGAAATCCCTTCACCTACTTCATCGCGCTGCTCTTCATCGCGGTCTGCGTCGCGCCGGTGCTGTACATCGTGGTCGGCGGGTTTCGCACCAACTCGCAGATCACCACGAGCCCGGCCGGCCTGCCGCATCCCTGGGTCATCAGCAACTACGTCAATACCCTGGCCTCGCAGACGTTCTGGGGTGAATTCGCCAACTCCGTCGTCGTCGCGGTCGCCAGCACCGTCGGCATCGTGGTGCTCGGCATGATGGCCAGCTTCGTGATCGCGCGCTATGACTTCAAGCTCAAGGGCGCGATGTATTCGCTGTTCGCCGCCGGCCTGATGTTCCCGCTGGTCATCGCGATCACCCCGCTCTACATCGTCATCAAGGACCTCGGCCTGGTCGACAACCTGTCCGGCGTGATCATCCCGCAGATCGCCTTCGGCCTGCCGACCACCGTCATCATCCTGGTGCCGTTCCTCAGGGCCATTCCCAAGGAAATCGAGGAGGCGGCCGCGATCGACGGTTCGAGCCGGCTCGGCTTCTTCTTCCGGATGGTGCTTCCGCTGTCTCTGCCCGGCGTGGTGACGGTCGGCATCTTGGCGTTCATCGGTAGCTGGAACAACTACGTCCTGCCCCTGTACATTCTCGATTCGCAGGCGAACTTCACCCTGCCGCTCGGCGTCCAGGCGTTCTCCTCGCAATTCTCCGTGGACACCGCGAAGGTCCTCGCGTTCACCTCGCTGGCGATGCTGCCCGCGCTGATCTTCTTCTCGATCTTCCAGAAGCGGATCGTCGGCGGACTCACCGGCGCCGTGAAGGGCTGAAACCTGGTTATTGGGCTTCGGAAATGGCAGTTGGCCACCGCCGCCGCGATGCAGCGGAGTTCGGCATCGTCTTTCCGCTCGTGCTCGCCGACGCCGAGCGGCTACCACTGCGGGCGTCGACCTCGGCGGTGGGCGGAAGGATGGTCCCTTCCGCCCACCGCCGCATCCGTGCATGAGCTGCTAGTCCGAGTTACAGGTTCGGGAAGCTCGGGAACGAGCAGGACGGGACGCTGCCGCCGGTCACCGGAGCCGAGAGCTTGGTGAGCGTGACACCGGTGCCAGCGGACGGGCCCAGGTTGGAGTTGTAGACCGCCGTGTTGGCGTACTCGGCGGTGTAGGCGGTGGTGTCGAGGTTGACGTACTGGAGCGTGAGGCCGGTGATGTGCGAGGAGTCGTAACCCTCGATGATCGACTGCGCGCCCGAGACCGAGTTCTGCGACACGAAGCCGTTGACGACGATGTCGGTGAACTCGGGGATGTTGCTGGTGCTGCTGGAGGAGGAGTAGCGCGGGTTGAACTCCATCACGTGCTCGACACCTGAGACGCAGGTGTTGTCGTAGGTGACCGTGGAGACGGTGCCGCCCTTGCTCGGGTAGCTCTTGATCCGGATGCCGTTGTTCAGGGTGCTGACGTTGCCGGAACTGTCGGTGCCCTGCACGGTGTTGTTCTCCACCAGCACGTTGCTCACCCCGTCGTTGGTCTCGCTGCCGACGGAGATGCCGTGCGTGCCGTAGAAGTGATTATTCAGGATCGTGATATTGCTGACCGCGCCGCTGCCGCCCTTGATCGCGATGCCGTCGTCGCCGTCCTGGATGTACGAGTTCTCGATCGTGATGTTGGTCGACGCGTCCGGGTCGATGCCGTCGGTGTTGCGGGCGGTGGCCGGGGTCTTGATGCGCACGCCCCAGGCGGTGAAGCCGTTACCGCTCTTGTAGGTGACGTGGAAGAACGCGCCGTTGGTCAGGTTGATGTCGTAGAGGGTGGCGTTG
>NZ_DATNGK010000309.1:0-3705 GCF_035605935.1 Actinocrinis sp. | reverse complement strand
CCGAGGGTCGCCGCCAGCACCCCGTTGCGGTACTTGCCCATCAGGGGTTTGTTCGCGGACACCAGCATCACGACGATCAGAAATGGGGCGGCGGCGACGCCGTTGACGGTCGCGGAGAACACCAGCAGGGTGATCGGGTTGACCGCGGTGAGCGTGAGCGCGGTGCCGCCGAGGGTGCCGAGAGCGATCAACAGGTAGAACACCGGCGCCTGGCGGATGGAGAGCGACAGGCCCCAGGGGCGGCCCAGCAGCCCGGCCAGGCCGACTGATCCGGAGCCGGCCAGCACCGGGACCGCCAGCATCCCGGAGCCGATGAATCCGAGGGCGAACACACTGGCGGCCAGCGATCCGGCGACCGGGCGCAGCGCGGCGGCGGCCTGCGCGGCACTGTCGATACGGACCGGACCGTGCCGCCCGATCGTGGAGGCGGTCGCCGTGATGATCGCGAACATCACCAGGTTGGAGAAGGTCATGCCGGTGAACACGTCATAGCGGCTGGAGCGTTGCTTACGCCGCGCGCCGAGCGTGGTGCGGCGGCGAAGCGGCAGCGCCCTGGTGCCGCCCTGATCCTCCGCGCGCATCTCCTCGACCCGGTCGGCGGTCTGCCAGAAGAACAAATACGGAGAGATGGTGGTGCCGAGTACCGCGACAAGTAGTGCGAGGTACTCCTTGGACCAGGTGATGTGCGGGATGAAGGTGTGGGCGGCCACCGCGCCCCAAGGCACCCGCGCGGCGAAGAGGACCACGAGATAGGACAGCAGCGCCAGGCAGAGGATCTTGAAGGCGTGCTGAATGAACTTGAACGCGCCGAGCAACAGCAGGGCGGTGATCAACGTTCCGGCGGCCAGCGACCACAGCCACGCGGGACCGGCGTGCAGCAGCGCCATGCCCTGGCCGATGGCGACCAAGTCGGCGGCGATGTTCAGGGCGTTAGCCCCGACCAGCGCGACGATCAGCACCCCGATACCGGCCCTGGTCCAGCGGCCGAAACAGGAGCGGGCCAGTTCCCCGAGGGTCTTGCCGGTGGCCAGTGCGGTGCGGTCGCAGATCTCTTGGATAGCGCCCATCAACGGCAGTGTGATCAACGCGGTCCACAGCAGCCCGAAACCGTACTTCGCCCCGGCTTGGGCGTAGGTCGCGATGCCCGAGGGATCGTCGTCGGAGGCCCCGGTCACCAGTCCCGGTCCCAGCGTCCGCCACGCCGCCCGGATCCGCCGCAGGTGCGCAGGATCCTGATGCGGATGCGGCCGCTTGGAACTGGCGCGGCGTGCGGGCTTCCGCCGAGGCGTCTCCAGTGTCGTCACCGCGCACGTATCACCGTGTTGCCTCAGGTCAAACGCGGCAGCGCAAGACGACTGACGCCACGTCAGCACATTTGCCAGGCGCGTCCCTCGTACGCCTGCCGCGCCTCGAGCAGTTCCTCAAGGTGCTCATCGGCCCAGTCGCACCACGACTCCATGCTCTTGAGCAAGGAGAAACCCAGCGCGGTCAGCTCGTATTCGACCTTAGGCGGCATCCCCGGATGGGCCGTACGGGAAACGATCCCGTCGCGCTCCATCGAGCGCAGCGACTCCGCGAGCACCTTCGGCGAGATGCCTACGAGCGGGACCTGCAACTCCGAGTACCGTCGCGGACCGTCGACCAGACACCGCATGATCTTCGGCGCCCATTTGTTTTTCAGCCGCATGGGCAAGTCCGCGGAGCGGCACTCGGTGAACATGGCCGGGTCGAGCGGGTTGCTCATGCCTTTCAGAATACGACGACGTTCCCGATCACGCGCCGGGCCGGTGAGCGCCGCTTTCGTTGCAGTAACCAAGGAGCCGCCGGTTAGCGTGCCCCTGGTAGCGGGGCAGTCCCGCCCGAACCTTCGGGAGGATATTTCCATGGCAAAGCTCATAGTCTTCGGCGCAGGCGGCAAGGCGGGTCGCCGGGTGGTCGCCGAGGCGGTGACACGCGGCCACGAGGTGACCGCGGTAGTGCGCGACCCGGCGAAGCACGCCGACCTTCAGCAGGCCGGAGTGCGGCTGGTCGCGGGCGACGTGACCGAAGCGCAGAGTGTGGCCGCGGCAGCGGCCGGGCATGACGCGGCGCTCTCCACCGTCTTCCGCCCGGACGCGGATCCGGCCGAGTTCTACACGGCGGCCGCGAAGGCCCTGGCCGCCGGGCTCGCCGAAGCGGGTGTGGAGCGGCTCGTGACCGTCGGGGTCGGCACCGCGCTCGAGGTGGCGCCGGGCGTGGCGGTTCACGACTCGGCCGAGTTCCCCGCCGAGTACCGGTCCTTCTCCGTGGGCCACTCCTCGGAGATCGCGGTCTTCGACGGCAGCGGCCTGGACTGGGCCGTGGTCACCCCGCCGCCCGCCGTGCTCGACGACAAGGCGGAGCGCACCGGCAACTACCGCAGCGGCGGCACCTCGGTGCTGCCCGCGCAGGATGGGGATGCCGTGTTCTCCTATGCCGACCTGGCCGTGGCGCTGGTCGACGAGGCCGCGGACCCGAAGCACCACCGCGAGGTCGTCGCCGTGTCCGGCGTCTGAGATCCGGGCGGGTATTGGAGCTGGTACGAACGCGGGCGGCGACGCGGCGTGAGCGCTGCGCGCCGGGCGAACGGCTCGCGCCGCGCTTGATCAGTATCATGACGAGGTCTTAGCCAGTGCGGCGATCAAGTCGCCAGCCGAAGAAGGGCGGATGCGTGACGAATCCAACCGACCTGGAGCCCCGAGAGCGCAACCGGTTCATGATGGCGAAGATCCGTGCCGGCGAGCCCGCTCCTTACCAGGAGGGCGCCTACGTGCTACGCGTCATGTCTGTGCCTGGCCGCAGGACCGGTCAGCCTCAGCCGGTCCCGATCGCCATCTCGACGGTCGAGGCAGAGCGCTATGTGTGCGCCCCGAACCGGCGGCGGGACTGGGTGCTTAACCTGCTCGCGGCGGAGAAATGCGAGGTCGAAGGCGACCGGGTGCCTCAGTGCGAGGCAGTGCTGGTCGAAGATGAAACGGCCGCGCTCGTGGTGCACACGTACCTGGCCAGGCTCGGCCGCCCCTCGGCTGAGTGGCCGTTTGCGAGTGACGCGCCAGTCTCCGAGATCGCCAAGCACCTCACCGAGATCGCCGTGTTCCGGCTGCGGCCGATCACGGGCTGACTGGGTTCTGCGACCGGCCCTTGGCTCGACCCGTGCCAGAGGACTTCTACCGCTACCTCAGCCAGATCGAGCGCACTCTCGACGATCCGGTGTACATCGCCTTGATCAAGCGCTGGTCGCAGGCCGGCGATTGGGAGGCCGACGATCCGCGGGTGGACGAACTGGCGACCGCCTGGGCCGATCACCTGCTCGCCAACCCCTCGTTGATCACCACGCTGCCCGGGCTGCGCACCCGCCACGACGGCGCCGCGCGCGGCGAACTGCTCAGCCACCACGGAGAAGACCAGAAGCCGGCCTGGACCCGGATGACCGTATTGATCGAGGCGAGGCTGCACGCGGCCGGCATCGAAATGCCGTAACCGGCCCAGACGGCGGTGCTGCGCGCTGCCCGGTCGGCCCCGGTTGGCTGGTTCCTGCGGTGGGTGGTGGGGTTGTTGCATGGGGCAAGGGTGTGGCGGGGTGGTGGTGGTTGCGGGTAGAAAGGTGTGCATGCCGGGATCGTGGAGGGCGCGCCCTGAGGTGGATGGGGATAGCGAGCGGGTGGTTGGCGAGTTGCTGACCGCGTC
>NZ_DATNGK010000308.1:0-19774 GCF_035605935.1 Actinocrinis sp. | reverse complement strand
CGTGTTCGGAGCGCAGATGCAGGTGTCGCTGGTCAACAACGGTCCGGTGACCCTGATTCTCGACGTCTGACCGCGCGCTGACGAGGTGTCAGCCGACGCCGAGCCTGGCGTGCATCTCCCAAACCAGAATCTCTGCGGCGTCGATGGCCGTGACCCGCTGGCCGTCTGCGGCCGTGATCCGGGCTGCCGCGCCGGTACCGAGCACGCCCGCTCCTTCAAGTTCCACCGCGCCGCGCGCTACGAACAGGTGCAGGTACGGAGCAGCTGGCAGCGTCACGCAGCCGCCGGGCTCCAACCGGGCGGCGTGCAACGCCGCGTCCTTCTGCTTGATCCGGATCGCAGCCGCGCCGTCGTACTGGGCCATGCCCGAGGCGACCGGCACGAGGCCGCCGCGCAGCAGTTCGTCGCCGATTTCCAGCTGTTCGTAGCCGGGGTCGATGCGGGCCTCGTCCGGTACCACCCACATCTGCACGAAGTGAACCGGCTCGTCGTGTTCGGCGCCGCCAGTTAGCCGCCAGGAGTCGTTCTTCTCGGAGTGCTGGATGCCGCGGCCCGCGCTCATCCGCTGCGCGAGACCCGGATAGATGACGCCGCAGTGCCCCTCGGAGTCCTGGTGCACGAGCGCGCCGCGCAGCACCCAGGTGACGATCTCCATGTCTTCGTGCGGATGAGTCTCGAACCCGGTACCTGGACGGACCACGTCGTCGTTGTTGACGAGCAGCAGGCCGAAATGGGTGTTGCGCGCGTCGTAGTGGCGGCCGAAGGAGAACGAGTGCTTCGAGTCCAGCCAGGGCAGCCGCGTGGCGAAGCGCTCGCCCGGATCGCGCAGATCGAGCGACGGCGTCAGGTCCTGCGGAGCCCGGGTGATCGGGAATGTCGGCATGGGGCCTCCGTCGAGGGTGTTCGTACCGGACACGGTACGCCGGGCGGATGCGGGCATACGCGCCATACTTGGTCCCAACGATCTGAGGAAGGCGTGCATGAACGACCGCGTCAGGCTTTTCATCGGCAGGTACACGCAAGACGACCCGTCACCGCAGCCCGCGCCCGGTATCACCGTCGCCGAATTCGATCCGGAAGCGCTGACGATCGAGCCGGTGGGCGGCGGTGACTTGCCGGAAGCGTCGTTCCTCGCGCTCGGACCGTCTCGGAATGTGCTGTACGCAGTGCAGGAGGACGAGAACGACGGCCAGGTGGCCGCGTTCTCGATCGACGCGGGAAGCAACTCCCTGTCCTTCCTGGGCAAGCAGCCCACGCACGGCGCCCTGCCGTGTCACTTGCTCGTCGAGCCGGGCGGCAGTTACGTGCTGGCTGCGAATTACGGCACGGGGAACGTGACCGTCCTGCCGATCGAGACTGACGGCAGCCTCGCCGCATCGTCAGACCTATCGCAGCACACCGGTTCCGGGCCGAATGCCGACCGCCAAGGCGGCCCGCACGCGCACATGGTCGCCGCGGCGCCGGATGGTCAGGTGGTGCTTTCGGTCGACCTGGGCACCGACAGCGTCTACGCGTACGCGCTCGACGCGCTGTCAGGGCGCCTCACGCTGATCGCTCAGAACCGGATGCGGCCGGGCAGCGGGCCACGCCACCTGGTCTTCCATCCGTCCGGCGAGCACTTCTATCTCGCGAACGAACTGGGCAACTCCGTGACGGTCTGCGCGTACGACGCGGCGACCGGTTCGGCGAAGGAGCTGGCTGAGATCCCGGCCGTGCCTGATCCGAGAGGCGGGGAAAATGCGCCCGGCGGGATCGTGCTATCGGCCGATGCCCGCTTCGTATATGTCTCGAACCGTGGCGACGAGTCAGTGTGCGCATTCGAGGTCGGCGACGGCGGTTCGCGGCTTGAGCCCGTAGGCCGCTGGTCGTGTGAGGGGAGTTGGCCGCGGGATATCGCGCTCAGCCCGGACGGGCGGTTCCTGTTCGTGGCGAATCAGCGTTCGCATAACGTCGCGGTATTGCGCGTCGACGGCGACAGCGGCGCGCTGTCGGACACCGGGCTTTCGTATCCGGTGCGAAACGTCGCGCACACGCTGTTCGGGTAGCACAGCCGCTTCATAGCTGCATCGGTTACACAGTCAGCGAGGCCAGCCAGGCGCGTCGGGACGCGACTGCCACGGCAGCGGTCCCGACGCGCGCCGGTATTCGACACCAAGTGCGTCGAGCCGGCGCTCGTGGACAGCCAGCCGGCGCTCGAACGCGTCGAAGTCCCGGTCGTCAGCTCGGCTCCAGACGGTCTCGGCGAATGCCGCCAGCCGCGGAAACGCCAGGTAGTCGATGGCGCGCGCGGTATCCATGTGCTCGGTCCAGATGTTGCACTGCGCGCCGAGTACGTGCTCGGATTCGCTCTCGCTGAGGGCCGCCGGGACCGGCTCGAAGGCGTAGACGTGCGCCAGCGAGGAGACCGTGCCGATGGGAGTGGGCTCGCCTGGATCGTCGGACTGGCGCCAGTCGAGATAGACCTGGTCCTCGGGGCAGAGCACCACGTCGTGTCCGCGCCGGGCCGCCGTGATCGCTCCGGCGGTTCCGCGCCAGGACGCGACCACCGCATCCGGTGGCAGTTCGCCGTCGCAGATCTCATCCCAGCCGTAGAGCAGCCGACCGCGCGACGCGAGGTGTTCGGCTAGCCGCGCGACGTACCAGAAACGCAGCCCGTCGGCGTTCGGCAATCCGAGTTCTGCGATACGCGTGCTGGCTCGCTCGCTGGTTTCCCACGGCCCGGTCGGGCATTCGTCGCCGCCGACGCCGATGTGCCGGGACGGGAACAGCTCTATGACCTCATCGAAGACGTCGCGCAGGAACTGGAGCGTGGATTCCTCGGCGTTGAGGACGTTGTCGAGGATGCCCCACTGAGTCGCGACTTCGGGCTGCTCGGGCTGGCTCGGTGAGTCGGCGTTGCCGAGATGCGGATACGCGGCGATGGCAGCTCCGGCGTGTCCGGGCACGTCGATCTCGGGGACGACGGTGACGTGCCGGGCGGCCGCGTAGGCGACGATTTCCCTGATGTCGTCTTGGGTGTAGTAGCCGCCGTGCGGGCGGCCGTCGAACCGCTGATGCCGCCGATCGCCGAGCGGGCTTTCCCGACGCCAGGATCCGACGTGGGTGAGCCGCGGATAGCGCCGGATCTCGAGACGCCAGCCTTGGTCGTCGGTCAGGTGCAGATGCAGGACATTGAGTTTGTGCAGCGCGATCAGGTCGATAAAGCGCAGCACATCCTGCTTGGGCAGGAAGTGGCGGGCCACGTCGAGAAGCGCGCCGCGCCAGCCGAATCGGGGCCGGTCGACGATCGTGACGACCGGAATATGCCAGGGCTCGGTGCTGATCTGAGCGCGGCGGAACGCGGCGGCGGGCAGAAGTGTCCGCAGCGTTTGAGCGCCGTAGAAGAGCCCTGCGGAACTATCGGCCTCGATTGTGACACCAGCGGGGGTCACAGTCAGGCGGTAGCCCTCGGGACCGAGGTCCGCGGTCGTAGTTCCGTCGGCGGCGGTCAGCCGCAAGGTGACGGCGTTGCTCGGGCCATGACCATCGCGCAGCGGAAGGCCGGTCGCCGGGCCGAGCGCCGAGCGAAGCCAGGACGCCACGTGGGCACCGCGATCGTCGGCGTCGAGGACCGTCGCGTCGGTGAGCGTGAATCGAAGCCGCACCGCGACTTCCACGTCCACCGGCTCGGGAATGAGTCCCAGGTCCGAGAGGTCGTCGATTGCTTCGGACGCCGTCATGCTCAGTCGTCCAGCACCGCGAGAGCGTCGATCTCGACCAGCATCCCGGCAGGCAGGCCCACGTACACGGTCGTGCGCGCGGGGAACGGCGCGCTGACGAACGTGCTGTAGACCTCGTTCATCGCGGGGAAGTCCGCGACGTCGGTCAGGTAGACCCGCATCATCAGCACATCGTCGAAGTCCGCTCCGGCGGCGCGCAGGATGGCCTGGACGTTGCGCAGCGTCTGCCGGGTCTGCTCGGCGACGCTCGTGCCTGCGAACTCGCCGGTCGCCGGGTCGGTCGGTCCCTGCCCGGCCACTTGCAGGACATTGCCCTTGCGCACGGCCTGCGAGTAGGAGGCGACCGGCGCCGGGGCGTCCGCGGTGGTGATGGCGGTTTTGGGCATCGCTAGTTCTCCTGGTCGTGGTGCGGGGGCGGGGCGCTCCAGCCGAGTTCGGCGGAGGCGGCGCCGGCAGCGGAGAGAAGGTCGGGAAGCAGGGCGAGGACGCCCGAATAGGTGAGTACGGGTTCGGGCACTGAGACGGACACAGCGGCCAGGACAGTGCCGGCGGCATCACGGATCGGGGCCGCGACGCAGTTGATGTAATCCTCGTGCTCGGCGCGGTCCTGGGCGTAGCCCTGCGCGGCGACCTGGGCGAGTTCGGCCTCGAAGGCGTCCAGGTCGGTGATCGTATTCGGCGTGTAGCGCTCGAAGCCGATCCGGCTGACGGCGCCTTTGCGAAGTGGTTCGGATAGGCCGGCGAGCAGGACCTTGCCGACGGCGGTGCAGTGTGCGGGTGCGAGCGCGCCGATGCGCGAATGCATGCGCACGGGGTGTCTGCCCTCGTACTTGTCGATGTAGACGACGGTGCCTGCTACGTAGGCTGCGAGGTGCACCGTATGGCCGTGTTTCTGGTTGAGCGCGGCCAGATGTGGAGCGGCGAGACGGCGTATATCGAGTTCGTCGAGGGCTTGGTGCGCTAACGCGAAGAGGCGCGGCCCGAGCCGGTAGCGGTGCTGCTCGTCGTGCCGGGCGAAGCCCTGGGACTCTAGCGTCTGAAGCAGTCTGAGTGCGGTTGACTTGTGCACGCCGAGCAGCCCGGCGAGTTGGTCGAGCGTCTTCGGGCCGCCGCCGAGATCGGACAGGATGCGCAGGGCGCGGTCCACGGTCTGGCTCACGCCGCGGCCGCCTTGTTCCCGGAGTCTGCCGCTTGCTTGGGATCGAGTCCGGCTTCGGCTTCGGGGAGTTCTCCGGTTTCGATGAAGCGCTCGATGGCCGCGTGGTCGGGCATCGTCCCGAGGTCGCCACGCACCCGCAACGCGCAGGACGCGGCAAGCGTGCCGAGGCGCAGGCGGTCGCGAAGCGGTAGATCGCGCAGCGTCCCGGCGATGAAGCCGGCGGCGAAGGCGTCCCCGGCTCCGGTCGGCTCGGCGATCCGGACCGGCAACGCGGGCACGTCGACGCGCTCGCCCGCCTCGAATCCGACCGCGCCGTCAGCCCCCTGCTTCACCACGAGCGTGCGCGGCTCAGGCATCAGCCGGCGCAGTTCGTCCGGATCGCCGACGCCGCAGATCGCCTCGGCTTCGTCGGCGCCGACGAAGACCAGGTCGGCGCGGCGGGCCAGATCGATCAGCACCGCCGGATCGCGCCCGGCCCAGAGCGCGGGACGGAAGTTCACGTCGAAGGCGACGATCCGGTCCGGCCGCCGCGGCGCGACAAGCGCGTCGGTGAGCGCGGCGCAGGATTCGGACAGCGCCGCGGTGATGCCGCTGAAGTGCAGGAGCGGCGTGTCACGGATGGCGGCGGCGTCGGCGAGGGCCGGGCTCATGTCGCAGGCTGCTGATCCAGCGCGGTAGTAGCGCATGCGGGTGGATGGCGAGTTGTCGGCCGCGTCCGCGTGCGGGGTGACGATTTCCTTGACGTACAAGCCGGTTTGGCGATGGGAATCGACTTCGACGGCTGATACGTCGACTCCATGTCCGGTGAGCGTTCGCAGCACGACACGGCCGAAGTGATCATCGCCGACCCTGCCGACCCAGCGTGCCGGTACGCCGAGCGCGGTGAGCGTGCACGCGACGTTGGCCTCCGCGCCGCCGACCACCAGCGCGTATCCAACCCCGTCCTCATCCGGGATGAGCACTGCCAAGGCCTCACCGACGCATGTCACCGCCGAACCGCTCACCTGCGCCCTCCCCTGCCCTCCGTGGTCGCGCCTTGCCGTGTCGCGCTGCCGGATGCTACAACCGGGTAAGCAGTATGCGCAATCACGTTGCATATGTTGCAACGCCGGATCGGGGATCGCGAGGAGGGTCGTGGACGACGCAGCGCTTGAGGCATTGGCTGCTGAGCGGATCGGCTGGCGGTACAAGGGTTTCCCGGCACGCTTCACCGAGCTCACCGTCGGCGAACTCGTCGAGACAAGGCCGCCGCTCGCGCAACTCGGCACCCCGCTGCTCGTCCTGGACGGTCCGGCGCTCGAACACAATCTGACCCTCATGGCGCAGTACTGCGCGAAGCACGGTGTGGATCTCGCGCCGCACGGCAAGACCACGATGGCGCCGCAACTCTTCGCGCGCCAGCTGGCCGCCGGCAGCTGGGGCATCACCGCCGCGACGATCGCGCACGTGCGGGTCTACCGGGCCTTCGGCGTCGAGACGATCGTGCTGGCCAACCAGGTGGTCGACCCGGATTCGCTGCGGTGGATCGCTGACGAGTCGCGCCGCGCGCCGCATTTCCGATTGCTCTGCTTCGCAGACTCGATCACCGGCGTCGAGCTCATGCAGGCGATACTCGCCGAGGCCGACGCGGTCCGGCCGGTCGACGTCGTGATCGATCTCGGTGCGCCGGCCGGCCGGACCGGCTGCCGGAACCTGGACGAGGCGGAAGCGGTGGCGCGCGCGGTTCGCGCCGCGGATCGGCTGCGGCTCGTCGGCGCGGGCGGCTTCGAGGGCGCGCTGGCTCCCGACCGCGCACCGCAGAACATCGAGCACATTCGCGACTATCTTCGTTCCCTGCGTCAGCTCGTCCTCCGGTTGGATGAGGCCGGTCTTTTCGACGAGGCCGACGAGATCGTCGCGACGGCCGGCGGCAGCGCGTACTTCGACGATGTGGTCGAGATCCTGGGCGGCGATTGGAAGGCCTCGCGGCCGGTGCGGATCGTGCTGCGCAGCGGCGCTTATATAACGCACGACGACGGCCACTATCGAAGGCTGACACCGTTGACGGCGGACGCCGGTTTCCGGCCCGCGCTCAGCATCCGCGGCCGGGTGCTCTCAACGCCGGAGCCGGGTCTCGCGCTGCTCGATTTCGGCAAGCGCGACGCGCCATTCGACCTCGGCCTGCCCGAGCCGCATACCGTCGAGCGCGCGGACGGCTCGACACAACAGCTCGCAGGGTGCGCGATCGCCGCACTCGCCGACCAGCACGCCTTCCTGCGCCATGGCGATAGCACGCGGCTGCGTGTCGGCGAGATCGTCACCTGCGGCATCTCACATCCGTGCACCGCTTTCGACAAATGGCAGCTGATCCCGATCGTGGAGGACGGACGCGTCGTGGACCTCGTCCGCACATTCTTTTAAACAGTTTTAGGCAGCACAGTTCTAGGCAGCATTGGCTTCTAAGCACCGGCACGGCGAGGTTGTGAGCGCAATGGAAAGCAAGGGCACGGATGCGGCCGCGCAGACGGTGCTGTTCCGCGGCTGCGAGGTGGTCGACGGGACGGGCGCGCCGCGTTTCCGCGCCGATGTCGCGCTCGCGGGCGGGAGGATCGCCGCGGTCGGCGCTGACACCGCTGCGGGCCTTGACACCGACCGGGTGGTCGACGCGTCAGGGCTCGTGCTCGCTCCCGGTTTCATCGACATGCACGCGCACTCCGATCTGGCGCTGCTCGCCGACAAGGAGCTTCTGGCCAAGACCTCCCAGGGCGTCACGCTCGAAGTCCTCGGTCAGGACGGTCTGAGCTACGCCCCGGTGGATGACAGTGCGCTGAAACAGTTGCGCCAGCAGATCTCCGGCTGGCACGGTGACCCCGAGGAACTCGCCTGGGATTGGCGTACGGTCGGCGAGTATCTGGACCGCATCGATGAGGGCTGCGCGGTCAACGCCGTCTATCTCATGCCGCAGGGAACGCTGCGGATGATGTGCGTCGGAAACGACGACCGCCCGGCTACCGCCGCAGAACTCGACGCGATGCGTCGAATGCTCGCCGAGGGCTTGCAGCAAGGCGCGGTCGGCATGAGCAGCGGTCTGACATACACGCCAGGCATGTATGCGGACACCGACGAACTCGTCGAGCTGTGCCGCGTCGTGGCCGAATACGGCGGCTACTACAGTCCGCACCACCGCAGCTATGGCGCCGGGGCCCTGGAAGCATACGAGGAGATGATCCGGGTCAGCGAGCGATCCGGCTGCCCGCTGCACCTCGCGCACGCGACGCTGAACTTCTCCGTCAACACCGGACGCGCGCCGGACCTGCTGCAGTTGATCGACGATGCCTCGGCGCGCGGCGTAGACATCACGCTCGACAGCTATCCCTACCTGCCGGGTGCGACAACCCTCGCCGCACTGCTGCCGAGCTGGGCGGCCAGCGGCGGCCCGGACGCACTCGTGGCCCGGCTGCGCGATCCGGCCGCCCGCGAGCGAATGGCCGCAGATCTCGAAATCGCCGGCTCCGATGGCTGCCACGGCGTTGCGATCGACTGGTCGGCGATCCAGATCAGCGGCACCCGGCACGCCGCGAACCGCGCGCTGGCCGGGCTGAGCGTCGCGCAGGCGGCGGCGCGGTCCGGAAAGCCGCCCGCGCAGTTCTGCTTCGATCTGCTGCTGGCAGACGACCTGGGCGTCTCCTGTCTGCTGCACGTCGGCAACGAGGAGAACGTCCGCGCCATCCTGCGCCACCCCGCGCACTTGGTCGGCAGCGACGGACTGCTGATCGGCGAGCGGCCGCATCCGCGTGCTTGGGGCACCTTCCCCCGCTACCTCGGCCACTACGTGCGCGATGAAGGGTTGCTCACCCTGGAGGAGTGCGTCGCGCAGATGACCGGACGCGCCGCGCGCCGGCTCGGACTTTCCAGCCGTGGAAGGGTCGCGCCGGGACTGGTCGCGGACGTAGTGTTGTTCGACCCCGAGACGGTGGCCGACCGGGCGACGTTCGAGCAACCGCGTCGAACCGCGACCGGCATCCCCTACGTTCTGGTCAACGGCGAATTCGTGATCGACGGACATCGACGCACGAGCGCCGCACCAGGCCGGGCGCTACGGCGCGACGCAGGGCGGCGACCATGACGGACACGGAGGCACAGGTGCAGGCATCGCAGGTTCACGGGTCAGCGCACGCGCGGGCACTGGAACACCCCTCGCAGCGACCGGACCTCTTGGATCTGCTGGCCCGCGACCGCGTGCTGTGCATCGTGCGCGCGAACCAGGTCGCCGACGCGGCCGGGCTGACCGCGGCGCTCGGCGCGGCCGGCATCCGGCTGGTCGAGTTCACCTTCACCATTCCCGGTGTGCTCGACGTGATCGAGGAAGCGGCCGAGGTGCCGGGCTGCGTGGTCGGCGCGGGCACCGTGCTGACTGCCCATCACGCCCGCGACGCGGTGGCCGCCGGCGCGCGCTTCCTGCTGACGCCGGACGTGCGCCCGGACGTCGCGGCCGCGGCACTGGCCTGCGGTGTGCCGCTGGTCATGGGCGCGCTGACGCCGACCGAGCTGAGCCGGGCCTTCGAGCTCGGAGCGGCGGCGGTGAAGGTCTTCCCGGCGCGGATCGGCGGCCCGGCGTACCTGCGCGACCTGCTCGGCCCGTTCCCCGGAGCGCGACTGATCCCGACCGGCGGGGTCAATGTGACGAACGCGCGCGGTTTCCTTGACGCCGGCGCGCTGGCAGTCGGCGCGGGCACTGATGTGGTGCCGCCAAGCCTGGTCGAGCGGGGCGATCACGAGGGGATCGGCGAGCGGGCGCGGGAGTTCGTGCGCGCCCTGCAACCCGAGCAGTAGCAGACACTCGGCGCGCGACGGATCTCGTGGCGTCGCTCAACGGTTCTCAAGGTTCTTCGTCGTCTCCGACGCGATGAACCGGACCAGGCCGAGCGGACCGGCGTCGGCCACGGCTTTGCGCTGGCGCTGGCTGCCGTTGCCCACCCGCAGTGTGTGCTCGACGAGGGCAGCGACCTGGTTGGCATCTCCGTACTGCGCCAGCGCCGGGAGCACGTGCCGCACGAGGGCGCGGGCCGCGTCCCTGGCCGCGATCGGCTTTCCCTCGGAGCCGATCAGCGAGCCGTCAAGTCCGTAGCGCGCCGCGTGCCAGCCGGCCGCCGCCGCGATCTCCGGCAGCGGCTCCGGCTCCGGCGCGTCAGCCTCATACCGCCAGATGGCCGTCTGCGTCAGGCCTCTGATCAGGCCGGCGAGCATGACGGCCTCCTCGACGCGCAGTTGCACGTCGGCGGCGCGCACCTCGATCGTGCGATAGCGCTCGGACAGCCGCGCCTGCCAGTAGACCTGGTGCACGTCGCGGATCGCTCCCCCGGTGACCAGCCCGCGCACCCGCCGGTCGTAGTCGGAGGCGTCGGCGAACGCCGGGGGCGGTCCGCTGACCGGCCACCGGCCGAAGACGACCGTGCGCCAACTGGCGAACCCGGTGTCGCCGCCGTTCCAGAACGGCGAGTTGCCGGAGAGCGCTACAAGCACCGGCAGCCAGCGCCGCAGCCGGTTGAGCACCGCGACGCCGGTAGCCCGATCGGGTATCCCGACGTGCACGTGCATCCCATTGATCAGCTGCTCGTCGACGAGCTGAGGGGCGTCCTCGTAGAGGCCGCGGTATCGCGGGGTGTCGGTGATCGCGGCCGGTCCCTCGTGCCGGAACGGGGCCGCGGCAGTCGCGGCGAGCAGGTAGCCGGCCTGGCCGGCGGCCTCGCCCAAGGCGTGTCGCAGCCGCAGCAGGTTGCCGCCGAGCTCGTCCAGCGTCTCGCAAACCGGTGTGGCCACCTCGAGCTGGGTGAGCAGCAGTTCGTGCTGCACCTCGGCGCTGGCGAGCGCGGGTTGCAGCCCGGCGGCGGCGCAAACCTCGTCGGCCGCCGCCGCGGGGTAGCCGCTGGCCTCGTCGAGCAGCAGATACTCCTCCTCGACCCCGAGCGTGATCACCCACACTGTGTACCCTCCACCAGCCGTCAAAACCGGCCCGAAGGAGTGGACCGCGCGCGTGGCGACCTCACCGAAGCCGTGCGGTCAAGCCTTAGCAAGGGCTCGTTGAAGCCAAGCACGATCCGACTCCGCGGCTGCCGACAGGAGCCTGCGTTTCCCGTACCGTAAGCAGCGCCGCGTGATACCCCGCGGCGTGCGCGTTCAGAGTGCTGCGACGACCGGGGAGGGCCGGATGACGGCTTTGATGTGGATCTGCTCGGTGCTGCTGATCGCCGAGTTCGTGATGGCGCCGATCAACCTGTGGACCGGCCGCACGATGCCGAACTTCACCCGGTTCACCGGCCTTTCCCCGCAGGTGGCCGTCACGCTGTTCGCGCCGGTGAAACTGCTCGCCGCGCTGCTGGTCGCGATCGGCCTGGCGGTGCACCCGCTCGGGGTGGCCGGCGCGGTGGCGCTGGCGGCGGTGTGCGCGGTCTACCTCATCCGTCTGGCCGCTCCGGGCCGCCGTGACCCGGCGGGCGTCGCCGCCTTCGGCTTAGGGTTGATCTTGGCCGTGGTGCTGGCGGTGGTCCAGGCCGGTCGCTGACGGGACGTCAACCTGTTGGCGGGCGGCGGGACATAACGACTCGGCGCTATTTCGGGACGGGCGCTTGCCAAGCGGCTTAGTTCAACGTGCCATGCATTTTGGGCGCCTCAGACCGGGGTGCCCGCTTGATGCCCGTCCGAAGGAGTTCGACTTGCGACACACCCGAAAGCGCAGATCGATCCCGGTAATCGAGGCTGGTGCGGCGGCCCTGCTCATCGCCCTCGCGCAGTCCTCCGCGGCCGCCGCGGCGCAGATCGCGCCCGGCGCCGCCGGTTCCATCACGGCCACCCACGCGGTCGCCGCGGTCAAACCGGTCCCGGCCGTCGCCGACCACATCGACGCCAGGACCCTGACCAGTCCGCTGCCGACCTCGCAGTGCCTGACCACGCTCGGCATCCACTGCTACTCGCCGCTGCAGTACCACACCGCGTACGGGCTCGACAGCCTGTACCGCTTCCACATCAACGGGGCTGGCCGCACGATCGTGCTGGTCGACTCGTTCGGCTCGCCGACCATCCAGCACGACCTGCAGGTCTTCGACGCGCAGTGGGGCCTGCCGGACACCACCGTGCAGATCGTGCAGGCCGGTGCGATCCCGCCGTTCGATCCGAAGAACTCGGACATGACCGGCTGGGCCGCGGAGAGCACCCTCGACGTCGAATACGCGCACGCGATCGCGCCCGGCGCGCACATCGTCCTGGTCGAGACGCCGGTGGCGGAGACCGAGGGTGTCACCGGCTTCCCGGAGATGATGACCGCCGAGAAGCAGTTGATCGACGCGGGCGTCGGCGACGTCATATCGCAGAGCTTCGGCGCCACCGAGAACACCTTCCCCGGCTTCGACAAGGGCGATTTCAGCAGCCTGCTGAACCTGCGCTACGCCTTCAAGGCGGCGGCCCAGCACCACGTGACCGTGCTGGCCTCCTCGGGCGACGACGGCGCGACCAACGCGACGCTGGACGGCAGCGCGCTGTACACCATGCCGGTCAACTCGTGGCCGTCCTCGGATCCGCTGGTCACCTCGATCGGCGGCACGCAGTTGACGCTCGACGACTCCGGCAAGCGGCTCTCCCCCGACGTGGTGTGGAACGACGGCTACGGCGCGGGTGGCGGCGGGGTCTCGGCCGTGTTCAGCCGGCCGGACTTCCAGCGCGGCGTGCGCGGCGTCGTCGGCAGCCACCGCGGCACTCCGGACATCTCGGCGAGCGCGGCCGTCAACGGCGGCGCGTGGGTGTACTTCAGCTATGACCCGAACCGGGTCGGCTGGCACATCATCGGCGGCACCAGCGAGGCCTCGCCGATCTTCGCAGGCATCGTGGCGCTGGCTGACCAGGTCGCCGGTCACCGGCTCGGCAATCTCAACGACGCGCTGTACGAGCTTGGCGCCGGCCGACACGCGGCGTTCGCCGGGATCGTCGATGTGACCAGCGGTAACAACTCCTTCGGCGCAGTGACCGGCTACACCGCGGGTCCGGGCTACGACCTGGCCAGCGGACTGGGCACATTCAACGCCAACCTCGTCTGGTCGCTGGCGTTCACCGCGCGGTAGTCGAGCTCTGACGGTCGCCGGCCGCGGCAGCGCGGCATAGCGCCAAGGCGCGCTCGGCCCGGGATCTGCGCAGCAGGCATCAGGCTGCTGTTATCCCCGGGACGAGCGCGCCGAGCGGTTTGCGGGTCGGCGCGACGTATGCGAGCAGCGGCACGGGCCGCAGTCCATACCTGCGTTTGAAATCCCCGTTGCGCCGGCCGCATTCGAACCTGGCCAGGCCCAGCCGCGCCGCGTACTCGAGCGCCTCGTAGAACAACACGTGGAACGGGCTGAAGTCGCCGGCGGCCCGGTCGGCCCCGCAGGTCCACAAGTGCAGCCGGACCCCGTCGATCAGGCAGAAACCGAGGCCGACGGCGCGGCCGCCGACGCTGACCTCGATGATGCGCGCGGCTTGACCGAGTTGCTGGCGGAAGTTCTGGAAGCCCCCGGGCGCGAACTGGCAGGGCACGCTGTGTTCGGCCTCGATCATGCGCTCGAGCCTGCCGAGCCGGTCCGGCTCGGCCGATCCGGGCTCCAGCACTCGGGCGACCGCTCCGGCGCGCTCGGCGCGGCGCTGATGCATGCGCAGCGCGTCGCGCTGATGCCTGGGCAGGGTGGCGAGGTGGTCGGCCGCGGCGAAGCCGGGCGGCAGGTCCAGGACGTAGCGCTGGTCGATCGGCACCCCATGGGCGCCCAGCGCGGTGAGTGCGGCGGCCAGCGGTCCGGTCGCGTCCACGTTGACCAGGCCGTACCAGGGTGCTGCGAAGTCGGCGGCGAGCTGCCGGAAGGCGGTGAGCACGGCGCGGATCGCGTCGAGGTCGCCCGGCCCGCCGCGTGCGGGCAGCCAGGTGTCGTAACAGTGCCAGTTGTGGCTGATCAGCCCGCGCGGCGCAGCGGCGATGGAGGGTTCGTACACGGTGAGCAAGCCGGCCGGATCCATCTGCGGGAGCAGGGTGACGGGCAGGGCGGCGCGGGCGCTCTGGTCGGCGTCGCGCAGCACGAGGTAGGCGAACGCGTCGGCGGGCAGCAGCTCGGATTTGCGGTAGGCGGAGAGGAAAGCGCTGCTGTAGAAGACCGGTGCCCCGCTGTCCGTCGCCAGGTGGTCCCAGTCCGGGATGGCCGCGACGTCGTCGTGTACTTCTACGGTTTCGGTCACGCCGCCGCCAACGCGGGGCGTGAAACGGCAGGGTTCGAAGCGGCTGATTCGGCCATGGGTTCGAACACTGAGTCCACTCGGCGGTCCCTCGGCAGGCGGCGACGGCGGTAGCTCGGACGCTAAAACAGTGTTCGAAGAGTGTCAAGGTTGAAGATTCATCCGCCTGCCCGCCGCCACCTACCCGTCCACGCAGGAGCGGGCGCCGACAGCCGCGTCGAAGAGCCCTTACGATAAGGGCTCTTCGACGCCTTCATCGCGGCCCGGGTCAGCGAGCGCCGAGCAGGTGCTCCATCGCCAGCTGGTCGAGCTGCTCGAAGGCCATGCCGCGCTCCGCGGCGGCGTTCGCATCGAAGTCCTCGAACGCGCTGCGGTCGGCCAGCAGGTCGGTGATCGTCTCGCCCTGGGCCAGGGTGCTCTGCGCGAGCTGGTCGAGCCTGGAAGCGCGCAGCGCGGCCTGGACCTCGGGGTCGGCGCGGAAGGCGGCGGCCTTCTGCTTGAGGATCAGGTAGTTGCGCATGCAGCCGGCCGCCGAGGCCCAGACCCCGGCGTAGTCCTCGGTGCGCGGCGGCTTGAAGTCGAAGTGCCGCGGACCCTCGTATCCGGCCGACTCCAGCAGGTCGACCAGCCAGAACGCGGCGCGCAGGTCGCCCGCACCGAAGCGCAGGTCCTGGTCGTATTTGATGCCGGACTGGCCGTTGAGGTCGATGTGGAACAGCTTGCCGTGCCAGAGCGCCTGCGCGATGCCGTGCGGGAAGTTGAGCCCGGCCATCTGCTCGTGGCCGACCTCGGGGTTCAGGCCGACCAGCTCGGGGTGCGCCAGCTTCTCGATGAAGGCCAGGCCGTGGCCGACGGTCGGCAGCAGGATGTCGCCACGCGGCTCGTTCGGCTTCGGCTCGATCGCGAAGCGCAGATCGTAGCCCTGGTCCAGCACGTACTGACCGAGCAGGTCGAAGGCTTCCTTGAGCCGGTCGAGCGCGACGCGCACGTCCTTGGCCGCGCCCGACTCGGCGCCCTCACGCCCGCCCCAGGCGACATAGATCTTGGCGCCGAGCTCGACGGCCAGGTCGATGTTGCGGATGGTCTTGCGCAGCGCGTAGCGGCGCACGTCACGGTCGTTGGCGGTGAACGCGCCGTCCTTGAACACCGGGTGCGTGAACAGGTTCGTGGTCGCCATCGGGACCTTCATCCCGGTCTCGTCGAGGGCCGCGCGGAAGCGCTTGATGTGCGCCTCGCGGTCACTGTCGGAGGAGCCGAACGGGATCAGGTCGTCATCGTGGAAAGTCACGCCATGGGCACCGAGCTCGGCGAGCCGGTGCACTGATTCGACCGGGTCGAGCGGCTTGCGGGTGGCGTCGCCGAACGGGTCGCGGCCCAGCCAGCCGACCGTCCACAGGCCGAAGGTGAACTTGTCGTCCGGTGTGGGCGTAAGGGACTGCGTCATTGCTTGCTCCCGGAGGTCTCGGAGGGCTAGCCTCATTCGTAAACGCGGAATACAAATTCCGCCTCCCAACCTACTCCTTCGCGGCCGCCGGCGGTATCCGCATCTCGCCGGACCACCGGAGCCAAGCCGCGAACCCACAGAGGGGACGAGGATGTCGCCGACCGCAGCGCGCATAGTCATCGGCGTGGACAGCTCCACCCAGTCGACCAAGGCCCTCGCGGTCGACGTGGACTCCGGCGCGGTGGTCGGGCAAGGCCGGGCGGCGCACACGGTGAGCGGCGGGGCGGGGCGAGAGAGCGACCCGGAGCAGTGGTGGGAGGCGCTGGTCACCGCGTTGGAGCAGACGGGATACGCCGAAGCCGCGCAGGCCGTCGCGATCGGCGGGCAGCAGCACGGGCTCGTGACGCTGGACGAGAAGGGCGCGCCGGTACGGCCCGCGCTGCTGTGGAACGACGTGCGCAGCGCGCCGCAAGCGCAGGCCCTGGTCCGCCGCTTCGGCGCACCATGGTGGGCGCAGCGCACCGGCAGCGTGCCGGGCGCGTCGTTCACGATCGCGAAGTGGGCCTGGTTGCGCGAGAACGAGCCGGAGGCGGCGGACCGGGTCACCGCTATCAGGCTTCCGCACGACTATCTGACCGAGAGATTGACCGGAACGGCGACCACCGACCGTGGGGACGCCTCGGGCACCGGCTGGTGGACGCCGCAGGGCTATGCCACGCAACTGCTCGACGAGGTGGGTCTCGCCTCGTCGATGCTGCCGCGTGTCGTCGAGCCGGGGCAGCCGGCCGGGCAGGTGCGCGCGGCCGGAAGCGGCACCGGCCGCGGCAGCGCGGTGCCGCTGCGCGAGGGAACGCTGGTCGGCGCGGGCACCGGCGACAACATGGCCGCCGCGCTCGGCCTCGGCCTGGAGCCGGGCGTTCCGGTGCTGAGCCTCGGAACATCAGGCACCGTATACGCGGTGACGCGCGGCCGGCCGACCGATCCGAGCGGCACCGTGGCCGGGTTCGCGGACGCGCTGGGCGCTTGGCTGCCGCTCGCCTGCACGCTCAACTGCACGCTCGCCGTCGACCGGATCGCATCGCTGCTCAGCCTCGATCGCCAGGCGGTGGAGCCGGGCGGAAGCGCGGTGGTGCTGCCGTACTTCGATGGCGAGCGCACCCCGAACCTGCCGTTCGCGTCCGGTCTGCTCACCGGGCTGCGGCACGACACGACGCCGGGCCAACTGCTCCAAGCGGCGTATGACGGAGCGGCGTACTCGCTGCTCGCGGCGCTGGATGACGTGCTGCGGGCCGGGGGCGAGGAGTTAGCGGCCGACACGCCGTTGCTGCTTATCGGCGGCGGCGCGCGCGGAAAAGCCTGGCAGGACACGGTGCGCAGGCTGGCCGGGCGCGCGGTGCAGATCCCGGCGGCGCAGGAGATCGTCGCGCTCGGCGCGGCGGCGCAGGCGGCCGGGCTGTTGACCGGCGAGCCGGCGGACGCGGTGGCGCGCCGATGGGGCACGGCCGCCGGACCTGTGTTCGAACCGTTGCCTCGCGACGAATCCGCTCGTGTCCTTATCGCGGCTACTCTGCAACGAGCCGAACGCGGCGGGCTGTTCGCGCAGGGTGGCGGACTCGGAAACGATTCCGCGACGACGTGAAACCGGCCGCTGGGACGCGAGGGCGAGGAGGGGCACCGTGAGCGACTCGACCGGCGGTAACGACACAACCGACGGTAACGACTCACCCGAGGACGACATCGGCGATCGTGCAGCGGAAGCCGGAGACACCGGCAGCGATGGCGAACGCCCCGCAGCGCACGACAGCGCCCCGGTGACGCCACGAGGCGTGCGTTCGCACCGCTCATCTGCCCATCGCACCGCCGGACCGGCTTCGCAACAAGGCATGCGTAGGCAGAACCTAGCGCTGGTCATGGCCGCGCTGGCGGCTCACGGACCGAGTTCCCGCGCAGAGGTCGCCGAGCGAACCGGTCTCACTCGTGCGGCGGTCGGCAATCTGATAAACGAACTCGCCGCGGCCGGGCTGACGACCGATCTCGGCCTCGCTCCGAGCGGCCGGGTCGGCAGGCCGGGTACCGCGCTGGCGCTCAGCGAGCAGGGCCCGGCCGGTCTCGGATTGGAAATCGGGGTGGAGCATCTCGGCGCCTGCGTGCTCGACCTGCATGGGACCGTGCGCACCTGGGTCGAGATCGAGGCGCCGAACCGTGGCCGCGCGGCGGGCGAGGTGCTCGCCGAACTGGCCGATGTCGCCGCGGCCGCGCTGCAACATGCCGCCGCGCAGGGCCTGCATCCGGTCGGCGCGGTGGTCGCGGTGCCCGGCCTGGTCGACGCCGCGAACGGCACCGTCGAGCAGGCGCCGAACCTGCGCTGGCGTTCCGTCCCGATCGCGCAGTCGCTGGCCGATTGGCTGCCGGCCCCGCTGCGATCGGTCCCGATCGAGGTCGAGAACGAGGCGAACCTCGGCGCGCTGGCCGAACTCTGGCACACCGTGACCCGGCCCGCCGACTTCATCCACGTCTCGGCCGAGGCCGGCATCGGCGCGGCTGTGGTGATCGACGGCCGGCTCTTCCGCGGCGCACGCGGATTCGCGGGCGAACTCGGGCACGTTCCGGTACACCCGGACGGTCCGCTGTGCAGCTGTGGCGCGCGCGGTTGCCTGGAGCAGTACGCCGGTGAACAGACCGTACTGCGCGCCTCCGGCCTCGCGGACGCGGGCGGAGATCGGATCAAGGCGCTGACCGATCAAGCGCTCGGCGGCAATCCGCGGGTGCTCGAGGCGCTGGAGGAGGCGGGGCGCGCGCTCGGCACGGCTCTCGCCGGAGCGGTGAACCTGCTGGACCCCTCTGCACTCGTGCTCGGCGGCGCATACGCCGAGCTGGGCGAGTGGCTGCTGCCCGGCATGCGCAAGGAACTCGCGGAGCGGGTCACGGTGCGTCCGTGGAGCCCCGAGGCGTTGCAGCTGTCGGAGCTCGGCCGCCGCGGCCCGCTACTGGGTGCCGCCACGGTCACGATCCGGCGCATCATCGAGAACCCGGCGCGGTATGCCGACTGGCGTAATACACGTGAGCGCAGCGCCGCCGGTCGTTAGTGTCCGGAGTTATGCAGGCTGAAGCGCAGGAAGCGGAGGGCCACGACGCGGCCGCGGTGAACCTATCCGGATCGTTCGTCACCTTGCGTCCGGCGGGCGAGGACGACATACCGGCCCTGGCCGCCATCCGCGCCGATCCCGAGGTGTACCGGTGGTGGCGCGGCGGCCCGGATCTGCGCGCCGCAGTCGCTGAGGAGTTGGCCACCGAAGACGAGCATGGATTCGTCATCGAGTACGAAGAGCGGATCGTCGGATTCATCCAGTGGTGGGCGGAGGAGGAGCCGGACTACCGGCATGCCGGAATCGACATCTACCTCGACACCTCGATGCACGGACGCGGTCTCGGGACCGATGCGGTACGGGCCGTCGCCAGGTATCTGATCCACGACCTCGGGCACCACCGGATCACGATCGATCCGGCCGCGGACAACGAGGCGGCGATCCGGTGTTACGCCAAGGTCGGCTTCCGGCCGGTGGGCGTGATGCGTGAGTACGAACGCGGCCCCGACGGCACGTGGCATGACGGTCTGCTGATGGACTTGCTCGCGAACGAACTGATCGGCTGATGATGAGAGTCGTCGTTCTATCGGATACTCATGCGCCGCGGCGATGGCGCGGCTGCCCGCCGAAGGTCGCCGAGCACCTACGCGGCGCGGATCTGATCCTGCACGCCGGGGATGTATGCACGGCGGACGTGCTTGATGAACTGTCCGCTTACGCACCGGTCCGTGCGGTACTCGGCAACAACGACGGACCAGACGTCGCGGCCTGGGGCGCACCCGTGGAATCCCGGTTCGAACTCGACGGGCTGCGCGTCGGAATGATCCACGACTCCGGATCGGCGGCCGGGCGCACTGCGCGAATGCATCGCCGCTTCCCGGAGGCCGAACTCGTCGTATTCGGGCACTCGCACATTCCGCTCGACCAGGCTGGCGACGGCGTGCGCATCTTCAATCCGGGCTCGCCGACCGACCGGCGGCGTCAACCGCAGGGCACGATCGGAATCCTCGACATCGCGGGCAGCCGCTTGGTGTCGGCGCAGATCGTGCCGGTGGCCTGAGCTGACCTGGACTGACGCGGTCTGGCGTGGCTCCGGCTCAACAACGCGGCCGGTGCGTCAGTGATGCAGCCCGGCGGCGTCCAG
>NZ_DATNGK010000307.1:0-19170 GCF_035605935.1 Actinocrinis sp. | reverse complement strand
CAGGTCGCGGAGGCGGTGGCCAAGGGCGACCTGACCCGCAAGATCACGGTCGAGGCCAAGGGCGAGGTCGCGGCGCTCGCCGACGTCATCAACACGATGGTCGACACGCTCTCCGCGTTCGCGGACGAGGTCACCCGCGTCGCCCGAGAGGTCGGCACCGAGGGAAACCTGGGCGGCCAGGCCACCGTGCGCGGCGTATCAGGGACCTGGAAGGACCTGACCGACAACGTCAACGTGATGGCGAACAACCTGACCAGCCAGGTGCGGTCCATCGCACAGGTCACCACCGCGGTCGCGCAGGGCGACCTGACCAAGAAGATCGACGTCGACGCGCGCGGCGAGATCCTGGCTCTGAAGACCACCATCAACACGATGGTCGACCAGCTCTCGTCGTTTGCCGCGGAGGTCACGCGTGTGGCCCGCGAGGTCGGCAGCGAGGGAAGGCTGGGTGGACAGGCCGAGGTCGAGGGCGTGTCCGGCACCTGGAAGCGGCTTACCGAGAACGTCAACGAACTGGCCGGGAACCTGACCCGGCAGGTGCGCGCGATCGCCGAGGTCACCAGCGCCGTCGCGGAAGGCGACCTTACCCGCTCGATCACGGTCGAGGCCAAGGGCGAGGTGTCCGAGCTCAAGGACAACATCAACGCGATGGTGGAATCGCTGCGCGAGACCACCCGGGCGAACCGGGACCAGGACTGGCTCAAGTCCAACCTGGCCGGCATCAGTGGCCTGATGCAGGGGCAGCGGGACCTGGCGGTGGTCGCCGCGCTGATCATGGACGAGCTGGCCCCGCTGGTCGGCGCGCAGTACGGCGCGTTCTTCCTCGCCGAGGAGGCGCCAGAGGGCATCGAGCTTCGGCTGATCGGCTCGTACGGCGATCCGGGCGGCCGGCCCAACCGCTTCCGGCTCGGCCAGTCGCTGGTCGGGCAGGCGGCGCGCAGCCAGCGGATCATCGCGGTCGACAACGTGCCGCCCGGATACGTGGCGATCAGCTCCGGGCTCGGCGCGACCGCCCCATCCAATCTCGTGGTGTTGCCGATCGTGGTCGAGGAGCAGGTGCTCGGCGTGATCGAGCTGGCCTCGGTGCACGCGTTCACGCCAGTGCATCGCGCATTCCTCGAGCAGCTGATGGAGAACATCGGCGTCAACGTGAACACCATCGTGGCCAACGCCCGTACCGACGAGCTGCTCGTCGAGTCCCAGCGGCTGGCTGCCGAGCTGCAGGCCCGCTCCGAGGAACTGCAGGTCCGGCAGGAAGAGTTGCAGAGCTCGAACGCGGAGCTGGAGGAGAAGGCCGCGCTGCTCGCGTCGCAGAACCGCGACATCGAGGCGAAGAACCTGGAGATCGAGCAGGCGCGCCAAGAGCTCGAGGCGCGCGCCCAGCAGCTTTCGCTGGCCTCGAAGTACAAGTCGGAGTTCCTGGCCAACATGAGTCACGAGCTGCGCACCCCGCTCAACAGCCTGCTGATTCTCGCGCAGTTGCTCGCGCAGAACCCGACCCGCAACCTGACGCCCAAGCAGGTGGAGTACGCCGGGGTCATCCACTCCGCGGGCTCGGACCTGCTCCAGCTGATCAACGACATCTTGGACCTGTCCAAGGTCGAGGCGGGCAAGATGGACGTCGACCCGGAGCGCGTCTCGCTGCGGCGGCTGCTGGACTACGTCGAGGCCACCTTCCATCCGCTGACCACGCAGAAGGGCCTGGAGTTCCGGGTGCGCACGGCCAGCGACGTGCCCGGCGAGTTGCTGACCGACGACTCGCGACTGCGGCAGGTGCTGCGCAATCTGCTGTCCAACGCGGTGAAGTTCACCGAGGCGGGCAGCGTGGAGCTGAGCATCGAGCCGGCCCCGGAGCAGGACCTGCCGCCAGCCGCCCGCCGCAATGGGCCCGCGCTGGCCTTCCGGGTGCGCGACACCGGCATCGGCATCCCGGAGCAGCAGCTGGAGACGATTTTCGGCGCGTTCCAACAGGCGGACGGGACCACCAGCCGCAAGTACGGCGGCACCGGCCTGGGCCTGTCGATCAGCCGCGAGATCGCGCAGCTGCTCGGCGGCGCGATCACCGCGCACAGCGCCGTCGGCGAGGGCAGCACGTTCACGCTGTATCTTCCGGTCGCGCATCCGGACTGGGCGTCGCTTCCACTTCAGGCCGCAGCGGAGCCGACGTCCGGGCAGGTATCAGTGGTCGAATCCGTCGTGGCGCGCGGCCGGAACGGGCAGCATAGCGCCGGCGCATCACCCGGTACCGACGCGGCGATTGTCGCGTCACAGTCGCAAGACCGTGATGACAGCCAGGCGACCGGCGCGCGGCGCTTGCTCGTGATCGAGGACCGGCCGCGCGGCCTGCTCTCGCTGGTAGCGGAGAGCGCGGTCGCAGACCTCGCCGACAGCAGGCCGCTGCTGGACGTGCGCGGTCCGGTGCAGATCCGCACGGCGGTCGGCGCGCAGGACGCGGCGGCGGCGCTTGCGACCGAGCCGTACCACTGCGTCGTCCTAGAGCTGGACATGGCCGACGAAGGCGCAGCGCGGTTCCTCCAGGCGCGTAGCGACGACCCGGCCTTGCACGCGATCCCCGTGCTCGCTCACCACAACCGGCGACTCGACCCGGAACAGGAACTGCTGATCCAGGAGCACGCCCAGGCGTACCCCCTGGAGCTGCTGCCGAGCCTGGACGAGCTGCGCGAGCGCATCGCGCTGCACCTGACCGCTGAGCGCCCGGCCGACGTGGTGCCGCTGGCGAGGGCGGACAGCAGGCAGCCCGAGCTGCCGGAGAGCGATGGGCGACTGGCCGGGCGCACCGTGCTGGTCGTCGATGACGACGCGCGCAACGTCTTCGCGCTGACCGGAATGCTGGAATTTCACGGCATGCGGGTACTCAACGCCGAGAACGGCGTTAAGGGCATTGAGGTACTTCGCCGCGAACCGGGCATCGAGCTGATCCTGATGGACGTGATGATGCCGGAAATGGACGGCTACGAGGCCACGGCGCGGATCCGGGCGATGCCCGAGCGCGCGGATCTGCCGATCATCGCGGTGACGGCGAAGGCCATGCAGGGCGACCGGGAGAAGAGCTTGGCTGCAGGAGCAAGCGACTACGTGACCAAGCCGGTGGACGCGGCCGTGCTCATCGACTGCATCCGTCGCGCCCTGAAGTTGTAGGGCCCGACGCCGTGAGACTCTGACCGCACCGACCGGATGTGAACCGACACTGAATCATGACCCTTACCCCCACTCCCCCATTGGATGACGATTCGGCGGCCGAACCTGGCGAACCCGCTGCGGACACCGTGGCCGCACCCGGCATCGGCAGGTTGGCCGCCACGGTCGACCGGCTGCGCGTGCAGTTGCAGAACGCTGAGACGACCGCGGATGCGCGCGCCCTGGTCGAGCTGGCCAAGGGCATCCTGATGGAGCGCCTGCGCTGCGGTCAGGCGCAGGCGGCCAAGCAGCTCGACGTGCTGGCGGAGCGCAGCGGGCTACCGGCGCTCGAACTGGCCGCGGACCTGGTGAACGAGATCTCCAACGACCCGCTCACCCGCATCGCCCGCGAGCATACTCAGGCGCGCGATGCGGACCTAGCGCTCGCGTCCCTCCTCGCCGGCGCTGCGACTCTCACTGCGCCGGGGGCGAGCGAATCAGGCTTCGACGTTGAGAATGCGGCGCTGTCCGTTGCTCCTACGAGCGCTACGGCGCAGGAGGCCAGCCCAGGGGCGCGTCTTCGCGCTGCCGAGTCCGGCGTGCTCAGCGCCACCGACGCGCACGCCGCGGCTCAGTCGCTCAAGCAGCATGCCCTCGGGCCGCTCGGCGCGGACGCGGTCGCGATCTGGGAGCTTGGCACCGACGGGTCGCTCGTGCTGGCCGGACACGCGGGATTCAGCGCCGCGGAGGCGCAACGCTGGCGGCACGTCCCGCCGCACGTGCTCACGCTCGCTCGTCGAGCAGTCGTCGAGCGCGGCATTCAGCTCATCTCGGACACATCGAGCTCTGACATGCCCAGCATCGGGCTGAACCTGCGGGACGGCGCCGGCGGCCGGGTGACGCTGCCCGCCGAGCTTGGCGGCCGAGTGCTCGGCGTATTGGAGGTCTGCTGGCCGCAGCCGGTAGAGGACTTGCCGCCGGTGGTGAGCAGGCAGCTGGAAGCCCTCGCCGAACTGTGCGCCTACACCCTGGACGGCGGCCAGCAGGTCGCGGCGGACAGCACAGTGCACGCCGGGACGCGCCGCCCCGATGCGTCGGACGACGCCACTGATCCGCGTCTCAGCGATCTGGCAGACACGTTGCTCGATCCGGCGCTGGTCCTGCGTCCGCTGCATGACACGGAGGGCAGGCTCGCCGACTTCGTCATCGAATATACGAACAAGCATTTTGCCGACCCGGCCGGCCGCCCGCGTGCCGTCGTGACCGGTCTGCCGCTGCTTGAGGCCTACCCGCTGGCTGCGGAGCCCGGCGCGTTGTTCGACAAGGTCGAGCACGTATACGCGACCGGCGAGCCGTTCAGCAGTGAGCAGTTGGTACTCAACGCGCGGATCGATCAGGTGCCAGTTTCCTCCGTCGCGGCGGTCGGCATCAGCCGGCTGGGCCGCAGTGTGCTGCTGACCTGGCGGCTGCAGGACGAGGCCGCGCGGCTCGCGACGCTGTTGCAGCACGCGCAGCGGCTGGGCCGGATCGGCGGGTTCGAGGAGAACCTGGTCACCGGCGAGACGACGTGGAACGCGCAGCTGTTCGACCTCTACGGACTGCCATCTACTGCGCAGCCGATCCCGTTGAACAGGCTGGAGAATCACGCGCACCCTGACGACGCGATCGCGCTCGGCCGCTTCCTTCGTACCCTGATGCACAATCGCGCGGCTGCGTCGGCCGCATTCCGCCTTCAGCGGCCGGATGGCGTGCTGCGTTACATCCGGATCGTCGCCGAGCCGGTCGTGGACGACGCGGGCTTGCTCATCGCGGTGCGTGGCGCGTGTCAGGACATTTCGTCGCAGCACTGGACCGAGATCGCGCTCGCGGCGACCCGCGACCAGTTGGCGCACACGGAACAGGAGGCGGCCGAGCGCAACCGGCTCGCGCTGCGTCTCCAGCGAGCCATCATGCCAACGGCGCCGCGCCCCATCGACGCGGCCGGGCTGGACATCGCGGTGCGCTACCGGCCAGCCGAGACGGACCACCTGGTCGGCGGCGACTGGTACGACGCGGTGGTGCTGCCCACCGAGCAGATCCTGCTGGTCGTCGGGGATGTCGCGGGCCACGGCATCGACGCGGCCACCGACATGGTCGCGCTGCGCAATGCGCTGCGCGGCCTCGCGGCGACCGGCGCCGGCCCCGCGCAGTTGCTCAGCTGGCTCAACACGGTCGCGCACCACCTGACCGACCACGTCACCGCGACCGCGGTGTGCGGCGTCTACGACCCAAGCCGCCAAACGCTGCGCTGGGCGCGAGCGGGACACCCGCCGCCGCTACTGGTGCGCGACGGCCGCGCCACGGCGCTACCGCTGCCAACCGGCATGCTCCTCGGCGCGGTGAGCGATGCGCACTATGGCGAGCAGGAACTCGCACTGCATCCCGGCGACACGCTGATGATGTACACGGACGGCCTGATCGAGCGGAAGGACTCCACCCTCGATCAGTCGCTGGAGCACCTGCGCTCGGCGGCCCAGGTCGCGGTCCCCGCGCTTGGGGAACAGCTGGATTACCTGCTCAGGCACAGCAACGCGGACACGGACGACGACACGTGTCTGATTGGCGTGAGAGTGAGGGTGGGCGCCGCGGCGGCGGGCGCGTAGCTGCATTGGACGTGTAGCTGCGTTTGGCGCGGCGCCAGCTCGTGCGGTCAGGCGGTCTTGACCAGGACTCCGGCGCCTTCGAGCGCGTCGATCTCATCGGCGGGGGCAGTGGTGTCGGCAAGCCAACACAAGCACGGTTGACGTCGAAGAGCCACTGAGCCCGAATTTCGGTTGTCCTCGGTGATCAGCACGTGAAATTCTCCGGCGGTGCGGATGCATGAGGACCAGCTGTCAATCAGCACCGAAACTGTACGCGAGCTGGTTCGTGACCAGTTCCCCGAGTGGCGCGAGCTCCACGTGCGATCGATCAGGTCTCAGGGTACGGTCAACGCCATCTTCCGCATCGGCGACGATCTGGCGGCGCGATTCCCGCTTCAGCCTGCCGACGTCGCCGATACCCGCCGCTGGCTGGAAACCGAGGCGCAGGCCGCACGTGAACTGGCCGGCTGCACACGCTTTCCTACACCGGAACCCGTCGCGCTCGGCGATCCAGGCCATGGTTACCCGCTTCCCTGGTCAGTGCAGACCTGGGTATCCGGCACCATCGCCACCCCGACAGATCCAGCCGGGTCAATCCCGTTCGCGCACGATCTCGCCGAGTTCATCCGTGACATCCGCGCGATCGACACGCGCGGCCGCACCTTCTCCGGGCGCGGACGTGGCGGCGACCTGAAGTCGCATGACGCGTGGATGGAGATCTGTCTTGACAAGAGCGAAGGCCTCCTGGAGGTGCCGCGTCTTCGACTGATGTGGGCCGAGCTGCGGCAACTTCCGCGCGGGTCATCCGCGGACGTGATGACTCACGGAGATCTGATTCCCGGCAACGTGCTCGTCGCGCAGGGACGGCTCGCCGGCGTGCTGGACGTCGGTGGATTCGGCCCCGCGGACCCGGCCCTCGATCTCGTCGGCGCGTGGCATCTGCTGGACGACGCTCCCCGCCGGCGGTTGCGTGAAGAACTTGGCTGCGACGACCTCGAATGGCGGCGCGGCAAGGCGTGGGCCTTCGAACAGGCGATGGGCGCAGCCTGGTATTACCGCGAAAGCAATCCCGCGATGAGCGAGATGGGCCAAGTAACGCTGCGGCGCCTCATCGCCGACGAGCCGGTGGACGTCGCGTGAGCGGCCGGGCAATCGAGCCCGGCCAAGGCTGACGCCCGTCTGATAATCGAGTTCTTACCCGCACCGCCGCAGCACCCTGCCGCGCCGCGAGGCGACCGTTGCCGCCGAATGGCCTACTTCCGTGCATCCGATCGAGGGACCTTTGCGTCCAACATAGCGAGCCGACACTGATGCGCTAAGTGATCATCGCGAGACTCCATGCGATCAGTGTCCGGCGACGGGTGGATGGAGTGGGGGACTCCTTGTCGGGTTTATCGCTTATCGCAACGTTCACGGTCTGTCTGGGCCTGATGCTTCTGCCGATGGCCGCATGCGTGCTGCTAGCGCGCCGCTTCGGGGTCACGGAACCGGTGCTGCTGGTACTGAGCGGGATCGCGGGCAGTGGGCTGCTCGGGTTCGCGGTGTTCTGGGCGTATCTCGCCGGTTCGGAATTCGGGCGCGCATTCGCCGTCGCGGTCAACCTGGCGTGCGCGGTGGTGGTGACCGACGCCTGCCGCTCCGGGTTCGCACGGTGGCGCGAGCTGGCCGAGTTCGCGCCGGTCACCGCCCTTTACGCGGCGGCGAGCTTGTTCTACCTGGCGCTCGGCTATCTCTATGGCGGGATCGGTCGCGGACAGGTGGCCGGAACCCGCTTCCTGCCGTCTTTACCCGGCGACAATTTCATCCCGATGCTCTTCGCCGAGCAGCTGGAAAGCCGCCACCGGCCGCTGCCGCACTTCATCATGTCCGATTTCCAGTCCAGCGACCGCCCGCCGTTGCAGACCGGCTACGAACTTCTCCAGGACGCGCTGCTGGGACATCAGCACGGCGCATACCTGCACCCGCAGGTCATCGGGACCCTGGTGCAAGGGCTGTGGATCTTCGGACTCTGGGCACTGCTACGCGCGGCGTGCAGAGCGCGATGGGCGGTGCCGTTGTGCATTTCCGCGGTGTTGTTCTCCGGCTTCGCGATGGTGAATTCCTTCTTCGTGTGGCCGAAACTGGTCGCCGCCGGTGGAACGCTCGCCGCCTTCGCGGTGCTCTTCCTGCCGCAACTGCGCGCGGCCCGCGGCCGCCGGGTCGCCGGCGCGCTCACCGGAGCCGCCATTGGCTGTTCGCTGCTCGCCCATCCCGGTACCGCGTTCGCGGTCATCCCCGCACTGGCGACGCTGACGGCGCTGCGGCGACTGCCCCGGCCGCGGTTCCTGCTGGCCGGCGCGGGAGGGTTGGCCGTCTCGTACCTACCGTGGATGCTGTATCAGAGGTTTTATCAGCCACCGGCCAACGCGCTGCTCGAACTCCAGCTCGCCAACTCGCCGCTGCCCGTTCCGGGCGAGTCGACAGGTCAGGCCATTGTCGACGCCTATCGTCGGCTCGGGCTCGAGAAGACCCTCGCCTATAAGCGGACGAATTTCGCCTCGCCGTTCCAGCACGAACTCGACTATCTCCGCAACGCCGCATACCTGGTCGCGCACGCGTTTTCTACGCCGAGCCACGCGCTGACCGCGCACGCTCAGGACGCGATCGTCTGGCAGTTCTTCTTCGTGGGACCGACGCTCGGTCTCGTCGGCTTGGGCCTGGTGATCCTGGTCGTGCGTGGCGCTCGCGGCCAGGTGCTCCGGGTGCGCGCAGGACAGCTGCGGCGACGCGGATCGGCGGCGCCGGCCAGGCGCGGGCCACTCGAGGTGGAACAGGCGCTTCTGATCACGCTTGTGGCGATGTACGTGGTCTGGTGCCTGATCATGTTCGGCGCGACAGCCAGCACCGTGATCCATCAGGGTTCGTACGTGATCGAGGTGCTCGCGTTCGCCCTGGGCGTGCTGGGATGGTGGTCGCTCTCCCCGCGTCTGGCCGCGACGGTCGTCGGCGTCTCCGCGGCCTTCACGCTCTACCTGTACTTGCGCTACACCCCGTTCACGGTTGGTCCAGGCACATACTTCAGGGGCCCGGTCAGCGCCTCGGTGGCCGCGGTGCTGGCGCTCGCGTGCGTTGCCTGCCTCGCCTGTCTCTGGTGGGTCGGCACGCAACCGCAGCCCGGCCCCTTTGACGCCGGGACCGTCCGCCCCAACGTCCCAGGCGCGGACACGGCGATCGAGACGGTCATTCCGCGGCAGCCTGCCGGCGGCGCGAAGGTTGCCCGCGCCGGGAGCCGAGGATGAGTTTGGCGCGCTGGCTGATGCGCGGCGGCCCGTGGCCCGGTCCTGCGACCGGGTCTACTCGGCGGCGCTTCCTCGCACGCGCTGGATGGTGTCGCGGTACCAATGGGCGCTGAGCTTCGGGATGCGCTGCTGGGTCGGGTAGTCCACCCGGACGATGCCGAAGCGCTTGTCGTACCCGTAGGCCCATTCGAAGTTGTCGAGCAGCGACCAGACGAAGTAGCCGCGGATGTCAGCACCCGACTCGCGCGCTTTCTGGACCGCCGCGATGTGGGACGCGAGGTAGTCGATGCGGTCGCGGTCCGGCACGAAGCCGGCGGCGTCGGGTTCGTCTCGGAATGCCGCGCCGTTCTCCGTGACGAACACCGGCACGCCCGGGTAGTCGCGGCCGACGCGGGTGAGCAGTTCGGCGAAGTCGTCGGGCATGATTTCCCAGCCCATCGCCGTTTGCGGCAGGCCGTAGAGCACCCCGCGGCCGACCGGGTGGCCGTTCCCGTCGCGGTCACGGCCGTCCTCGTCGACGCCGGAGCTTCGCAGGCTGAAGTAGTAGTTGACGCCGAGGGTGTCGAGCTTCGCCGAGATCGTCTTGAGGTCCCCGTCCTGGATCGGGAGATGTACGTCGCGGGCCGCGAGGTCGGCGAGCACGTCCTCGGGGTAGCGGCCGTGCCAGAGCGGGTCGAGGTAGATGCGGGTACCGAGACCGTCGGCGCGGCGGGCTGCTTCGAGGTCTGCGATCGAGTCGGTCGCGGGCTTCGCCGTGCTGAGGTTGAGCGTGATGCCGAGTTCCAGCGGGTTGCCCTTGTTCGCGGCGCGCAGTCGCTGCACCGCGAGGCCGTGGCCGAGCAGCAGGTGGTGGATCGCGTGCATGCCTGCCCCGAAGTCGCGCCTTCCGGGTGCCTGGACTCCTTCGACGTAGCCGAGCATCGCCGAGCACCACGGTTCGTTCAGCGTGGTCCAGTGCGCGACTCGGTCGCCCAGCTTGTCGTATACGAGCTCTGCGTAGTCCGCGAAGCGGTAGGCCGTGTCACGGTTCGGCCAGCCGCCCGCGTCCTCCAGTTCTTGTGGCAGGTCCCAGTGGTAGAGCGTGAGCCAGGGTTCGATGTTGCTGCTCAGCAGCTCGTCGACGAGCCGGTCGTAGAACGCGAGCCCGGCTTGGTTCGCAGGGCCCTTGCCTCCTGGTTGCACGCGCGGCCAGGCGACCGAGAAGCGGTACGCGTCGAGGCCCAGGTCGCGGATCAGCGCCACATCCTGCGGCATCCGGCGGTAGTGGTCGCAGGCGAGGTCCCCGGTATCGCCGTTGTCGACCGCGCCGGGCACGCGGCAGAAGGTGTCCCAGATCGACGGCGTGCGCCCGTCCGCGTTCACGGCGCCTTCGATCTGGTAGGCGGAGGTAGCCGTGCCCCACCGGAAGTCGGCCGGCAACCGGTCGATGGTGCTGTCGTAACGGGTCGTCACGCGGGCGTCCGCCGTCGCGGCAGTGGTGTCCATGATTCTCCTGTTTCGGGCAGCGCGGCACCGACCCCCGTGGTAGGGCTGGTGATGCTCGCTATGAAATTCGGCGTCTCAGACAGGGCTGTCGGCGGGGTGCAGCCAGCAGGCGACAGTGCGCTGATTCTCGGCGTTCTCGCCTTCGCCGCGCCCGAGTTCGCCGGGCACGCCGAGCACCGGGATCTCGCGCGAGCATGGGTCGAACGCCTTGGGGCAGCGCGGGTGGAAGGAGCACCCCGAAGGAAGGGAGCGCGGGTCGGGCGGTGAGCCGGGGATGCCCGCCAGTTCGCGGCGTGGGCCGCGCAGCGCGGGGAACGAGTGCAGCAAACCATCGCTGTACGGGTGCAGCGGATCACGATAGATCTGCGCGGCGGGCGCCTCCTCGACGATGCGGCCGCCGTACATGATCGCGATCCGGTCGGCGAACTCGACCAGCAATGACAGGTCGTGGGTGATGAAGATCACTGAGAAGTCCAGCCGCCTGCGCAACCTGCTGAACACCCCGAGGATCTGGCGCTGCATCACCACGTCCAGCGCCGTGGTCGGCTCGTCCATGATGACGATCCGGGGCTCGAGCGCCAGGGCCATGCCGATCATCACCCGCTGCCGCATGCCGCCGGACAGCTGGTGCGGGTAGCTGTCCAGCCGGTCGGCCGGGATGCCGACCAAGCCGAGCAGTTCACGGGCGCGCTCCATCCGCTCGACGCGGCTCAACTCGGGCTTGTGCGCCTTGAGCACGTCAGTGAGCTGAGTCGAGATCTTGTCGACCGGGTTGAGCGCGTTCATGGCGGCCTGGAACACGATCGAGGTCTGTGCCCAGCGGAAATCGCGCAATCCGGCGGAGCTCAGCGCGAGCACGTCGACGGGCCCTGAGCCGTCGCCGGGGTGGTAGATCACCTTGCCGTCGGCCACCACGCCGGGCGGCGGCAGCAGCCGGGTCAGGCCGTAGGCGAGGGTTGATTTACCGCTACCGCTCTCCCCCGCCAATCCGAGGACCTCGCCGCGGCGCAGGGTCAGGCTCACGTCGCTGACCGCTCGCACGGCTCGCTCGCCGACGCCGTAGTCGACGCTGAGGCCGCTGATGTCGAGTACTGCGTCGCCGGTGGCCATGTGATCCGGGATCGGTCCGTCCACGTGGATGGTCACAGGGCACCGTCCTCGGCGTGAATCTCAGAGACCTGACTGTCGGCCGCGGTGCGCGGGAATGTGGGTTCGCCGCCGTGCGCCAGGACCGGGGTGAAGCCGACGCGCAGCCGGATCTTGCGGCCGGTGTAGTCGCGCACCTTGGCGCTGCCGCTGCTACGCAGCCGCGGGTTGACCAGTTCGTCGATGCCGAAGTTGAGCAGCGAGAGCGCGGTGCCGAGCAGCGCGATCGCCAGGCCGGCCGGGACGAACCACCACCAGGCGCCGATGGCCAGCGCCTCCTGGCTCTGTGCCCAGTAGAGGATCGCGCCCCAGTTCCATTCGTAGAGCCCTTGCACGCCGATGAAGGCGAGCGCGACCTCGGTCATGATCGCGTAGATCACGGTACCGACGAAGGAGGAGGCGATAATCGCGGTCAGGTTCGGCAGGATCTCGAAGATCACGATCCGCCAGACCGGTTCCCCGGTGGCGCGGGCCGCTTCGACGAAGTCGCGTCTGCGCAAGGAAAGCGTCTGCGCTCTCAGGACTCTGGCTCCCCAGGCCCAGGAGGTCAGCCCGATGACCAGCGCCACGACCCAGTCGCCGCCGGTCGGGATCGCGGTGGTGATGATGATGATCAGCGGGAGCGCCGGGATGACCAGGAACACGTTGGATACGGCGGAAAGGCTCTCGCCGCCGGCCCCGCCGAGGTAGCCGGAGGTCACACCGAAGAGCACTGCGACGATGGTCGCCACCACCCCGGCGAAGAAGCCCACGAACATGACGCTGCGCGTGCCGTCGAGCACTTGGCTGAAGATGTCCTGGCCGATGTGCGTCGTGCCGAACCAGTGCTTGGCCGAGGGGCCTTGCAGGATGTCGCTGCTGCGCTGCGAGGGATCGAAGGGCGCGATCAGCGGTCCGATGATCGCGATCAGCAGGAACACGGCCAGGATCGCCAGGCCCACGGCCACCTTCCGGTTCGACAGCAGGCGCATGCGCAGCCGCCGCGGGGTCGCCGCGACCGAGCCGGCGACGGGTTCCTGCGGCGTGACGGCGTCCACGCCGGGCGCGGTGACGGCCATCGGTCAGCCCTCCCTTCGGGTACGCGGGTCCAGCGCCATGTAGGCGAGGTCGGCCAGGAAGTTGGCGGCCAGCACGGAGAGCGTGATGACCAGGAAGATGCCCTGCATCAGCGGGTAGTCCTTCTGCCCGATCGCGGAGACCAGCTCCAGGCCGACGCCGGGATAGGAGAACACGTACTCGACCAGGAAGGTGCCGCCGACCACCAGGCCGAGCGCCATGCCGAACCCTGACACGCTTGGCAGCATCGCGTTGCGCGCGGCGTACCCGAGCATCACGCGCCGCTCGGAAAGGCCCTTGGCGTGCGCGACGGTCACGTAGTCCTCGCTGCTGACCGTCACCACCATGTTGCGCATGCCCATCAGCCATCCGGCCACGGACGTGACGATGATGGTCGCGGCCGGAAGCAGGCTGTGCTTGAACGCGCTGCCGATGAACGCCCCGTTCCAACCGGGAATGAGCCCCGGGTCGTATCCGCCTGCTGATGGCAGGAAGCTGTTGACGCCGGTGAACGCGGCGATCGCGAGCAGCGCCAGCCAGAAGTACGGGATCGAGGCGAAGAAGGTGGTGATCGGCATCAGCAGGTCGGCCAGGCTGCCGCGCCGCCAGCCGACCACGACGCCGAGCAGGGTGCCGATGGCGAAGCTGAGGATCGTCGCGACGCCGACCAGCGTGATCGTCCAGGGCAGGCTCTGCGCCAGCACCGTGGAGACCGGGGTCGGGAAGGAGTGGAAGGAGATGCCGAGATCGCCGCGCAGCAGCTGCCCGAGGTAGGAGAGGTACTGCTGGAAGATGCCCTGCTGCTTGTCCAGGCCGAACAGCACGGTCAGCGAGTGCACCGCCTGAGTGCTGATCTGGCCCTGATACTCGGCGATCAGCGAGTCGACCGGGTTGCCCGGAGTCAGCCGCGGGACGAAGAAGTTGATCGTGATGGCGGCCCACGCGGTGAAGATGTAGAACGCGAGGCGCTGGAAGAAGTACCTCATGCGGCCGCACCTGCTTCGCCGGTGGCGTTGGCGCCGGTTTGGGTGGAGGAGGTGCCGTTAGCGTGCTCTGGCGAGTAGAGCCAGCAGGCGGCCCAGTGCTCGGGCTTGTCCGCGGCGGCACGTTCAGAAGAGGCCGGCGCTGCGACGGTGAAGCGCGGCGGGACCTGCACGGTGCACACGTCCATCGCATGCGGACAGCGCGGATGGAACCGGCAACCGCTCGGCGGGCGGATCAGGCTGGCGACTTCGGCGGTGCCCTCGTCGACGGGTTCATCGGCCGGCGGTTCGACGGTCGACTGCGCATTGCCGTTGAGGCTGGAACCGTCGGCGCGGGAGGCGATCCGGTCCGGGTCGGGCGCCGAGTCAATCAGGAGCCTGGTATAGGGATGCGCGGGGTACTGCGTGACGCTCTCGCTGTCTCCGCCCTCGACGATACGGCCCGCGTACATCACTTGCGTCTCGTCGGCGAAGTAGCGCGCCGAGGCGATGTCGTGCGTGATGTACAGGATCGCCAGGTACATCTGCTCCTTGAGATCGCGTAGCAGGTTGAGGATGCCGAGCCGGATGGAGACATCGAGCATGGACACCGGCTCGTCGGCCAGTAGCGCTTCCGGCCCCGCGGCCAACGCCCGCGCGATCGCGACCCGTTGGCGCTGCCCGCCGGACAGCTCGTGCGGGAACTTGTCGATGTACCGCTCCGGCGGGGTGAGCTGCACCTTGGTCAGCAGTTGCGCCAGCGCCGCCTCGGTCTCGACCCGGCCGCGGCCGACCCGGTTGTGCACGCGCAGCGCTCGAGTCAGGTGGTAGCGCACGGTGTGTACCGGGTTGAGCGAAGCGAACGGGTCTTGGAAGATCATCTGCACCCGGCCGCTGTACGCGCGGAACTTGCGGCCGCCGCGCACCGTGGTCTGCGCGCCGTGCAGCCGGATCGCGCCGCCGGTGCGCGGATAGAGCTGGGCGAGCAGGCGGGCCACGGTCGACTTGCCCGACCCGGATTCGCCGACCAGCGCGGTGACCCGGCCGCGGCGCAGCAGCAGGCTCACGTCGTCCACGGCGTGAACCACGGCGCGCTCGCCGGAGAACGCCGCGCGCAGGTGCCGGCGTACCGGAAAGTGCTTGGTCAGGCCCTCGGCCTCCAGGACCACCTCGGCAGTCCCGCCCGCCGGCGAGGGCGTCTCGCTCAGCGTCGTCATCGTGCTTCTCCTTGGAAGATCGCCGCGTTACCCGCCATCCGGCCCGGCGCCTCGGACACCACGAAGGGTGCGGCATCCGAGGCGGGGCGGCGGATGTGGCCAGGTGTCAGGACGTGGCCGGGGTCAGGTGCATGATCACGGCGAGCGACTGGGTCAGCGTCGGCTGGATGGGCATGTACGGGTTCGAATCGTCCGGCCAGCCGGTCCAGTGCTTCGTGGAGTACTCGGCGCCGTAGTTTCCGGCCGAGGTCGGGATCATGGGCGCCTGCTGCACCATGATCTGCTCCAGCGTCTGCAGCGCGGTGGTGCGGGTGGCGTCGTCGGTGGCGTTCGCGTAGTCCTTGAGCGCCGCGGTCGCCTGCGGGCTGTTGAAGCGCCCGTAGTTGCCCGAGTTCGCCGCCTGGCCGACCGGCACCAGGTCCGCGCCGTCCATGATGTTCTCGTACATGTCGTACGGGGTGGATCCGCCGTTGCTCCAGTGCATCGCGGCCTGGAACTTGCCGGAGGCGATGTTGCTGAACCAGGCGTCGGTGTCGGCCTTGTCGATGGTGGCGGAGATGCCGATGGACTTGAGGTTGTCGGAGATGATCGACAGGTCGGTCTGGTAGTCGCTCCAGCCGGCCGGGTCGGTCAGCGAGAGCGTGACGGCCTTGCCGCTCGGGTCCATCAGGGTGCTGCCGTTGTAGGTGAAGCCGTGCGAGGTGAGCAGGGTCTTGGCATCCGCCGCGCTCTTCTGGCCGTTGACGCCCTTGTACTGCGCGGAGATGAAGGTGTCGCCGGCCGGTGAGGGCAGTCCGGTGACGCTGTCGATCTCCGGCTTGAAGTAGCCTGACTCACCCTCGTTGAAGATGTCCGCGCGGTTGATCACCATGCCGACCGCCTGGCGCAGGTACTGGTTGTCCCAGGGCTTCACGGTGGTGTTGAACCACAGGCCGTCCGCGCTCAGCGACGGCGGGAACCACAGCTTGTAGTGCGGGTCGCGGCCGGCGAAGACGGTCTTGGCGTCCGGGATGAAGACATAGCTCCACTCGGTCGCGCCGGTCACCAGCGCCTGGGTCTCGGTGTCGTTGCCGGTGTAGGTGCTGTAGCGCAGTTCGGCGACCTTCGGCAGCGCCTGCCAGTAGCCGCTGCTGCGCGCGTCGAGGGTGATGGTCTGCGGGGTGAAGGTCTTGAGCGCGTACGGGCCGGTGCCGACCGGCTGGGTCACGGTGTCCGTCGTCGGGTCCTTCATCGCGGACCAGATCTTCTTCGGCACGACGAAGGTGGACAGCACCTTGGCCTGGATCACGTACACGGACTGGGTGAAGGTGACCTTCACCTGGTTGCCGGAGACGCTGACCGTGTCGATGGGCAGCGCGTTGGAGTTCAGCGCGGTGTACTGCTTGAGGATCTGGAACGAGTAGGCCACGTCGTCCGGGGTCATCGCCGAGCCGTCGGAGAACTTGACCCCGTCGCGCACGGTGAAGCTGACCGACTTGTAGTCGGTGGACCAGTTCCAGGCGGTGGCCAGCCACGGCGTCGGCTTCGAGTTCGGGTCGGTCAGGTTGACCATCGCGAGGGGTTCGTAGATGACGTACCGGTAGCCCAGGTGCGAAGACGCCGAGGTGGCCAGGTAGGGGTTGTTGTTATCCTTCTCGGAGGCTCCGTCGGGCATGCTGATGTTCAGAACACCGGACGCGCTCGTTTTGCCGCCGTTCGATGTACCCGACGAATTGCCGCCGCACGCGGTCAGCGTGGCCAAGGCCATACTGCCCGCGAGGAAGGCGGTGATTGAGCGGTTCACACGCATGGGTCCTCATTTCGACGTGGCTTGTCACTGTGGAGTGCGCTCGCCGTACGTATGGGGGCTGCCGCCTCGGGCGCCTGGTACGCGCCGGAAGCGGTGTGTGACTGGTCGGGTGGGGGCGTTGGCGCGCCTCCACCTGACTTGTCATGCGTTGCTGAGCGGATCAGTGGATGATTGAGCGTGGGTGAATCAGTGTGCTGTTTTGTGCCGTGCGCTGTGCTGTGCTACGTGTTGCGGGCTGTGGTGGAGCCCCGGGTGACGAACTTGGTGGGCAGGACGATCGGGTCGACGGTCAGCGGGGTCCCGTCGAAGTGGCCCATGAGCGCGCGGGCCGCGGTCTCCCCCATTTCGCGCAGTGGCTGGTGCACCGTGGTCAGCGGCGGATCGGTGTACGAAGCCTGCGGTACGTCGTCGAAGCCGACGACGGCCACGTCCTTCGGCACGTGCACACCGGCCTCGCGCAGCGCCTGGATCGCGCCGGCCGCGGACAGGTCGTTGTGCGCGAACACCGCGTCGAAGCCCGGTTCGCTCGCTTGGACGCGGCCCGGGAACCGGCCGGCCGTGAGCAGCCGCCCGATCTCGGCGTGTCCGCCTTCGAAGTTGAAGTCGCCGTTCACCACCCGCCAGGGCTCGAGCGGCAGCCCGGCCTCGGCGTAGACCTCGGCGAAACCGCCCAGCCGGTCCTGGGTGCAGCCCAGCTGCGCCGGACCGCTGACCACGACCGGCCGGGTGCGGCCAATGGCGAGCAGATGGCGCGCGGCCTCCTGCGCCCCAGCGCGGTTGGTGGTGCCCACCGAGGGGAACTGCGGCTGGTGGCCGCGATCATCGATGAGCACGACCGGCAGCCCGCCGCGGTGCAGTCCCGCGATGAACTCCAGGGTGCCTTCGGGCTCGATGACCAGCAGCCCGTCGAAGGACTTGGCAGAGGCCTGCGACGCGAAGCGCTGTAGCGACTGCTCGCCCTTGCTGCAGCTGAACACCAGCAGGCCGTAGCCCTCGTCCTCGACCGCGTCGGCGACGCCTTGCAGCACCTCGCCGATCCACGGCCAGCTGAGCGAGGGCACCAGCATGCCGAGCACCCGAGTGCGTCCGCGGGCCAGGCTCACCGCGCCGGCGCTCGGCACGTAGCCGAGTTCCTGGATGACCCGGCGCACGCGGGCGGCGGTCGACGGGTCGAGTTCGCCCTTGCCGTTGAGCACTCGGGAGACCGTGGTCTTGCTGACGCCGGCGCGGGCGGCGACGTCGGCCATCGTGATCGGCACGGCGGTCACCTCCTCAGTCGTTGTCAGGGCTTTGGGAACGCTTCACCTGGGAAGTCGCGATTCGGAGCGGTCCGGGCCCTAGCCCGGAACCGATTCCGGAACCGGTTCCGTGGCGAGTATGAAACCGGGCCGCGGCGATCGAGTCAAGACCCCGAACAATACGGCCAGGTAACGGTGCTTACTTTTGGCAACCTTTGCGGAGGTCGGGCGCGGGACTTGACAGCGAACCAGGCAGACCGGGAGCCTGCACGAGGGGAGAGCGCTCTCCTACGGGCTGTGGAAAGATGGCGGCATGAGCAAAGACCGCCACGCTCCCGGCGCCACGCCCACGCTGGAGCATGTCGCGAAGGTCGCCGGGGTCTCCCGGGCGACGGTGTCCCGGGTGATCAACGGCATCCGCAACGTCGATCCCCAACTGCAGGAGGTCGTCCGCGCGGCGGTGGAGCAGACGGGTTACGTCCCGAATCAGGCGGCCAGATCGCTGGTGACCCGCCGGACGAACTCGGTGGCGCTCGTGGTCTCAGAGGCCGAACACCGCACGTTCGACGACCCGTTCCTCGGCCGCATCTTCACCGACCCGTTCTTCGGGCGGCTGGTCAGCGGAATCATGGGGGTGCTGCGGCCGCGCGGGGTCACCATGGTGCTGATGCTGGCGGAGAACGACGCCGCGCGTACCCAGTTGATCGGCTACCTCAAGCAAGGGCACGTAGATGGCGTCATCCTGATCTCGTCGAACGTGGACGACCCACTGCCCGGCCTGCTCACCGATGCGGGGTTGCCGGCGGTGCTCTCGCAGCGCCCGGTCAGGCCGCTGCCGATCAGCTATGTCGACGCGGCGCAGAGCACCGGAGCGAAGCTGGCCGCCCAGCGGTTGATCGAGCGCGGATGCCGGCGGGTCGCGACCATCTCCGGGCCGCTGGACATGCCGGCCAGCCAGGATCGTCTCGCCGGTTTCCGCGACACGATGGCGAGGCACGGCCACGCGTATGTCCCGGCGGTCGAGGGCAACTTCACCCAGGAGACCGGCGAGCGGGCGATGCTGCAACTGCTGGAGAAGGACCCTGACATCGACGGGGTTTTCGTGGCGAACGACCTGATGGCGCTCGGCGCGGTCCTCGCCCTGCGCGACGTCGGACGCAGGGTCCCGGAGGATGTGGCGGTCATCGGGTTCGACGACAGCAACGCCGCGCTGATGAGCCGCCCGCCGCTGACCACGATC